>JBBRDN010000247.1:0-5332 GCA_038203875.1 Verrucomicrobiota bacterium
GGATGGAGACGAAGGTGATGCGCGGAATCGCCTGGATGCCGACCGTGAAGCCGGACAGCGGATTCAGCGGATCGGTTCCGGCCAGATACTCCTGCAGGTTGGAGCTGCCGTCGCCGTCCGCATCCGTTCCGGCGCCGACCCGGGGATCGGTCAGGTAACCCGCGCCGAAGTATTGGAGCCTCCAGCTGTTGGGCACGCCGTCATCGAGCGCGTAGACGCGGCCGTAGTCGCCGAGTGCAACGAGGGAAACCGGCGATCCGTTGAGGAACACTCCCGCCCGGATCGTCGCGTTGCTGGTGATGGTGAACGCGCCGCTGTAGAGCGTGGAACCAACCGTCGGGTTCGCGCCGTTGATCGTGAACCGGACTTCGCCGACTCCCACGATGTTGGTCAGTCGGACAGTCAGCTGGTTGGTGAACAGGCCGGGGGTGGGACCGAACTTGACCCCATCCGCCAGCACCTGGGTGAAGGCGCCGGTGGAGACGGCCGAGATCGGGAAGCCGTTGAGGAACAGACCGGCCCGGAAGGTGGAGCTGCCCGTCAGCGTCAGGGGAGTCGAGTAAAGGGTCGAACTCGCCGTGGGATCCGAGCCGTTGACCGTGTAGCGGATCTGGCCGGAGCCGACGTTGTTCACCAGTGTCACAGTCGTCAGATTTGTGAAGACGCCGGCGGCAGGCGAAAAGGCAACATCAGGAGGAGGAATGAAGCCACCACCTAGCGATTCCACTTTCGCATCGAAGAGGTAGACGGAGCCATTATTGTTGTTGTCGGCTCCCCGTCCGACCGCGATGTCGATCACCGTGCCGGCAGCGTAGGAAGCGGTATTCGTAAAAGCGGCAGTTCCGCCAGCAGCCACGGATTTTCCGTAGTCTTCAACCGAGTTGCTAGCGACATGGACGTCGATGTCTCCCGAACCCGAAGCCGTGCCCCACACCGTAACCCGGTAGGTTCCGTTGGAGGGAATGGTGTAGCGCGCGCCCGCAAAGTTATCCGGTGCTCCGTTCGGACCGGGGACAGCGTTGATGCTCCCCACCGGGAATGTGCCCTGGCCCCCAACAGTGAACTCAACCGGACCAACGTTCTTGCGGACATATCCCTCGGAATTGGCCACGCGGCCCCAGTATTCCCAGTTCCCTGCGCCAAAGGAGCCGGAGAAGCGCGCCGTGAAGGGAGTGAACGTCCCATTCGTTGTCCCCTTCCATCCCAAGGTCCAACCTGCATTCGAGTTCGTGGTGAGGGAAAAACTGCTCGAAAGCACCGTCCCTACTGGCGCCGCAGGCTCCACTTTCGCATCGAATAGATAGACTGAGGCTGAGCTGCTGTTGTCAGTTCCCCGGCCGACGGCGAGGTCGATAACATCTCCTGCCTGATAGAAGGCGGTGTTGGTGAAAGCCGCAGATCCCCCCGGAGTTACAAATTTTCCGAAGTTCTCGACCGAGTTGGCCGCTACGTGGACATCAATGTCACCGGATCCGGATGCCGTGCCCCATACAGTTACCTGGTAGGTTCCGCTGGAGGGTATCGTGTAGCGCGCGACTGCAAAATTGTCAGGGCTACCGTTCGGGCCGGGGACGGCACTGATACTTCCAACCGGAAATGTCCCTTGCCCGGCCGCTACGATCGTTCCCGGCCCGACGTTCTTCCTGAACACTCCATCCGCATTAGGCACACGGCCCCAGTATTCCCAGTTTCCCGCACCAGCTGAACCTGAGTATTGGACCCCATAGGGAGTGAAGGCCCCATTGGTCGTTCCTTTCCATCCCAACGTCCATCCTCCGGACGAATTGGTAGTAGTGGTAAAGTTTGCAGAAAGCTGCGCATGCGCACTTAGGGAAACGCTGATTTAATCCGGCCGCCTTCGAGCTATGGAGCAGACGAGTGGAGCGTGGTTTCCTAGACTTGGGCCATGACGCACCAGCCGAGTTTTGCGCAGGCCGAGTTTGCCACCAAGAAGAGGACCACCCGCCGGGAGAAGTTCCTCGCGCGCATGGAGGAGGCCGTGCCGTGGACGCAGCTCCTCGCCGTCATCGAACCTTTCTACCCGAAAGGCGAACGCGGGCGTCCGCCCATCGGGCTGGAGCGGATGCTGCGCGTCTACTTCCTCCAGCAATGGTATGGCTTGGCCGACGAAGCCCTCGAAGACGCCCTCTACGACAGCCAGACGCTGCAAGGTTTTGCCCGCATCGATCTCCAGGCCGACGGCGTGCCCGACGCCACCACGCTCCTGAAGTTCCGCCGCCTGCTCGAAACGCACGACCTGTGCAAAGGCCTCTTCGCAGCCATCAACGCCGATCTGAGCGCGCGCGGCCTGCTCCTGCGGGAAGGCACGCTGGTCGACGCCACATTGATCGCCGCACCCTCTTCCACCAAGAACCAGAAGAAGGAGCGCGACCCCGAGATGCACCAGACGCGCAAGGGGAACCAGTGGTATTTCGGGATGAAAGCGCATATCGGCGCAGACCGGGACAGCAAGCTGGTGCACACCGTGGTGGTCACGGCTGCGAATGTGGCCGACGTGACGAAGACCGCGGAACTCTTGCACGGACAGGAGCGGCAGGTGCACGCCGACGCGGGTTACACCGGCGTGGAGAAGCGCCCGGAGATCGTGGCCCTGGCACGCCCGATCGACTGGCAGATCGCGCGCAAACGCGGGACGATCAAAACGATGGCCGAAGGCGCGGAGAAAGCGGCGGTCCAAGCAACCGAGAATCTCAAGGCCTCGGTGCGGGCGTTCGTGGAGCATCCCTTCCACATCGTGAAGAACCTCTTCCGTCACCGGAAAGTGCGCTATCGAGGCCTGGCCAAGAACGGGCATCAACTCCACGCGCTCTTCGGCCTGGCCAACGTGCTGATCGCCGGGCGGACCATGGCGGCGGCCTGAAAACAGTGCGGAGAACAGGTTGAAGCAGGAAAAACCGGCGCCCAACCACCTCCCTCCGACCGAGACCGACCCGCCCACCGCAGTTCGCAGGCACCTTTTTCCGATTCGCCATCGCCGATTCGACCCGCCCAAATCAGAACCCACGCAAATGCCGCATTGTTCAGCGTCTCCCTAGAAGACCGAGGTGATTTCCGAAGGATGGGCGCCTGCTTGACCGGCTGTTAATGCCGGTTCGAACGGCGGTTGAGTCCCAAATCGATTACGTTCGGTCTTGAACGAAGGTTTTGGACCCCAGAGCCTCCGGCACAGCAAACATGAAAGTCGTCATACTCTGCGGTGGCAAGGGAACCCGGCTCCGGGAGGAGACGGAGTATCGGCCCAAGCCGATGGTGCCGATCGGTGATCGGCCGATCCTGTGGCACATCATGAAGACGTATGCCGCGCATGGGCACCGGGAGTTCATCCTCTGCCTGGGCTCCAAGGGCGACGTGATCAAGGACTTCTTCCGGAACTACCTCTGGATGACGAGCGACGTCACGCTGAAGCTCGGGCATGAACCGCAGTTGACGATCCACAACCACCACGACGAGGAGGATTGGACGGTGACGTTGGCCGACACCGGCCAGGAGACGATGACGGCCGGGCGCATTGCGCGGATCGAGAAGTATCTCGGCGACGACCAGGAGTTCCTCTTCACCTATGGAGACGGCGTGGGGAGCGTGGACATCTCGAAGTCGATCGAGTTCCACCATTCGCACGGGAAGCTGCTTTCGCTGACGGCGGTCCATCCGCCGGGCCGCTTCGGCGAGCTCGGCATGAAGCCGGGCGGCGCGGTCACCGAGTTCAACGAGAAGCCGCAGACCGAGGGCGGCTGGATCAACGGCGGCTACTTCGTGGCTTCCCGGAAAATCTTCTCCTACATCGGCAACAGCGACCAGTTGATGTTCGAGCAGGAGCCCATCCGGAAGATCGCGGCGGACGGCCAGCTCATGGCCTACCAGCACGGCTGGTTCTGGCAGCCGATGGACACCTACCAGGAGTTTCTCCTGCTCAATCGTCTCTGGGATTCCGGCAAAGCTCCGTGGTAAGTCTGGTGATGACGGCTTTCGGCGACATCTACCGCGGCAAACGCGTCCTGCTGACCGGCCATACCGGCTTCAAGGGTTCGTGGCTGGCCGAATGGCTCCTGTCCCTCGGTGCCGAAGTGACCGGCCTGGCCTTGTCGCCCGCGACGACGCCCGCGCTCTTCGATGAGCTGGGACTCGCCTCGCGCCTGCACCATCGGCTCGGGGACATCCGCGACCTCGGCGTCGTGCGCCAGGCGGTGGACGCAGCGAAGCCCGACTTCGTCTTCCATCTCGCGGCCCAGCCGCTCGTCCGTCTTTCCTACGAGCAGCCGGTCGAGACCTACGCGACCAACGTCCTCGGCACCGTCCATGTGCTCGAAGCGATCCGTCTGGCCAAGCTTCCCTGCGTGGTCGTGGCGGTGACCACCGACAAGTGCTACGAAAACAAGGAATGGGTCCACAGCTACCGCGAGGAGGATCCGATGGGAGGCCATGATCCCTACAGGTCCTCCAAGGGAGCGGCCGAACTCGTCATCAGCGCCTATCGCCGGTCGTATTTCCCGGGAGCCGATTCGCCGGTGAAGCTGGCCTCGGGCCGCGCGGGCAACGTCATCGGCGGCGGCGACTGGGCCCTCGACCGCATCGTGCCCGACTGCATCCGCGCGTTGCACCGCGGCGAGACCATTCCCGTCCGCAACAAGGTGGCCACCCGTCCGTGGCAACATGTGCTCGAACCGCTGAGTGGTTACCTGCAGCTCGGCGCCAGCCTGCACCGGGCCTCCGCGCCTCCTGTGCTCCAACCCCTCTGCGGCGGATTCAACTTCGGTCCCGCGCTGGCCTCGAACCGCACCGTGGCCGATCTCGTGCAGGAAGTGCTCAAACACTGGCCAGGCCGTTGGGAAGACCGCAGCGATCCGAAGGCCGTTCACGAGGCCAAGCTCCTCAATCTCGCCACGGACAAGGCGTTTCATTTCCTCAAGTGGCAGCCCGTCTGGGATTTTCCGCAGACGATCGAACGCACCGTCACCTGGTATCGCCGCTGTTCGGCCGATGCCTCCGAAGCCCCCACGCTGACCGCCCGCCAGATCGCCGACTACGCCGCCGATGCCAAGGCCGCGGGCATTCCCTGGGCCCAGTGATCAGGCCCGAAGACCGACAACCACAGATGCACACAGATCAACACAGATGGGATGGTGGGAGGTTGCTTGGCGCGTGTCTTCCGGCGCTCTCCGGCGTTGGATGGATGGGACGAGCGGCAGACGCCTTTCTGTCGCCCTTCCAGGGCTTTTCCTTCTTTGGAAACCCGACCCACGGCTCACGCCGTGGGCTACTCTCTTTCGCACCTCCGGTGCTGAAGGCCGACGAGGGAGGATGGATGGGACTC
>JBBRDN010000248.1:0-5331 GCA_038203875.1 Verrucomicrobiota bacterium
CTGCGCAAAACTCGGCTGGTGCGTCATGGCCCAAGTCTAGGAAACCACGCTCCACTCGTCTGCTCCATAGCTCGAAGGCGGGCGGATTAAATCAGCGCCTCCCTAAAGCGCTCCACTTTCGAGGGAGCGGTATTCTACGCCGTCATTTTTGCATTCTTTGCCTGGCTCTTTGGCTGGCTGCTCCGACTGGCCGTTCAACACGCATTGGCGCACGAAAGCACAATCACCTTGACCGCATGGCGGTCAAATTTATCGCCAAGCTGGCGCGTTACGGAGTCTATGTCTTCGCCGTCATTTCCTACGCGCATTTCATTCCCGCGCTGTCGGGTTTCGGCACAGCGGGGTGGGCCAGTGACCGGACCGCACAAACTGCTCCAGGGGATAAGAGAGTCTCAGGCGCTGGTTGATGGTTGTTGGTGTGTGTTGGTTTGTCCATCCCCGGTGGAGGGAGGGCGGAGCCCGACCGCAACCGGGGATGGAGGTTCTCTCTGGGCGAAGCGTTCGGGGCTCAGGTAGCCCAGCCGGCTATGGGGCCGCCTTTGGTTGTATGCCCGGCGGTAGTCCTCGATGACCACGCGCGCCTCGGTGAGGGTGTGGAGCTGCTCCCGGTTGAGGCACTCGTCGCGGAACCGTCCGTGGAAGCTTTCCTCGAACCCGTTCTGCCACGGGCTGCCCGGATCCATGTAGAGGGTCTTCACGCCGTTGTCCTTCAGCCACCGCTGCACTTCCTTGGCTATGAACTCGGGGCCGTTGTCGTTCCGCAGATATTGGGGCGCCCCGTGTTCCCGGACGGCCCGGCCCAGCCAGTCCAGCACGTCCCTGGACTTCAGCGCCCGGTCCGCCCGCAGCACGTGGCATTCGCGCGTGTGCTCGTCGAGGATCGTCAGCATCCGCAGGGCTCCGCCCCGCACGGTCGCGTCGGCGATGAAGTCCCACGTCCACACATGGCACCGGTGCGCGGCCCGGGTTGGAAGCCCGGTGGAAACACCGCGCCGGACCTGCTTGCGCCTCGTGGGCGGCACTCTCAGGCCTTCGTTCCTCCGCCAGCGCTGCACCAGGCGCTTCCCGGCCTGCCAGCCCTCTTGCCGCAGCAGCGCCGCTATCCGGCTGTAGCCGTAGCGCGGATGCTGCTCCGACAACTCTTTCAGCCGCCGGTGCAGCGCCCCCTCCTGTTCGGATGGCGGGCGTCCCCGATACCGGTAGGTCGACCGCGCCAGCTTCAGGATGCGGCACGCCGCGCGGGCCGAGCACACCCCGGTGGACCCCAACCGCTGCGCCGCCTCCCGGCGCGCCGCCGGGCTCAGAGCTTTTTTTCGCATACGGCCTCCAGGACCCGGTTCTTCAGCAGCGACTCCGCCAGCATCCTCTTCAGCTCGGTGGTCTCCCGCTCCAGCTCCTTCAGCCGCCTGGCCTCGTCCACCTCCATCAGCCCGAACTGCTTCCGCCACCGGTGATACGTCGCTTCCGAGATGTTCTTCTCCTTGCAGACTTCCCGGATCGACCTCCCTACGTCCACGTCCCGCAAGATCCGGATCTTCTCCTCCGTCCTGTATCTCTTCCCTTTCATCGTCTGTGCCTTTCTTCGGCCCAGACTCTCATCCACTATGGCTCAGTCTGGCGAGGTCAGGTCACGGGTGCTCGGGGCGCCGCCTGCTGATTTTGTCCAAGACGGCCCGTTTGAACCAGGCCGGCATCCTATCGCTCCTCAGCACCAACTCCCGACCGTCGGTTACTTCGGCCAGCCATGTGTGCCGTCGGTCGGCGCTGTCGGTCGAATTGTCGAAAATGTAGGCGCGGTTCGTGTGGCGTATCGCGGGCAAAAGTTGATCAAGCGAATCGTGATAGCGTTTCACGATCTTGTCCTCCGGGACCGGGTGGCCGCCCAGCTCCACGCGGTTGCGGACACGCGAGATGTTGATCTGTGGATCATCCGTCGCCACGAAATAGAGGTATGTCCGGTAACCCGACCTCTGCACCGTTTCCAGCAAATCCACCTTCGACCGATGCGACATGACCGTTTCGAATGTGAACGTGACCCGCTCTTCGAGGAGTTTGCGGATCAGAAATTCCACGATGACGGCCGCAAGATAGGAATTCACGAGGGTTCCCCCGAAATCGAGACGGCCCTGCAAGAATCTCAGCTTGAGCGCCTCGTCTCCCAAGCCCTTCTCTCGAAGCCGGGGTGAAGTGGCGAAAAAGGGCAGGATTTCCTCCGGACTCGTTTGGACCCCGTAAGACGGCAGATAAAGCCAGCCGTCACGTTTCACCGCCTGCTCGATTTCGTCCGCGTTCAGATACACCCCCAGGAGTTCCGGGCGCAGAGAGGATTTCAGGACGCTTTTGCCGGAGCCGTTCGGCCCGGCGAACATCCGCATCCTTGGTGTGGGGGAGTTCACCGGATCGTGTAGACGCTACCGGATACCACCGGAAACGGGGGCTCGATCCGCTTTACAAATTCCCGGCTTCCATCCTGGGATACCTTGTAGATGGCCGCGCCTTCCGATTGCAGCACGCTTTGTCCGGAGGCCAGAACCCGCTTGCGGGCATCAGCAAATGCTTGGCCTGAAACTGGTGGAAACTGGTCTTCAAGCTTCTGGATCTCGATTTCTGGGTCCGGCATATCTTAAACTTTCGACTGGATTCTAGGCGGTTACGCCAACCGTATCAATCGTGTCCTTCCGTGTCGGTTTGCGGGTGAGAGGCAGCCACCTTTGAAGTGGGGGATTCATCCCGTGGGTTCCGGTTGTGGGAACGGCATGGGGGCGATGAACCGATTCAAAGCGAACGAACGAACCACGATAGACGCGCAGGACGGGCGGGGGTGGTCCAAATGGCGGATCGTCCTCGAGCTGGGCAGGGCCACGGTTGAGCGGCTAGAGCAGGGACCCCGTGCACCGGGTGGCCCAATGGCGACGGGGCGGATGCTGCCACCGTGAATATCCGAGCCGCTCCTTGTGACACCAGTTGTGACACTGAGCCTTCTTAATTCAAATGCTCAGAAAAACCGTGAAAACGTGGGAATCACCAATGAAGACAGGCCTGATAGTGTGCGACCTGAAATGCATAGAAGCACCCTGAAACCGGCCATCCCTGAATTTTAAGTCCTCTGCGTCTGCCATTTCGCCACACCGGCGCTTCGACCCGTCAACCGGTTGTGCTTGTCTGGGCGTCCGGTGGGAGCTTTGCCAACACAGATTGTGGCATTTGGGAGCGAGCGACAAGAGACCTTTGACGAAGGGCTGTCCCTGCACATCTGTCTCTTTGAGATGCAGATTCTGTTGCAGGATTTTTCTACGAACCGCAGATGAAGTTCATCGCTCAGCCTTGCCCTGATCCTATACGGTCCTTGGTTGCGGAAGCGTCCTCTCGGCTGCGGACGACCTGTTGTGCCGCTCCAGCGGTGGGCAGCGCGGACTCGCACTGTATCACCTTCATCAGTCCGGGGCCGGGTCATCCTGCGCCTTCGGCGCTTATTTTGGGAGGTGCTCCGAGACTTTCACGCCCTTCTTGAACGTATTAAATCCGAACATCGACGGTTGGAAGTCCTCCATCCAGGCCACGTCCGCCTTCTTGGGAACGGTCTGGCCGGTCATCTGGTAGGCCGCATTGACGAACAATCGACGGAGGTCTTCGCTCTGTAGATCTATGGCGGCGCCGATGGAGGTGCTGAGGATCTTGGCCGTCTTGCCGGACGGGGCCTTGTAGTCGCGGAGCCAGACCAGCGGCATGACGGCCTTGTTCAGGTTGGGCAGGTCATCCGCCTTCATGCCCTTGAGCACCAAACCGTGCATGAGGACGGTGGCGTCGGCCGGGAAATCGGAGTTCACGCCGTAAACATCGCTTGGGCCCCAGACGTCCACTACGGAATTGAGGATCGGATGTTTGGCGTTCTTGCCTTCGATCAGGCCGCGGGTGGCTTCCTTGGCGTGGTTCCCGTAGTGGGACGTCCAGGAATGGCCGACCGTCATGCCGCCGAAGCCGCCGCCCTTGGCATTGTGGGAGTAAACGGCGTAGGGGCTTTGCTTGTTCTTGGTGTAGTTGAAGGAATGGGTGGCCGTCCGGACAACGATCATGGGTTTGCCGGCGTCGAGGTAGTCGACGAAGTGCTTCATGTCGGCGTCGGGCAGTTCACGGAAGCGGAACTGGTTGATCACGAGATCGGCCGAATCGAGCAGGTGCATTCCGGGCACGTTGGTCGAGTTGTTCGGGTTGATCGTGCCGTCGGGATCTTGGGAGAAGAGGACCGTGACCTTGAAGCCGTGCCGCTGGCTGAGCATCTTGCCAAGCTGGGGTCCGGATTCTTCCGAGCGGTATTCCTCGTCGCCGGAAAGGAACACGACGTGTTTGCCGTTGGCGGTGCCGGCCTTGGGTTCGTAGGTGACCCACTGGGTGGCGGCCGAGGCGGCGGTGGCGAATCCGGCGAGCAGCGCGCCGAGGAAGGTCAGACGTGATTTCATGGTGGTAGTGATGACCTCCCAGATCCCCGGGAAATTCAACCGCGCTTTGCGGGCGCCGGTTCCGGGAGGCGGATAGGAGGTGGGTCTGGGCGTGAAGCTACGGGTCGCACGCGGCGCTTGCCAAGACCGGCGTCGTCGGGATGCTCCATTCATGCAACGGAGGGTTACAGGCATCGGCGGGGTTTTCTTCAAGTCGTCCAACCCGGATTCGCTCCGCGCGTGGTATGTGAAGCACCTTGGACTGCCGCTCGACGAATCCGGCTACGTCGTATTCTCGGGCACAGAAAAGGAGCCGTCAGGTGCCGCATCGCACACGGTCTGGAACCCCTTCGCCGCAGACACGGACTACTTCGCTCCCAGCAAGGCACCGTTCATGATCAACTTTCGCGTGGCCGATCTCGACGGGCTTTTGAAGCTGTTGAAGAAGGAAGGCGTGAAGGTGGATCCGAAGCGCGACGACTCGGAGTTCGGCAAGTTCGGATGGATCATGGATCCCGAGGGAAACAAGATCGAGCTCTGGGAACCGCCGTTGCCTCGGAAGCCGAAAGCGAAGAAGAAACCCGCCAGGAAGAAGGGGAAGTGATCGCGGATTGAACACGCGTCGATCGCACGGCGTCTCGATTCTCGGATGATGCGTTTCAGAAAACAGGACCTCGCGCTGGCGGCCTTGCTCGCCGCTTTGGCAGGAACGGCTTTGACTGGCTGCTTCGCCTTCGAGGAGGCGGTCACCACCGCGTCGGCCTCGGACTACACGGCGGATCTGCTTGTAACCCACGACAAGGTGGTCGCCGCGACGCGCAAGACCCTGACGGATCTCCGCTACAAGGACGTCAAGGAGAACGCCGACGGGCCGTTCACCCTCTTCGACGCCAGG
>JBBRDN010000249.1:0-5208 GCA_038203875.1 Verrucomicrobiota bacterium
TCCACGCCCGCCAGAGCCGATCGCGCGAACCACCGGCGCCGTCGGCGCGGCGCTGCCCGAATTCATTTCGCAGGCCCAGCCCGCCGCGCTGCCTGCGCATCAAGCGATGGGCACGCGCATCGGCGAAGTGACCGCCGCCGCCATCCTCGAATGGACCGCGGAAAGGAGGACCAAGGCATGAGCCCGAACAATGGAGCCCATGGCAGAAGGGGCGTCTCGCCTGCTGCGGCCGCCAATAGCTTTGGCCTGGAAGAGCCGCGTTGTGATGCCATACCAAGTTGCACCGTTCGTGAGATTTCTTTGAGCAGGTTGAAAGTGTGCCCCGGCTTCCGCCCTCCCGTTCCAGCGGCCGTTCGATCCGCGTTGTCGCGGATGAAAGCCTGCGTGTCGGCTTTGTTCATGGGCCTCCAACTCGTAGCCCCGGCTAATCCAGCCACGGCGGCTCAACCGCCGAAAGCGCTGCCCTTGCCGGGTGAAGCCTTCGAGGTCGCCGGGCGCGCCGCGTTCGTGATCCTTCCGAGCACCAATCCGACGACGGGCACCATCCCGTGGGTCTGGTATGCCCCGACGTTGCCGGGCCTTCCGGGCACCGAGGAGAAGTGGATGTTCGAACAGTTCACCGCCGCCGGCATCGCCATCGCGGGCATCGACGTCGGGGAATCCTACGGTAGTCCGGATGGATGCGCCCTCTACTCGACGTTCTACACCGAACTTACCCGGAAGCGCGGCTTCGCGCCTAAAGCCATCCTGCTTGGCCGGAGTCGCGGCGGCCTGATGGCCCTCTCGTGGGCGGCGGATAACGCCCACAAAGTCGCCGGCTTCGCGGGCATCTATCCCGTCTGCAATCTCGCCAGCTATCCCGGCGTGGCCAAAGCCGGCGGAGCCTACCGTCTCACGACCGATGCGCTTGCCTTACGGCTGACGGAGTTCAATCCCGTCGACCGCCTCGCGGCCCTGGCCAGGGCACGTGTGCCGTTCTTCGCGATCCATGGCGACGTCGACAAGGTTGTCCCGCTCGAGGCGAACTCGGGCGAGGTGAAGAAGCGCTATGAAGCCCTCGGTGGTTCGATGCGGCTGATCGTTCCGCCCGGACAAGGCCACAACATGTGGAGCGGCTTCTTCAAGTGCCAGGAACTGGTGGACTTCGTCATCACGACCGCTAAAAGGTCCAACGCGCCCCCGTAGTCGCCGGCCCAACTTCAGCCATGAAACTCACAACCCTTCTCACCCTCCTGCTGCTCGCGCCGCCGGCCGCGCTCCGAGCGGCCGAAGCGAAACCCGCGAAGCCCAACATCGTCATCATCTTCATTGACGACATGGGCTACGCCGACATCGGGCCCTTCGGTGCGACCCGGCAACGGACGCCGAACCTCGACCGCATGGCGCGCGAGGGCATGAAGCTCACGTCTTTCTACGCCGCACCGGTCTGCTCCGTGTCTCGGGCCCAGCTGCTCACCGGCTGCTACGGGGTCCGCGTCTCGGTGCCGGGCGTGTTCTTTCCGGGTGAACCTCACGGCCTCAATCCCGCCGAGTTCACCATCGCCGAGCGGTTGAAGGAGCGCGGCTACGCGACGCAGTGCGTGGGCAAGTGGCATGTCGGTGACCAGCCCGAGTTCCTCCCGACGCGGCAGGGGTTCGACCACTACTTCGGCTTTCCCTACTCGAACGACATGCTGAAGCGGTCCAAGGAGACCCGACAACAGGTTGTCCCCCTCCTTCGCGACGAAAAGGTGTCCGAGCTGCTCACCGAGGAGCAGCAGACCCGCCTCGTCGAACGCTACACCGATGAATCGATCGGCTTCATCCGCGAGAACAAGGACCGCCCGTTCCTGCTCTACCTCGCGCACAACGCCGTCCACACGCCCATCCATCCGGGCGCGGCCTTCGCGGGCAAGTCGGCCAACGGCCGCTTCGGCGATTGGGTGGAGGAGGTGGACTGGAGCGTCGGCCGCGTGCTCGACACGCTGCGCGAAATGAAGCTCGACCAGCGCACGCTCGTCATCTTCACCAGCGACAACGGACCGTGGGCCGTCAAGGGCAGCGACGGCGGAAGCGCCGTCCCGCTACGTGGAGCCAAGGGCAGCACCTGGGAAGGCGGCATGCGCGAGCCGACCATCGCCTGGTGGCCTGGACGGATCGCGCCGGGCACCTCGACCGACACGGTCGCGGGAACCATCGACCTTCTCCCGACCGCCGTCGCGCTCGCCGGCGGCAAAGTCCCGGGCAAGCCCGTGATCGACGGCCGCGACATATCGCCGCTGCTCTTCGGCAAAACAAAGAAGGCCGCCCGCGACGCGCACTACTACTTCAACGGCTACAACCTCCAGGCCGTTCGCCAAGGCCTGTGGAAGCTCGCGCTCACCCCGCAGAACGACGGCATGGGCCAGGGCATGCCCGCCGACGCAAAGGGCAATTCACCCAGGCTCTACAATCTCGAACAGGACATCGGCGAGCGATCGGACGTCTCCGCCGAGCACCCGGACATCGTCCGAAAATTGGCCGCGCTCGCGGCTGAGAAGGATGCGGAGATCGGCGGCAAGAATCCGAAGTCGCGCCGACCCGCCGGAGAAGTTTCGAATCCAAAGACGCTCTACCCGATCGAGGAGACCAAAGCCGTGGCCACATCCAAATCCGCCGCCGCCGTCGCCATCGCCCTCGATTCCCTGAAGCCAGGCGACGCGGTTTCCGCCGCAGCCGCGCCGCAGATCGGCGGCAAACCGTTCACCATCTCGTGCACCGTCGAAACCGCGCAGCGCGATGCCGTCGTGCTGGCCCAAGGCGGACTCAGCGCCGGTTATGCCCTCCATTTGAAGGCGGGGCGCGTCGTATTCGCAGTCCGCACCGGCGGCGAAGATGCGCTCACGGAAATCAGCTCTCCGGCCGACCTCGCCAAACCGATGCGCATCACAGCGTCCCTCGGCGCGGATGCCACCATGAGCCTCAAGGTCGACGACCAGCCCGCCGTGTCCGGGAAAGCGATGAGCCTCGTTCCGCGGCAGCCGGCGGAGGGTTTCAGCCTCGGCCACGACAGCGGCAAACCCGTCGCCGCGTATTCGGGCAACGCGCCGTTCAAAGGCGCGATCACGCAGCTGAAGGTCACCGTGCCATGAAGACCGATGTCCGGATTCCTTCGCTGCTCTTCACACCGGACAACATCCATCGCTCGACTGCGCCCTGCGGTGTCTTTGCAGACCGTTTGAAGGCGATGGTCGAGTGCTGACGCGAGGCCGGTCTGTCATTGATTGCGGCATTGAGGTTGCAGGCTCCCGGCCTAGGATCACCGCAGATTTCCCATGAGCCAGACACACGATCCTTTTCGCGAGGCCCGACAGAAGGACGGCGTGCTCAAATGCCCGTTCCAGGGTGAAATGGTGCCGATGATCCTGCGCCATGAGGACGTTCGGAAAGCGGCCAGGAACTGGAAGACCTTCAGCTCTGATGCGCCGTTCCGCGTCCCGATCCCGTCCGAGGAAGCGGTGAGGACGATGCGCCAATTGCCCATCGAAACCAATCCGCCGGAGCACACCGAGTATCGCGCCATCGTCGAGCCGTTCTTTGCCCGCGCCAAGCAGCCGGACGTCATTACGAAGGTGGAGTCATTGATCGCGGGAAAACTTTGCGATGCGCTGGGCCGGGAATCCGTCGAGATCGTGAACGAGTTTGCGTTGCCCGTTCAATCCCACGCTTTGACCTGCCTTCTCGATGTGCCGGAGTCGGAGGCGGCCACCTACATCGGTTGGGGCATGCACGTCTTCAAGGTCACGGGCGGCGAGTTCAAGAAAGGCACGTCCCTCGAGGATTACCTCCACGCGCAGTTCGACCGCGCCGAGGCGAATCCGGGAGAGGATTTCTTTAGCGCGCTGACCAAGGCAACGTATCAGGGTCGTCCGTTGACGCGCGGGGAGATGATGGGCTTTGGCAACCTCACCTTTGCCGGCGGGCGCGACACGATCATCCACAGCATCTCATCCATCATCGCGTATTTCGGCCGGAATCCGGACGCCCTTGAATACCTGCGGGCGGACCCGAAACGCATCGTTCACGCGGGCGAGGAATTCTTCCGCGTCTTCATGCCACTCACGCACATTGGACGCGTGTGTCCGGTCGAAACGGACGTTCATGGAGTCAAGGTGCATGCGGACGGACGCGTATCCTTGGGTTGGGCCTCGGCGAATTTCGACGAAACGGTGTTCGAAGCGCCGGAGGAGATCCGCCTGGACCGAAAGCCGAACCCGCACATCTCCTTCGGCTTCGGAACCCATCTCTGCCTCGGCGCACCGCACGCGCGCTTGATCGTGCGCAGCCTGCTTCAATCCCTCATCGCACGCGTCGGGCGCGTCGCCATCCTGCACGCAAAACCCCACGTCGAAAAAGAGGCGCTTTACCAACGCCCCAACGGCTACGAGTCGCTGACGGTCAGGTTGACGCCGTTGGCCCCGTAACCAGAGTTCTCCGATCCCTTTCGCCGCAACCCGCCGCCGATCCCGCCATGCAAAATCGTCCTCTTCGACGAACCATCCTCTTCGGGCTGTTGAGCGCCGCACAGGTCGACGCGGCCACGCTGACTCTCACCGCTCCGATGGACTATCAGGTCAGCCAGCGCGATTCGTGGGATTCAGGCTTCATCCAGATCACGGGGGAACTTTCCGAAGCAGCCGACACAGGGAACGCGGTCGAAGTGCGGATCATCACGGAAGGAAGGACCAACAAGTGGGAGAAACTACCCGGGGCGATTCAGGACACGAAGATTGGTGGCAAGGTGCGGGCACCGGCGGGCGGATGGCACCGTGTTGAAGTGCGCGTTTCGAACGAGCGCAAGGTGGTCGCCGACGCGGCGATCGAACACGTGGGAGTCGGGGAAGTGTTCGTGGTCACCGGCCAATCCAATTCCGGAAACCACGGCGAGGAGAAGCAGGCCACAAAGACAGGCCGCGTTGCCGCCTCGGAAGGCAAGGCCTGGCGGCTCGCGAATGATCCGCAGCCGGGAGCCAGCGGCGGGCACGGCAGCTTCATGCCGCCGCTGGGCGATGCTCTCGTCGCGCGTTTCAAGGTGCCGATCGGTTTCATCGCCTGTGGCGCCGGTGGCACCAGCGTCCGCGAGTGGTTGCCGATGGGCTCGACATTCACCAATCCGCCCACCGTGCTTGGCAACGTCCATCAACGCGTCGATGGCCAGTGGGAGAGCAAGGGCCGCCTTTTCGGGAATCT
>JBBRDN010000250.1:0-5093 GCA_038203875.1 Verrucomicrobiota bacterium
GAAGTATCGGACTCGAAACCGCCGAGGCAAGAGCTGGCCGCAACTCACGGATTGGCGAGCGCCATTCGCAGCACGCCGACCACGGAGCAGACCGCGATGACGGTGAACATCCCGACCTTGAAACGCTTCAATGCAACAAAGGCTCCGATCGCCATGACGGCGGCGAACCAATCGACGGATTTTCCGCCGGGGACAAGCGAGTGCCAGCCGAACCACAGGGCGAGGTTGAGGATGACGCCGACGACTGCCGCGGTGACGGCGCTGAGCGCGGCGGACAGGATTTTCACACGCCGCAGCCGCTCGATGTAGGGCGCGCCGGCGAAGATGAAGAGGAAACAGGGGACGAAGGTCACCCAGGTGGTCAGGGCAGCCCCCAGAGTCGCGGAGGCGATGGGGGAGAGCGATCCGGGATGTTGCCACGCGCCGACGAAGCCGACGAATTGCAGGACCATGATGAGCGGTCCCGGGGTCGTTTCCGCGAGCGCGAGGCCGTCCATCATCTGCGGAGGAGTGAGCCAGGCGAAGTCGGCCACCGCCTTGTCGGCGACGTAGGGGAGAACGGAGTAGGCGCCGCCGAAGGTGACGAGCGCCGTCTTGCTGAAGAAGAAACCCTGCTGCGTCACCGTGTGGTTTGGTCCCAACCACGCGCTGATTCCAATGACCGGCACCCACCACAACGCCAGACTGATCACGATGACTCGGAAAGAACGGCCCAAGTCCGACCTGACGGACGTCGCATCGGGTGATGGATCCGAGCCGGCGGAGTTTTTCTTTGGAACCACGATCCAGTGCGGTCGCCATTGGCCGAGGGTGAATCCGACGACGAGGGCCGCGACGATGATCGCGGGATAGGGGAGTCGGAGCACGGTGAGGCCGACCACCGCGGTCGCGGCAAGAATCCAATGGGCCGGACGCTTGAGCGCTTTGCCGCCGACACGCCAGAGCGCCGAGATGATCAACGCCAGCACGGCGGGTTTGAGGCCGTCGAAGATGGCGGCGATCCAGCGGATGTCGCCATGGCTGACGTAGATCCAGCTGAGCGCGAAGAGGAGCAGGGCCGACGGAAGGACGAAGAGGATTCCAGCGGCCAGTCCGCCGCGGGTTCCGTGCATGAGCCAGCCGAGGTATGTGGCGAGTTGCTGCGCCTCCGGGCCGGGGAGGATCATGCAGTAGTCGAGCGCGTGGAGGAACCGTTCCTCGGAGACCCAACGGCGTTTCTCCACGACTTCCTGATGCATGATGGAGATCTGGCCCGCCGGTCCGCCGAAGCTGATAAAGCCGAGCTTCAGCCAGAAACGGAGTGCCTCGCGAAAGGCGGGCCGAGGTTGGGTCGTGGACGAGTCCGGCATTGCGCGGCGTTGATATGGGATCGCGGTCCGGCTGGCCAAGACCTTCCTTCCGGCGCCCGGAGTTGGCTCAGCTTCAGGTCTCTGGTCCAGCGCTCAGGGCTTTGGCCCGGGTTTTGGAGAATTGTCCGATGACGACGCCGCCAAGGATCAAGGCCAGCGAGACGAAGAAGTTGGCGGACAGCTTTTCGCCGATCAGCAGCCAAGCCGCGACCATGGTGGAGATGGGATTGAGGTTGCCCACGAGCGACACGCGGCTGACTGGCCAGTGGCTGAGAGCCCAGTTCCACAGCATGTAGGCCGTGCCGCCGCCGATGATGCAATAGGCTTGGATCCCCAGTGTGGTCGCCGTCACGGGGAATGGTCCGACGCGGACGAGTTCGAAGATCGTGGGCGCCGCCACGATTGCTCCTGCGCGCCACATGGTGCTGCCAGCGGTCTGAATGCCGGAAAGGCCGTCCTGGCTGAGGACGCGGCAGCTTTGGTTGTAGACCACCCAGACGATTCCGGACGCGACGGCGAGAAGTTCTCCGAACCATTCACCTCGGGTGCCCGTCAACGCGGGCCACAGCAAAACCACGACCCCGATCAGTGTGAGCATGATTCCCAGATAGTGCGTGGCCGAGTCGCGCCTGAAGCGGAATCGATCTTCCCACAACAGTGCCCAGGCGGGCGAAGCGGCCAGGCAAAGTGAGAAATGGGAAGCGGGTATGTAGACGAGGCACCAGTGGGTCAGAACACAGTAGCCGGCCAATGGGATCCCGCCTCGGATCCAGAGGTGCCGGCGTTGCAGCGGAGTCAGCACAATGCCTCCCGGGCCGGCGAGTTTCGGAACCAGGCGGAGAACCAAAACGAGGAAGGCTCCCGCGAACAGGAACCGGGTCGAGCCCGTGAAGAGCAGGGGCCACTCCCGGACAAGAATCTTCATGCCGACGTTGTTGCCGCCCCAGACGAGGATGGCGGTGACGATGGCAAGAGTGACGGTTCCGTTGGCGGCCGCTGGACGCGACATGGCCGCGAAGTGGAGCGGGATCGGACGACGGACGCAACCCGGTTCCACTTCGCCTCAGCCGCGGCTTTTCAGAGGGCCGGTGTCGCCGGTAGTGTGCCGGCCATGGACCATTCACCCGGATTCCTCAAAGTCGTCGAAGACGCCCAGCAACGTGTTCGTGAGATCACGATCGAGCAGGCGAAGGCCCGCCTCGCCGCCAATCCCAAGGCGTTGCTCGTCGACGTCCGCGAAGATTCCGAATGGGCGAAGGGGCACGCGGCGGAATCCGTGCACCTCGGCAAGGGGATCCTAGAGCGGGACATTGAAAAGGCGGTGCCCGACGCCGGCACCGAGTTGATCATGTATTGCGGCGGGGGCTATCGCTCGGTGCTGACGTGCGATGTCGCACAGCGCATGGGCTACACGAACGTCTCTTCGCTGATCGGCGGCCACAAGGGAATGGCCGCGGCCGGTTGGAAGATGGCGCAATGATCGGCGGGCGGATGCCCCGGTCAGGCTTCGACCATCACGCCGGGACCGGGTTGTTCCACGCGGATCTTGGGATGCTTGGAGCGGATCTGGTCGGTGAACCACGCGCGTGATTCGCCGTCGCCGTGCCCGAGAATGACCACGCGGGGTTCGCAAAGGCCGACGAACTCGAGGAGTTCATCGCGGTTCGCGTGGGCGGTGAGATCGAAGCTGTCGACCTGGCAGGTCCGGGTTTGCTGGCCGGCGCTGGGACTGAAGACGAAGGGTTGGCCCTTCGCAGCCGCTTTGAGACGTCCGCCTGGTGAATCAGGATCGGTGTAGCCGACGAAGAAGATCGCGTTCTTTTCCTCGCCCATCATCCGCACCGCGAGGTCGTGGGCGGCGGTGTGCTCGGACATCATTCCCGAAGTCACGACGAAGATCCGGCCGCCGCCGAGGCGCATTTCCTGGATCTGTTTCGGAGGAAGCACGATGAGGTTCAGCGCCTCGGTGAGCTTGAGGCTTGGATGCTGGCGGTGGGCCCGATGCGCTTCGAGGTCGTATATCTCGGTGAAGACGCGGCCAAGTCCGCCGATGAAGATGGGCTGGTGTTCCAGCTTTCCGGCCTTCATCAGCAAGGCGAGCAGCGCAAGAATCTCTTGCGTCCGGCCCAAGGCGAACGA
Source organism: Verrucomicrobiota bacterium (assembly GCA_038203875.1). Classification (GTDB taxonomy): domain Bacteria; phylum Verrucomicrobiota; class Verrucomicrobiia; order Limisphaerales; family CANJSG01; genus CANJSG01. The sequence goes on from JBBRDN010000250.1 coordinate 3,489, forward strand.
TGGGAGCAGGACGGAACCGCGGCGGGAAAGGACGGCCTGGATGGATTCGGCGAGGCGGTTGATCTCAGTTTCCCGGGTGAAACCTTCCGGGATGGATCGGTTTCCCCGGGTGGTTTCCGTGATGAGGACGTCCGCCCGCACGTCCTCGAAACGCGCGCCTTTGAGCAGTGTCTGGTCGCGAAAATTGACGTCTCCCGTGTAAAAGAGCGTTTCCCTTTGTCCGCGCAGAAGGATGCCTGCCGAACCCAGCGCATGGCCGGCGTCGTAGAACTCTAGCGAAGCCGCCGGGAGGCCGACCTGCTTCTTGGTGAAGCCGGACCACTCGATCTCTCGGTTATATTTGAAGCCTTGGAAGATCGGCGAAAGGTCCTCGATCTCCTCGTGCGAGTAGAGGGGGTATTCCTTGATGCCCAGTTCCTCGCGTTGCCGGGCCATGACGTTGACGGAGTTGTGGAGGACCCGTTCGACGAGAAAGTAGCTGAGCTCCGTCATCAGCACCTGGGCCTTCGGGAAGTGCTGAAGCGCTACCGGAAGCGAGCCCAGGTGGTCGTGGTGGCAGTGGGAGATTGCGATCGCCTCAACATCTTTGCCTGCGATCTTGTCGTAGAGGGGAAGGGCTGGCCGGCCTTCGCGTTTTGGATGGGTTCCAGCGTCCATCAGGATCCGATGCCCCTCGATATCAACAAACCAGGACGATGCGCCGATGTCGGCGTCGGGGTTTAGGTTTGTGATCTGCATGGGTGATTGGCGGGTCGCGAAAGCAATTGTCGAAAAGGCGAAAGATTTCTTGAACAAGAACCCGGCCCGAAAGTCAGACATCAATAGTAGCACGCAGCTACGGCTGGGTTTTAGGGTTCCCGGCTGAAGCCGCCCCGGAAGGGCGGCTTCGAGGGTTTGTTTGGGTGGGCGGGCACCGCAGGGTGCCCGCCTTATTTTTTACTGCCCGGCCTTCTCGGTCAGCTTCTTCATCATCATGGCCTGCGGGGAGTCGAACTTCTCGAAGTCCTTCGGGACGATGAACAGCGCGGCGTCGGGCGCCTTCTTGACGACGTTCTTGAACTTCATCTTCGCCTTGGTCCCGGATTCGTTGAACTCGACGACGGCGGGAAACTCGCCTGCCGCCTGCCGCCAGACGGTCAATTCGGTCGATTTGCCGTCCTTTTCGATGATGGTCACCTTCTGTTTTTCCATCTCCTTGCCGTCGACCATTTCCTTTCCGAGCGCCTTTTCCTCGATCTTCGGCTCGGTGGTCTCCTTGCCTGTCGATGGGTTGGTCATCGAAACGTAGGATTTCATTCCGGGGAATATGATGATCGCCGTCGGGGACTTGTCGTCGGAGATCGAAATCACCCGGTCCATTCCCATCGCCTTCATTTGGTCCGCGGCTCCCGGCGGGAGCGATCCGCTTTTCATCTTGGTCAAATCGATCTCTGTCCGCGTTTTGCCCTGATGAAAGGAAAGGGACATTTCCATCGTGGCCTTTTGCGGGCCGTCGACTTCCACCTCGGAGTCCGCCGTGAACGAGGCGTTCGATCCGAAAAGTTTCGACAGTGCCTTGCTGACGGCCTGGCTTGGATTCCCACCCATTCCTTGGGTGTATCCGGT
>JBBRDN010000251.1:0-5083 GCA_038203875.1 Verrucomicrobiota bacterium
GGGCCGTTGACCAGCGTGCCGTTCGTCGACTTCAGGCCGACCACGGCCGAACCCGTCCCCACGTTCTGCGTCGAGCGCAGGAGCCACGCGTCGACCAGCCCGTCCCAGGCGCCCATCCGCTTCAGTTCCCGCACGAAGGTCGAAACCTCCTCCTTCGCCTCCAGCGACAGTTCGGTTCCCCGCGCGGCCACACGGTTGAAATAGTCCTGCGCATCGGCGTCGAAGCGCCGCCTCAGCTGGAACTTCCGGCCATACGGCCGGTGGACCAGCCACGGCCCGCGGCTGAACGGCGCCCCGCTCCCGCCGGCCCCGGTCACGAAGTTTTCGGCCATGGTCATTCGCCCCGCGTGACCGCCTGCACCCGTTCGTGCAATGCCGTCCTGGTGCCGAACAGGCGCGCCATCTCCGCCACCCGCGCCTTCACCTCCGGCAGGTTGGCCGACTCCACGCCCGCGATCACCGTGTCGACGAGGTCGAGGCGCTCCTGCGCCCGGCGGCTCTTGATCCGCGCGATCCAGCCCAGCAAACCCGTCACGCCGACCAGCGCCACGTTCAACCCCGCGCTGAGCGCGTTCGGCGCCACGACCGACACGGCCGCGTTGGCCTCCTGCGCCACGGCCAACGGTCGCAGGATCTTTTCCGACACGGTGAAGACCACGTTGGTCGACCAGTTGGTGACGGTGAGCGGAACGACGTTCGTCGTGCGTTCCACGAGCACCTCGCCCGTCGCCCGGTTCGTCGCCGAATGCATCGCGACTTCCTCCACCGGGATCGTCCGCACCGTGGCCACGGGCTGACGTTGTTCCGTGAACATCGAGCCGCACCCGGTCAACGCCACCGCCAGGAAGATCATCGCCACCACGGGCGTGGTCCGCACCGCGATCTTCCTCAGCACCTCCGTGATGTCCCGCCCCTCGCGGCCCGCCTCAGCCCGGACCTCTTCCACCAACGGCACCGGCGCCGCAGCCGCGGAAGGCGCAGCCTCCCGCGCTCCCGCCTCCACTAGCGGCCTCCGCACCCGTCGCACAATCGGCATCAATCCATCCATAAATCCTCTCACTTTCTCACTTTCTCACCTGCCCACCTGCTCACCTGCCGTTTTGGCCTCCGGCATCAGGCATCCGGCATCTGGGATCAATTATTGTGCGTCACCGCCACGATCCGGACGTTCTTCGCCTCCCAGACCCGGCTCCAGTTCGCGCCGAGCTCCAGCTCCGCGTTCGTCGGCGAATCCCCCGCCACGCTCGCGCCCGTGAACTTCACCCCGCGCGGATGCAGCACATACCGGCGGCGGTTGATCAGCACCGTGTCGCTGTCCAGCGGCACGCGCGCGATCTCCACGCCCTCGCTGCCGAACCCGCCCTGCAGCGGGGCCGACTCCAGCCGCGCCGAACCCTTGGCGAACGCGCCCGGGCCGAAGAGATACGTCGTGTGGACCTGTCCGTCCGTCGTGCCCGCGCGCACCGGCAGGGTGTCGTCCATGACCACGCGCCGGCCCTGGAACGTGCGCAGCATCGCCTTGCCCTCGCTGTCGGGGATGAAGTCGATCAGGTCCAGCTTGCGCAGCGCCGCCTCCGTGGCCGAGTGCATCGCCACCGCCGTCAACCGGTCCGCGCGGTCGCCCAGCTTCAGGCACGCGTCGATGAAGGTGGAGCCGTTGAGCCGCGTGGCCGCCGACTGCCCCGCCACCGTCTCGGAATGGATCGCCAACAGGTTCGCCGCCATCGAGCCCGACGCGAAGAGGCCCTTCAGCGACGAGACCAGCAGGCCCTCGTCCGTCCGCGCCCAGTAGCCGGCCACGAGGTCCACGATGGCCTGCATCGGATCGTCGCCCGAGACGACCTTCGCCAGGTGGTTCACGCTCCACACCTGCGCGTCGTTGTGGATGCGGGCGATGTCCTGGTCGCTGGTGATCTTGTTCACCGCGAGCGAACCCGAGTCGCTCAGCAGCTGCCGCGTCGCCGTCAGGTCCTTCCAGAACGGCATCTTGACCTCGCGCCCGCCGCCCGCCGCGATCTCGTCGAACTCCGGCGCCGACTCGATGATCCCGCACTGCCCGAAGGCCGCGAGCTCCGCCGTCCGCTCGATCGCATAGTTTTCAAACTCCGTCGGGATGATGATGTCCGCCACTGCCGTCTTCGCCATAAGCCTGTCCTTCCTTTCCTAAATTGTTGTCCTACTCGTCGTCCTCGTTCTCCCTCTCGCCCTCGTTCTCCCTCTCGCCCTCTGCCGCGCAGCGGCCCCCTTCTTTCCCACTTTCCCACTTTCTCACTTTCTCACTTTCCCACCCGCTTCAACCGTTCCGCCGTCCTCGGATCCTGCTTCATCAGCCGCATCTGCTCCGTCAGGTTCCACGTGTCCTTCGAGAACGGATTGGGCCTCCCTGAAGCTGCCCCGCCGCCCCCCAGTGGCCGTGTGCCAGCACCCGAACCCGTGTTGGCTTCAAACAGATGGGGCGCTTCGGACACCTGGGCGTCCACCCACTCCTCCAGGGTCATCGGCGTCGCGCCGTCCTTGCCGGCGCGCACCGTTTGCCCGTCGGCGTCGAACGCCGTCGGCACACCGTCCACCAGCCGGAACACGCCGCGCGCCCGGGCCGTGATGTCGGGAATCGCGGTCGCGCGCAGTCCGCGCTTCGTCGCCACGCCGACGATCCCTTGGTCGATCTGGATGGCCACCAGCCGCGCACTGAGCGCGTCGCGCTCCGTTGTCGCGGCGGAAAGCTGCTGGTCGAAATCGCCCTTGAGCGACTTCACGCGGGCCTCGACCACCTTCTCGACTTCACCCGCCTTGAGCAGCGCCTCTTCGGCGGCCTTCGTGCTGGCCGTCCGCAACGACCGGACCTCGTCCGGGTCGATGCCCTCGTAACGCCTCTTCAAATCGTCGCGCTCCCTGAGCAGCGAGACGTTCGTGGTGCGGAACTCGTCGAGCTTCGCCTTGTCCACCGCACCCTCCACGTCGAGCAGCCATGCGCCCTCGCGCTCCGCGTAGAGGGGCAGGTGTTCCGCCGGGATCTCGTCCTTCGTCTTGAATCTGAACTTGAGGGCCATGGTGTCTTTTGCGGTCGGGCGGCGTTGCTGCGCCGCCTTTGGGTTGTGCGACCCGGTCCTTGTCCGACGTCCTTCATGGCCGCCCACCGGAACCCGGTCGTCCCGCGCCTCGCGGCGCACCTCCCTATACACCCGCCTCCGCAAACTTCCTCGCCCACGCCCTTCGATCCCACGCACCCAGCCGCACCCTCTCCCCGTCAGGCCGAATGCTGCCACCCCATTTTCCTTCGGAATCGGTTTGACCGCCTTTTCTCCTTTCCCACCCGCCCACCGGCTCACCCGCAGTCTTGGCCTTCGGCCGCCGTCCTTGCCGATCACGCACCGTGCCCCCGTCGGCCAAACCAAACCGCTGCCGCGCGCGACGGCGCCGTGTGCCAACACCTTCACTGGTGTTACGCTCGCGCGACGATCACCCCACCCAAAGAAAACCTGTCGGAAACCCCGTCACCCTCTTGACTACCCTCATAGGCGCTGCAGCGCATGGTTAGCAGCAGAACAGGGAGGGGAACCTTTGCCGGCGCGGGATTAACAGGAGGATTCGTGACGTTGATCTCCCATGGTTTAGGGTCCCTGTTACTCAGGAGGCGACGGTTTGTTCGGCATAGGCGTCTGCCGCTAATGAAAAGCGGTCGGATGAACGGGCGTCGTAGTAACGCTTGTCAAGTTCGGTGAAGGGATTGCGCTCTGTATGAGAGTCGCCGGGTATGGAATCGAGCATCGTCTGCCGCACGGCGCGGTCGCGCGGGTAAGGCTCGCCGAAAAAGTGGATGGCCTCCTGCACGGCTTGGGCGGCGTCAGCGAGATTCAGCGCGCGAAAAGCTGCGAGCGCCTCGGGCGCGAGAACGCCAGTGGAGTTGTGGAAGAACTGGTGAAAGCCGCCGTTGCAGACCTCGGTATCGAGCCAGTGGGCGGCCAGTAAAACGCCAATTGCGCGTGGCAGACGAGCGAACTGCTCGCTGAAAACCTCAGGACCGTCGTAGATGCTCACCGCGTCGCAATACGGAACGAGTGCGCGCCAGTATCGTTCTCCGGGTTTTGGTGTAGGAATGTTCATCTATCGGAGAGTGAGCGCGAGTCGCCTAACGACCCAAGCTCAGCGACCCGGCCCACGGGATGCGTGGATTGCAACCGGAGCGCGATGGCCGGGTTCGCTGCAACGCATGGTTAGACCACATGGATTCAGTCTCCATCTTTCTTCTCCTTCTTTATCGCCTCAATCTTCTGGCGATTCTGCTCCAACAATTCTCCAAGCTCCTTGTCGGTCATCTCTGGACCATCAAACAATCGCTTCATGGAGGCGTCAGCTACGGATTTCTGTCTCTTGATGGAACCCAACTTCTTCGTGCTTACTGGTTTCACAGTGCCATCGGGCAGTCGGGTGAACATCTCAAAACTGTCAGTGTCGGGCTTGAAAATGGTAATGGACTCAAGCGTGCCGTCGCCGTCTTCGTCGCTCTCGACCATCACCAACTTCCCGTCGGCGAGATAACTCCGCGAAGAAACAGCCAACACACCCAGATGATTGCGGCGGCTCATGGTCATCATCACCTTTGTCTTGCCGCGATACGCCGTCTCGATACGAACATCAATCTTGCCGTCCTTGTCGCGGTCAATCTCTGTCACCTTGTTGGTGATGCCCGACGTGTCCTGACCGTAACAGCCGAACGCGACCAACAAGAGAAAAGCTACGAGTGTTTTCATGGCGTGCGAATGTGGTCTAACGACCCAAGCTCAGCGACCCGGCCCACGAGGGCGTCCGATTGCAACCTGGACGCGATGGCCGGGTTAGATGCCATGAAGGGTTGAGGAACCCGGTCAAAGAAGGCCGGGTGGTGTCGATGAAAATAGACATCCTCGAATCCCGCATGACTTCCGTGATTTCAACCCCGAACCCCGCTCCCGGCAAGCCCGCAGAACCGCGCGCGACGCGGCCGTGTGCCAACACCTCCACTGGCGTTGCGCTCCGCGCGACGATCACCTCAACCAAAGAAAACCTGTCGGAAACCCCATCACCCTCTTGACTACCCTCATAG
>JBBRDN010000252.1:0-5059 GCA_038203875.1 Verrucomicrobiota bacterium
CGTGGTGCCCATCCACGCAGACGCGGCGATGGCCTACGGCGTTTACGTCCGTCACTTCGACGAATGCACCGTTCGGTTGGCCGGAGAGGTCGAGGAGTTCGACCCGTTTGCCGATGGGCGCCCGCTTGCCGGGGCGCATCATCGTCCACCAATCGTTCCGGCCCGTTTCGTCGCAGAGAAGGATCTCGAACTTCCCGCCGGTGGCCGGATCGCGGCCGCGAAGGCGCGCCGGAAAGACCCTGGAATCATTCATCACCAGCAGGTCGCCCGGACGAAGGTAACCGAGGATGTCCTTGAAGAGTTTGTGGTCGATCTTTCCGCTGTCGCGATGGAGCACGAGCAGGCGCGATTGGTCACGCTCCGCCGTCGGCTGCTGTGCGATCAACTCTTCTGGGAGCTGATAGTCGAAGTCGGTGGTTCGCATGGGCAGGCAGGTGGTGCGAGTCGCGCTGAGACTCGCGGTCCAGCCGCAGCGCGTCGGGACCCACGTTGTCAGCGGGCCATCAGCTCTTCGATCTCGTCGACCTCGACGGGCACGCCGTCCATCAGGTTGATCTGGCCGTCGGCGGTGATGACGACGTCGTCCTCAAGCCGGACGGCGAAACCTTCTTCCGGAATGTAGATGCCCGGTTCCACCGTCATGACCCAGCCGGGCTGCATCGGTTGGCCGACGAGTTGGACGTCGTGGACGTCGAGGCCGAGCGGGTGGCCCACGCCGTGCATGAAATACTTCTTCAAGGCGGGCTTGTCCGGGTCCTGCTTCTTGATGTCACGCGTCTTGATCAGCCCGAGGCCGAGGAGTTCCTCCTGCATCATGAGCTCCGCCTCCTTCTGCCAATCCTTCGGCAGTTTGCCGGGCGTCAGGTTTTTCGTGCATCCCCGCATCACCCGCAGCACGGCGTTGTAGATCTGTTTTTGGCGGCGGGTGAACTTGCCGTTGACCGGGATCGTGCGGGTCAGGTCCGCGTTGTAGTTCGCGTAGCTGGCGGCGACATCGAGCAGGAGCAGGTCGCCGTTTTTGCAGGGAAGGCAGTTGTCGATGTAGTGCAGGACATTCGCGTTCGCGCCTGACGCGATGATCGGGGCGTAGGCGAAACGGCCGCGGCGACGGATGAACTCGTGGGCGAATTCCGCCTCGACCTCTCGTTCGTTGACGCCGGGTTTGACGAAACGCGCGACGCGTTCGAAGCCCGCATTGGTCGAGGCGACGGCCTCCTTGATCAGGTCAAGCTCCAGGTCGGACTTCACCGGACGAAGGCCGTAGAGCAGGCGCGCGAGGCGGTGGTAACGGTGGAGCGGCCAGGTCCTCTGAGTGTCGCGGATGAAACGATCGTCGCGTGAGTCGTGCTCCAGCACGGCGCGGCGATGTTCGTTGGCGTTGAGGTAGACGTTCTCCACCTCGCACATGAGCATCCGATGGACCGTCGGAAACTCCGACAGCCACTTGACGTTCTTGATGCCGCTCGCGGTCTGCGCTTCCTGCTTGGTGAGCTTGTGGCCCTCCCAGCGTGCGATGTGGTCGTTGGTTTCGCGCAGGAAAAGGATCTCGCGCATCTTATCGTCGTGCGCGTCCGGCGCGAGCAACAGGATGCTTTCCTCCTGCTCCACGCCGGCGAGGTAGAACAGGTCCGAGTTCGGGTAGAACGGGCCCGTGCCGTCCGAATTGGTCGTGACCAGATCGTTGGCGTTTACGACGGCCAGCGAGTTCGGCGGAAGCAGCTTGGTCAGGCGCTCGCGGTTTTGGACGAAGAGTTTGGAATCGATCGGCGCGTGTCTCATGCGGATAAGGTGCGGAAAAACTGGCAGGCGAATGGCTGGAGTGCAACGCCGCGGAACGATCACCAACGAGCTGCGACTACTCGGGTTTCTTGTCCTTCTGCGCTCGCCGCTTCGCGTCGAGCAGCCGGCTCGTCGTCGACTCCTGGGGCCGGGCCGGCTTGGCAGGGCCCGGGGATACGGGTGGCGCCTTGGGCATTTCCCCGGCAGTAGGTTGACCTGCTGCGGCCACGGCTTCTTTGGTCGGCTCGGGCGGGCGCCAGATCGGCTTCTGGATGATGGGGGACTCCGACTTGGCCTGAGTCTGCGTGCGGACCTGGTCACGGCGCTGAAGCAGGGCCCCAAGCGATGCGTCTGAGGGCATCTCGGCCGCAGGTTGGCGGATGAACTTGAGGACGAATTTTCTCACCGCGCGCATGACTTCCGCGCCGTCGAGATCGATGCGGCGGATGCCGACGTCGACAACGAAGAGGCAGATGGCGAACTTCAGGCACCATTCCCAGAGATCTTCCGGCTGGAAGGTTTTCAGGCGGCCGACCTGGAATGGGTTGTCGGTCGCGGGATTCAGGATGCGGCCGCCACCGGCTTCGGCTAGGCGACGCAGGAGATTCAGGTTCGGTTCGGTCGAGGCGAACTCCGGTGAGTAGTTCACGCTCGCGCCTACGACCTGCGAGGCGCGGACGCTGCCATCCTTCATCTCCGCGAGATTCATCAGGTAGGAGCCGACTTCCTTCGTAGGGAACCGCGCCTCGTAGCGGCCGGGTCCGGTCTGCTGCAAACGCACGATTTGCTTCTGCCCCTTCGGCGTCGAGACGGTGGTCTGGAGATCAAGGAAGTTGCGGAAGTTGCCCTCCGCATCGACGGCCTCGACGGACAAGACGGCCTCGCCCCGGTCCATCGTGATCTCGGTGGCGAAGTCGGAGTTCTCCAGCTTCCGCAGGCTCCACTGGGCGATCTGCGTCCAGAACTGCTGGTAACGCGCCCAGCCAAGCCAGTTCTTGGCCCACTTGCCGCGCGCGTCGGAAGTGAACGCCACCGTGCGGCCGAGCCCGAACTGCCAATGCGCGAGGAGCGGGTCGCCTTTGTGAGTGAGCAGGGGAATCTCGGCGCGCGGTTTCGGCGTGGTGCAGACGTAGCCGAGCAGCAGGGGAAAGGCCCCGCCCATCCCGCGGACGAGTTCGGTCGATTGCGCCAGGATTGGAGTGAACGGCTCCTCGAAGATCGCGCTCTTGAGGATGACGGCGGCTTCCTTCGTGAAGATCTGCGGCAAACCTTCCGGCGAACGCACGTCGTAGAAACGCCCGCCGCCCGCGTCGGCCATCTGCATCATCGTGTCGGGCATGACGTGGCCGCCGATCATCACGGTGCTGATGGTGATCTTGTCGCCGACGATGTCCTGGATGGTTTTCTGCGAAGCCGCGCCGGGATCGCCGTCGCTGAAGACGACCATGTGCTTGAGGTTGGCCGTCGATTTCTTCAGACCTTCGTGGGCCATTCGCATGACATTGGCGAAGCTCGGCATGTCGCCGGGGTTCATGCCCATGATCTGTCGGCCGAGGTCTTTCTTGTCGCCGACCTCCGTGAGCTCGAAGAGCCACCGGTCCTGTCCGTCCCAGAGCGTGATGCCCATCTCGTCCTTCGGACCGAGCGCGTCGAGTGCGGCGTAGGCGATGTCCCGGGCCCACTGGTTGCCGTTCGGAAACTCCGTGGCGTGGCAGACGATCACGAGGGCGCCGCGCGGAAGCACCTTCTTGCTGTTCAGCTCCATGTCGACGGGCAGAAGCGTTTCCAGCGGCGTGTTGCGGTAACCTCCCGCCGCGAAAGCCTGGTCGCCGCCGATGGCCACGACGCCGACGCCGAAATCGCGGACCGCGCTTTCGAGCATCAGCATCCGGTCGCGGCCCAGTTCGCCGGCGGAGACGTTGCTGAGGAACACGGTGTCGAAGCTCTGGATCTCGGCGAGCGAATCGGGGAACGAAGCCGAGGCGATCACGCGCACATCGAGCTTGGAGCCGCGCAGGGCGGCGGCGAGTTCCTCGTCCTGCTGCGGTGCGGAGGAAACTATGAGCACGCGCGGTTCGCCACGGACGAAGGCGAAGCCGCTGGCCTGGTTGTTCTGCGGCAGCATATCGCCGGGGGCATCGAGTTGGACCTGATACCGGTAGAAGCCGGGGTCGTTCAGCGTCTGTGGAAAACTCAGCAGGTTCTTGCCCGCGCTCAGTTGGACGTCCTGTTCGCCGAGCAATGTGTCGCTGCGATAGAGGCGGACCTTGCCGCTCGTCGGCCGGTCGGAGTTGGCGAAGATCTTCACGTCGAAGGTCTGGCCCTTCTTCACCGTGGACGGTAGCGCGAGGCGTTGCACGGAGACGTCGTTCGCGCGCGAAACGCCCAACGGCAGCACGTCGAGCGTCACGCCGAGAGGCTTTGCCGCGAGCAAGGCGGCCATGGCGTCGCCGAGGTTTTCGTTGCCGTCGGTGGCGAGGACGAGGCGTCGCTGGCCATTCTCCGGGAAGGCCGCCGTGCCGAGGCGGATGGCGGCGGCGATGTCGCTGCGTTCCGTGCCGACGACGGCCTGAATCTTCTGCATGTTGGCCAACGGCGACGGCATGAACTCCACCGCCGCGTCGCTGCCGAAGACGATGAAGCCGGCCTTGTCCTTGGGATCTTTCGCCGCCGAAGTGCGGTTGAAGAACTCCTTGGCCATGTCCTGCTGCGCGGCCGGGATGCTGTCGGAACGGTCGAGCAGGAAGAACTGGTTCATGCCCTCCAGCGGCTTCTTCCACTGGATACCCGCGAGGGCGAGCAGGAGAAGGAGGACGACGACAATGCGGATGGCGAACGAGAACGCCTTCCGCAATCCGCCGATCTGCGCGTCGGACTTCCACGCAAACCACAAGGTCCAGCCCAGCGCCGGAAGCGCGAGCCAGAGCCAGAGAGGATTGGTGAATTGGAAGTTCACTTGGGGTTGGTGGCGGGAGGCGGGTTGTTGGTGGCTGGAGACGCCGCCCGTTGGATGTTCACTTTTTCAATCCAAGCCTTCGTTTTCCCAGACTCTCTGTTTTTCGCTACTCCATGAGCCGCTGTCGCGGCAACGGCTGCCACAAGGCTCATCCAAGTTGCCCAAGAGCGTTTCGGAGACAGACAAACGGCCAAAGCTCCGAACGGAATTCCAATTGCTGGCCAGCCAGGACAGGCGCAGAGAGCCATCCCTCCTGTGATAACAAAGAACCATGCGACAACCTGGCAGAACGAACTCCATCCCGATTTCATAGGCGACCTCCCG
>JBBRDN010000253.1:0-5030 GCA_038203875.1 Verrucomicrobiota bacterium
CGATCCTGCCGCCTCTCGGGAAGCTGGAGCGCGTCACGGCGCAGCTCATGTGGGCCGGCTTCATCCTGCTGACCATCGGACTCGTCGTCGGCGCGATCTGGGTGCCGCTTCCGGCGGGCAAGTCGTTCTTCAGCGACCTAAAGGTCATCTGGTCGCTCGCGTTGTGGGCCGTCTACCTCGTGCTGCTCGTCCTCCAGATGCGTTCCATGCTCCGGGGACGGCGCTTTGCCTGGGGCGCTGTCGCCACGTTCGCCATTATCCTGCTCACCTTCTGGGGCTCCAACCTCGGTTCCTCGATCCACCAGCCGTGAGCGTCGTCATCGTCGGTCTCAACCACCACAGCGCGCCCGTCCCGGTCCGGGAAAAGTTCGCCTTTGCCGAAATGCAGATCCCGGAGGTGCTGGACCAACTCAGGAACAAGGGCGTGGTCAGCGAAGGCGTGATCCTCTCGACCTGCAACCGCGTGGAGATCTACGCCGCAACGGACCTGCCCGACTCGGAAGCGTGTCTGTTGATCGAGGAATTTCTCGTGGCCAACCGTGGCTACGCGGAGCCCGTCGGCAAGGAACTCTACCGCCTCGGCGAACCCGACAGTCTCCAGCATCTCTTCAAGGTGGCCTGCGGACTCGACTCGATGGTGCTGGGCGAGACCGAGATTCTTGGCCAGCTCAAGAAGGCCTACGAACTGGCCCTCCTGCACAAGCTCACCGGTGGTTGGCTTAACAAGGCGTTCCAGAAGGCGTTCAACGTCGCGAAGTTGGTCCGCTCGGAAACGAACATCCAACGCGGCAGCATCTCCGTCGCGTCCGTGGGCGTCGAACTCGCCGAGAAAATCTTCGGCAGCCTCGATGATCGGCACGTCATGGTGCTCGGCGCAGGCGACACCTCGGAGAAGGCCGCGCGCGCCCTGCTCAGCCGCGGAGCCAAGAGCATCCTCGTCTCGAACCGCTCCTACGACCGCGCCGAAGCGCTCGCAAAGGAACTCGGCGGCCAAGCCATCCATTTCGACCAATGGGCCTCGGTCTTCGACAAGATCGACATCGTCGTCAGCTCCACGGCCGCGCCGCACTACATCCTCGACCGCGCGAGGCTGGAACCGCTGATGCGGGCGCGTCATCAGCGTCCGCTGCTACTGATCGACCTCGCCGTGCCCCGCGACATCGAGCCCGAGGTCAATTTCCTGGAGAACATCTACCTCTACAACGTCGACGACCTCCAGGCCATCGCCGAGAGCTACCTCCAACAGCGCCGGGAGGAGATCACCGCATGCGAAAAGATCATCAACGACAAGACCGCCGAGCTGATTTCCTCCCGTGCCGGCGGGTCGCGCCCGGCTGCTCGCGCCAAGAGGCTTGAAGCGTGAACCGCGAATCCGTGATGCGTGGAGCCGAACCACGGCAGAATCCCCAAGAGCCCGTCGCGGGTAGGGCGCGTCACTCCGTGCGCGCCGCCTCGTGGCTGGGAAGCGATTGTCCTGTCTCCCGCGGAAAACCCGGATCGAGGATCGTCTTTTCGGCGATGCCGTCGAACTCGACTTGGGCTTCGTCGACCAAGCGGCGGTGCGCACGGAGCGACGCGCCCTACCAATTTCATCACCTTGAAAGCTGAAATCATCTTCATCGCCACACGCGGTTCCGCGCTGGCGCTCGCCCAGGCCAACACGGTGCTCAAGCTGTGCCGCGACGCTTTTCCAAGAAAGCAGTTCGAGCTGAAGATCATCAAAACGACCGGCGACAAACTGCAGACCGCCTCGCTGGCCAACCCGGACCAGTCCCTGCCGAAGGGACTTTTCACGAAGGAAATCGAGGACGCCCTGCTCGCAGGCGAAGCGTCGATCGCAGTCCACAGCTTGAAGGATCTTCCCACGGAACTTCCCGCCAAGCTCGCACTCGGCGCGGTCCTCAAACGGGCCGATCCCCGTGACGTCCTGATCTATCGCGACGCCAAGGCAGTCGCCGCGAAGGAGGCCGCCGCGAGCTCCGATGACTGGACACCCGGCCAGGCGAAGGCGCGTGGCTTCAAGGCGAACCTCACCATCCGGGGGCTGCCCGAAGGCGCGACGATCGCGACGAGCAGCACGAGGCGCGCAGCCCAGATCAAGGCGCTGCGCCCGGACATCAACACCGTCCTCATCCGCGGCAATGTTCCAACCCGGATCCAGAAGCTCGCCGACAGCACGGACTTCGACGCCACGATCCTGGCGGCTGCCGGACTGGCGCGGCTGGGTCTGATCATCTGGCGCGATGGATCCTTGCGCTCCGGTCCGCATCGGCCGGCGGGCGTTCCCGAGTTCACCCTCCCGACCGGGGTGCTCGCGTCGCCCGTGGACATCACGGACATGATTCCCTGCGTGGGGCAGGCGGCGATCGGACTCGAAGTGCGTGAAGACGACGCCGCAGGCGTCGAGATCTGCAACGCGTTGAACCACGGCAACACGCTCCGCGCCGTCCTCGCCGAACGCGCTTTTCTCCGTGCCCTTGGCGGCGGTTGCCAGAGCCCGGTCGGAGCCCACGCGGAGATTCTCGGCCATCGGCTTGTGCTCAAGGCGGTGAGTTTCCAAAACGGCCCGGCGCAGTTCGGGGAGCTCAGCGGACTACCCACCGCTCCGCTGCAACTCGGCGAATCCCTGGCGGCGACGATGAAAGGGACCTGATCCGCAAATGCGCGGAGTGCCCCTGCCCTTCCGCCATTCAGGTCCCCGCATCTTCCACATTTGGGTTTTGGACTTTGCGTCCGCTTCTTTAACCTCCCTCAATCTTGAAATCGAAAGGCATTGTTTATCTCGTGGGCGCCGGACCCGGCGACGCCGGATTGTTGACTGTCCGAGGCGCCGAACTCATCGCCCGCGCCGACGTGCTGGTCTATGACGCGCTGGTCAATCCCGACCTCTTGCGCCTGGCTCCCAAGACCGCCGAGATCATCTACGGCGGCAAACGCGCCAAGGAACACGCCATCCCCCAGGGAGAACTAAACCAGCTCCTCGTGACGAAGGCGAAGGAGGGCAAGGTCGTCGTGCGGCTCAAAGGCGGCGATCCCTACATCTTCGGACGCGGCGGCGAGGAGGCGGAAGAGATCCATGATGCGGGCATCGACTTCGAAGTGGTGCCCGGCATCTCGTCGACGTTCGCCGCGCCGAACTACGCCGGCATCCCCGTCACGCATCGCGACTTCTGCTCGTCCTACACGGTCATCACCGGCCACGAAGATCCGACCAAGGAAGAATCCGCAATAGTATGGGCGGCGCTGGCGAAGACGCCGGGCACCAAGATCGTCCTCATGGGCGTCGAACGCATCCGGCAGATCGCAGCCAAGTTCGTCGAGAACGGCCTGCCCGCGAAGACCCCCGTCGCGATGGTCCGCTGGGGCACGACCGGGCGGCAGAAGACCATCGAAGGCACGCTCGCGACCATCGCCGACGTGGTGGAAAAGACCGGCTTCACCGCCCCGGCCGTCACGATCATCGGCGGCGTCGTTTCGTTGAGAAAGAAACTCAACTGGTTCGAGAAACGTCCCCTCTTCGGGCAACGCATCGTGGTCACCCGCACCCGCGAACAGGCCAGCCAGCTTTCGAATCAACTGGCCGAGCGCGGTGCGCAGGTGCTGGAGATTCCGACCATCAGGATCACGGTCCCCGAGGAACGGATTGCGCTGGTCGAGGCGATGGCCGGCATCGGCGCCTATGACTGGCTGGTCTTCACGAGCCCGAACGGCGTCACCTCGTTCTTCGACTACTTCTTCAAGGCCAACGACGACATCCGGGCGCTGGGCATCTGCCGGATCGCGGCAGTCGGTCCGGCCACGGCGGCGAAGCTGAAGGAACTCCATCTCCGCGTGGACGCGATGCCGGAGGAATACGTCGCCAAGAAAGTCGCCGAAGCCATTTCAAAAAAGGACGACGTGGAGAATCTCCGGATCCTCATCCTCCGGGCCGAAGTCGCGAGCCCCGAGCTGCCGAAACAGCTGGAGGACCTTGGCGGGATCGTCGACGACGTCGCGTGTTATCGCACCGTGCCGGAGACCGACGATGTGAACGGCGCCGCCGCGAAGCTGGTCGAAGAGGGCGCGGACTGGGTGACCTTCACCAGCAGCTCCACCGTCGAGAACTTCCACGCACGTTTCAACCTGCCCGAACTGAAGAAGAAGTTTCCCGGGCTGAAACTTCTCTCCATCGGACCTGAGACGAGCAAAGCCATCACCGCCCTCGGCCTCTCCGCCGACGTGGAGGCCAAACCGCACAACATCGACGGCATGGTGAAGGCGCTGGAAAAAGCCGCCTGAACCACGGGGCGGCTTCAGCAACGGAACGTGGCAGCTGAAGGTAGGGCGGGCTTCCAGCCTGCCCGGCTCCGACTGCATCGTTCCGGTTCAGCGTGTGTCTGAAAAAATGCAGGACACCCCGGCAATACCATGGCTGTGCACGCTTGAAACTGCCCACCCGGCCGGAAATGCCACTCGAATCGGCCCAGTTCGAGGGCGAACCAGAGCAGTGAGAGCGCGAACCAGAGCAATGAGAGGGCTAACCGGAGCGATGAGCGCGCGAATCAGGACGATCTGACCGCAAACACGGCGATTCGAGCGCTAACCGGAGTGGTTAGGGCGCTGACCAGAGCGGTTAGGGCGCTAATCAGAGTGGTGAGAGCGCTAACCGGGACGATTCGGGCAAGAAACATGGCGATTCGAGGACCGAAAAACGCTGCCCAGGCCCGGAAACGGACGACACCCCGTCCCGCCCGGCCGGAACACGCCGAAGCCAAGCAGCCCGTCAACCCAGCCGTCACCCCGCCGCGTGAGGGCTCGCGGCCTACAAGAAAGCGGGGAGCGAACACCCGGGGGCCGTAGGCCCGGTCCCCTGACCGGGCGTCTCTTGCCGGGGCCGGGACCGTTCAAGACGGGTGCGGATGCGTGCTAGGCCTCATGAAAGAGCTGGCCAAAACGGGCAAACCCCTCTATTTCAGGAGCGAAGGGAAACCAACCGCCGGCCAACCAGCCGGATAGGCTGCACCGGGTGCGGCTTAATAACAATGTTAGGC
>JBBRDN010000254.1:0-5005 GCA_038203875.1 Verrucomicrobiota bacterium
GAGGAGCTCATGGCCTTCAAGAAGGCCCGGAACACTTTTCTGCGCGGCCTGCAGAAAGAAATCGCCGGAGAGACCCGCGCCGCGATCGATGACTGGATCGCCAGCGCCGGCCAGTCGCCGCTGTTCACTTTCGGCTATGCCAAGGCCGCCACGATCGCGAGCGCCGTGGGTTCGGCCGATACGGTCTTCGCGCGGGAGATCCTCGGTCGCCTGCGCCAGGTCCGTCCCGACCTGAAGCTGGCGGACAAATTGTTGGAACGGTTTGGTGCCGGGACAAAGTAGCCGCGAGAAGGAGGACGAGCGGGAGAGTGCGGAAGCGCTGCGGACCTTTTTTGAAACTCTGTTCCAAACGCAGGGTTCTTGATTCGTCGGCCGCAGTGTCGACAAGACAACACCGAACCCGAACATGAAAATCTCCTCCGCATTCACCCGCACCACCTTCGCCGTCATCCTGGCCACGTCCCTTGTCGCGCACCTTGTCCGCGCCGACGAGTTGGCCGGGGCCGTCGACATCGACAAACTCATGCCCGCCGACCTCAAGGGCGAGCGGGTGTCCGTCGAACTGACCCGGCCCCTGCTCTCGATCGCGTCGGCCTTCGCCCGTCAGCAGGAACCGGAAGCCGCGCAGTTGATCGATTCCCTGAAGCTCGTCCGCGTGCGCGTCGGCCAGTTCGGGGAGACCGGGAAGACGCAGGCCAAGGAGTCCTTCAACGCCGCACGCAGGAGCCTCGAGGCCGCCGGCTGGCAGAAGGTGGTTTCGGTCCAGGACAAGGCGGACGATGTCGCCGTCCATCTCAAGATGCGCGGCGACGAGGCGATCGAAGGCCTGCTTGTCACGATCTTGAGCGGGGATCGGGAAGCGGTCGTCGTGAATGTCGTGGGCAACCTGAAGCCGGACCAACTAGCGAAACTCGGCGCCCGCTTGAACCTGGATCCGATGAAGAAAGCCGGTGAACTGCTGGAGAAAAAGGACGGGAAGTAGGCCACGCCAGAAAAGTTCCTTTTCAAGAACTCCTGATCCGTGAAACCCGATGATACGCGCGCGTATCATCGGGTTTTTCGCATTGCGCCCGGTTCCAGCATTGCTTCCGCACAATTCTACTGAGCAATCTTTGCACATGCCTCCCCTCACTGGCCTAGTAGCGCTCGCGCTGTCTGCCGTGAGCCTGTCCGCCGCCGACGACTACCATCTCACGCCTGACTGCCATCCGCATCCGAACGTCCCGCATGGCACCATCAGCAAACACAGTTGGTCCTCGACGAACATTCTCCCGGGAACCGTCCGCGAATACTGGATCTACGTCCCGCAGCAGTATGACAAGAACCGTCCCGCCTGCCTGATGATCTTTCAGGACGGGTCGGGATACGTCTCGACCAACGGCCAATTCCGCGTCCCCACCGTCTTCGACAACTTGATCCACCGAGGTGAAATGCCGGTGACCATCGGGATCTTCGTCAACCCGGGAACCGTCCCGGGTTCGGGAGGAGACCATCGGTCCCGTCCCACCCGCAGCTTCGAATACGACACGCCCGACGAACGTTACGGGCGCTTCCTGAGCGAGGAGTTTCTTCCGCCGATCGAGAAGCAGTTCAACATCACGACCAACGCCGCTGGCCGGGCCGTTTGCGGCATCAGCTCCGGCGCGATCGGGGCTTTCAGCGCCGCGTGGCACTTTCCCGACCGCTACGGAAAGGTCGTCAGCCACATCGGCAGCTTTGTGAACATCCGTGGCGGCCAGATCTTCCCGTCGCAGATCCGGCAGTTGAAGGACAGGGCGCCCTCCGATGCATCGCCGGTCGCGGCGCGACTCCGCACCCAACGCCTCGGGCTGCGGGTCTTCCTCCAGGACGGCACCAACGACCTCGACAACCTCCACGGCAATTGGCCGCTCGCGAACCAGGACATGGCGGCCGCGTTGAAGTTTGCCGAAATGGACTTCCGTTTCGAACTCGGCGACGGGGGCCACAGCGGCAAACACGGCGGCGCGATCTTCCCCGACACGATGCGCTGGCTCTGGCGAGATTGGCCGAAGGAGAAGTAGCCGCCGCCCCAAACAGTTTTTCGACACCATGACGTTCAACTCCCCTCTCCGACCGCTGCGTTCGGCCCTGGGCCCTGGTCATTTCCCGATCTGCGCCGCGCTTCTCGTGTTTATCGCCGCCCTGTTGTGCCCGCGAACCGCGCACGCGATCGACGACTACAAACTCGGGCCCCTTTCGATGGAGCAGGCAGACGTCCCCAAGGGCCGCGTCATCGCCCACACCAACTTCGCGAGCAAGGTGTTCACGAACACCACGCGCGACTGGTGGGTCTACGTCCCGGCCCAATACGACGCCAAGAAACCCGCCAACGTAATGGTCTTCCAGGACGGCCACGACTACGTCGGACTCAAGGGCGCCTGGCGTGTGCCCACGGTCTTCGATGCCTTGATCCATCGCGGCGACATGCCGGTCACGATCGGCATCTTCATCAATCCCGGCCATGAGGTTTCCCGCGGCATGCTCACGAACGCCTGGCGGGCCAGCAACCGCAGCGTCGAATACGATTCCCTCGGCGATCGCTACTCCCGCTTCCTCATCGGCGAGATCCTTCCCGTCGTCGCCAAGGACTACAACCTGACGACCAATGCCGACGGCCGCGCGATCTGCGGCGCGAGCTCGGGCGCCATCTGCGCCTTCACCGTCGCATGGGAAAGGCCCGACCAGTTTCGGAAAGTCCTCAGCACGATCGGCAGCTTCACGGATCTGCGCGGCGGAAACGTCTATCCCTATCTCATCCGCAAGACCGAGCGTAAGCCGCTGCGGGTTTTCCTGCAGGACGGCGCCAACGACCTCGACAATCCCTTCGGCAATTGGCCGCTGGCCAACCAGATGATGGCCGCATCCCTCCGCTACATGGACTACGACTACAGGTTCGTGTTTGGCGACGGACAGCACAGCAGCAAGCACGGAGCATCCATCTTCCCCGAAACCTGCCAATGGCTCTGGCGGGGTTGGAAAGAAAACGGACGCTGACGGCACCGAAGACGTAACCCGAAACGAACGCCGCCCATGAAACGCTTCCTCCTTTTCTGCGCCACCGCCGCGCTTTCCATTTGTTCCCAAGCCCAGGACCTCGCCGGGGATCTCACGCTTCATCGCCTGCTGATCCCCGGTGAGGAATGGCAACTCGTCGTCGACAAGCAGGGCTTCGTGGATGCGCCGTGCGCCGGCGATGACGACAACTTCTATTTCTCCGACATGCGCAGTGAACAGGGCGTCTTCCGCGTCACGCCTGATGGCAAGGTCGAACCCTTCGTGAAAGCGAAGGGCGTCAGTGGAATGAAGTTCGCGCCCGACGGCCGGCTCTACTGCGCCCAAGGCGGCCAGAAACGGATCATCGCAGTTGATCCCAAGACCGGAGAAACCTCCGTCCTCGCCACCAACGTGCAACCGAACGACTTGGTCGTGGCGAGGAACGGCCACGTCTACTTCACCGAGACCGGCAAGAAGCAGGTGACCCTCCTCATCCCGAAGACCGGCGAACTTCGCGCGGTCGACATCGGCATTACGGCGCCGAATGGCATCACGTTGTCGACGAGCCAGGGAACGTTGGCCGTCTCGGACTATCGCGGCATCCACGTCTGGACCTTCCGCGTGGAGGAGAATGGCGATCTAACCGCGAAGATGCCCTACATGACGATGCGCACCGCTCCCGACACCGAATCGTCCGACAAGCGCATGCGGGCTCCCGGATACAAGACCGCCAGCGGCGGCGACGGCATGGCGACCGATACCCGCGGACGTTTCTACGTGGCGACGACCATGGGCGTGCAGGTCTTCGATCCGACCGGGCGCGAATGCGGGCTCCTGACCAAACCGTCCGACAAGGCGATCACGTCGGTGACGTTGGCCGGACCGAAACATGGGTTCCTCTACGTCACCGCTGCGGACAAGATTTTCCGCCGCAAGGTCCAGGGCGAAGGCGCCATCTTCTTCAAGTGACGGGCTTGCCTCGCTTGCGCCACAGCAGCGGGATCATGCGGCAAACCGAAAGCGCAACGCAGCCCCATCCGAACACGTCGCCGTTCCGCCGATAGAATGTCGGGGCGCGAAACGCCACCGGATCGATCTCCACTTCAGCCACGAGGAATCCCGCGCCGTAGATGGACCCCTGCCCGTCGTGCAGCACCTCGCGTATCCGCCCGGTGGAATCGATCCAGCAGGTGACGCCGTTGTTCGTCGCCCGGACGATGGGCCGCCGATTCTCCACCGCACGAAACACAGCGGCCGCCGCATGCTGCCATTGCGCGGCTCCGTCGCCGAACCAGCCGAGGTTCGTGAAATTGACGAACACCTCGACGTCATCCAACGCCGCTTCTCGACAGACGGGCGCGAACACATCCTCGAAACAGATCAGGGGCCCGACGGCCATCGGCGGGTTGCCGACGCGGAAGAGTTCCGGGCCGGTTCCCGCGCTGAAGCTGCCGCCGATCGGCGTAAGCCATTTCATGAACGGCAGCCAACGCTCCAGCGGGACATATTCGCCGAACGCGACCAACTGCCGCTTCCGATAGCGCGCAACGAGATCGCCCTTCGCGTCCAGGTGGAACGCGGTGTTGTAGAAGTTCGGCAGCCCGCCGGCGGGTGCGCCTTCCATCGGCTCGACGTCGTCCGCGCCGAACAGAAGGGGCACGCCGGCCTTGACCATCATTGCCCGGAGTTCCTCGAACTGTTCGCGGCTGATGTCCGGCAGCGACGCCTCGGGCCAGACCACGACGTGGGGCTGATTGGTCAACGCGGCCCGCGTCAGCTCGAGCAACGTGCGGAACCGGTTGGTCGACTCGTTGCGATCCCAGATCAGCAACTGCGGAATGCTCGGCTGGATCAGGGCGACCCGTCGGATCGCCACTGGCGCCGGACTCTTGGCGATCAAGCTGGCTCCAACGGCGAAAAGCACCGTGACCAGCAAGGCCGGCACCAGAATCTCCCCAGCCAACGCCCGTCGACGGGCCGGGGCCTTCAC
>JBBRDN010000255.1:0-4978 GCA_038203875.1 Verrucomicrobiota bacterium
TCTCGAGAATCTGGTTTCCTCCAGCGACCCGAACTTCCGTCCATCCTCGATCAGCACCGGACCCGACGGCGCGCTCTACTTCACCGATTGGCACAACACGATCATCGGCCACTTGCAGCACCACCTCCGCGACCCGAACCGCGCCGTGGGCCTTGGCCGCATCTATCGCATCACTTACGAAGGCCGCCCGCTGCTGACGCCGAAGAAGATCGACGGCCAGCCGGTCGAAGCGTTGCTGGAACTTCTGAAAGAGCCGGAGAACGGCGTTCGCGAACTCGCCAAGGTGGAGCTCGCCAAACACGACAGCGGCAAGGTGGTTGCCGCGACCAAGAAGTGGGCCGCTGGTCTGAACAAGGCCGACAAGGAGTATGAGCACCAGATGATGGAAGCCCTGTGGGTCCACCAGTGGCACAACAGCGTCGATGCCGGGTTCCTCAACCGGATGCTCGTGTCGTCCGACTACCGGGCACGCGCCGCCGCCGCCCGCGTGCTCTGTTACTGGCGCGATCGTGTGCCCAATGCCCTCTCGCTCTTCGGCAAACTCGCCGAAGACGCCCATCCGCGCGTCCGTCTTGAAGCCGTCCGCGCCGCGAGCTTCTTCAACGTCTCCGAAGCCGCCGACGTCGCGTTGGCTGCGTTGAAGTCCCCGACCGACTACTACCTCGACTACACGGTCAAGGAGACGCTCCGCCAGTTGGAGCCCGTCTGGCGCAAGGCCATCGCCTCGGGAAAGCCGATCAGCCCGGGCAACCCGGCCGGCTTGAACTACCTCGTCGGTGGATTGACCACGCCCGAACTGCTCAAGGTGCCGAAGACCGAGAACGTCCTCGCCGCCATACTTAAGCGGGCTGACGCGGCGCCCAACGACCGCGTCGAAGCCCTCGACGGCTTGGCCAAGATGCGCAAGTCCACCCGGCTCACAGAACTCTTCACGTCGATCGATGCGGCGGATGCCTCTTCGGTCGCGGTGCTCGCAAGTCTTCTGCCGACGCAACCTGCGACGGAGCTGAAGTCCTTCCGTGACCGGCTCGCGAAACTCGCCTCCGCTGGCCGGACCCCGGTCGTCCGGCACTACGGTTGGGCTACACTCGTGACCACCGACGGCGGCTTCGACAAGGTCTGGACCGCCGCCGCCAAGTCGGCCGCGACCCTCGCAGAATTGCTCTCGGGCATTCCGCTCATCGTGGATCCCGAGATTCGCGGCAAGGCCTACGACCGTGTGAAGCCGCTTCTTTCGGCTCTTCCCGCCGACCTCGTCGCCGCGGCCAAAGCCAACGCCGGCGCGAAGGGTCGTTTCGTCCGCATCGAACTTCCCCGCCGCGGCACGTTGACTCTGGCGGAAGTGCAGGTGACCAGCAGTGGCCGGAACGTAGCTCTCGGCGGCAAAGCCACACAGTCCAGCACGTCCAACAACGGCGTTGCTTCCAGGGCGATCGACGGCCGCACCGAAGGGGCCTATTCCGACACCGGCACCCAGACACACACGAACGAGAACGAGCGAAATCCCTGGTGGGAAGTCGACCTCGGCGCGGACTACGCGATCGATTCGATCACCGTCTGGAACCGCCGTGAAGGTGAGCTCGGCAAGCGTCTCGAAGGCTTCACGCTCACCGTGCTCGACGGAAACCGTGGCGAAGTCTACCGCAAGACAGGTGTTCCGGCGCCCGACGTGAACGTGGCCCTCGCCGTCGGCAACGACTCCATCGGCAGCCTCCAACGCGCCGCGATCCGCGCGGTCGTCAGCATGGGCCGTGAACCCGCCGCCGTGTTCACCGCGCTGGGCGGCCTCATCGGCAAGGGCGAGCAGGTCGTCGCCGCCGCCCAGGGCATCCGGGCCCTTCCCCGCGACATGTGGCCCAAGCCGGCCGGCGGTGCCGTGGCGACGTCGTTGCTCGGCTGGGCCAAGACGGTTCCGGTCGGCCAGCGCACGTCGCAGGATTACGTCGAGACCGTGCAGTTGGCGAACGACCTCTCAGGATTGCTCCCGGCCGACCAGGCCGGGGCCTTGCGCAAGGAGTTGAAGGCCTACCGCGTCGACGTCTACGTCCTCCGCACGGTGCGCGAGCAGATGCGCTACGACACCCCGCGCATCGTCGTGGAGGCCGGCAAGGCCTTCGAAATCATCGTCGAGAACGACGACTTCATGCCGCACAATCTCGTCGTGGTAAAACCCGGCGCCCGCGAAGCTGTCGGCAAAGCCTCGGCGACGATGACGCCCGACAAGCTGGACCGTTCCGGCCGGGCGTTCGTGCCGGATTCAACGGACATCTTGGCCGCAACCAAGTCGATCGAAGCCGGCCAACGGGCCACGCTGAAACTCACCGCCCCGACCACTCCGGGAGACTACGAATACGTCTGCACGTTCCCCGATCACTACCAGATGATGTGGGGCCGCCTCGTCGTTGCAAAGGACGTGGACGCCTACCTGCTGGCCAACCCCGTGGCCACCCTCCCGAAAGCCGGAGCCCAGGAGCACAAGCACGACTTCTGAGTCGGGACGACGAAACGGCCCGGACTGCGGATGCCCCCCAGGGTTAAAGCGCCGGAGACGCGGCAGAAAGTCGCCCACAGCGCGAGCTGTAGGTGACGTAGAGAAGAATGACGAGCCTCGGAGGGGCGAAAGAACGGGCTGTCCATGGAGCCCAAGAAGCCTTCTGCCGCCCCTCTGGGGCTTGGGATTTGCGGGGATCGCAAACCCACAGCTCACGCTGTGGGCTACTCTCTGTCGGCGCTCCGCCCCTGAAGTAAAAACACACTCCGACTCCTCGCGTCGGCGGCTACGAGGGATGGATTCGTGTGAATTCGTGTCCATTCGTGGTTCAAACCTTCGGCTTCTGTGTCTGCGCCTCATCCAGCACCTGCTGGAACCGCTCCATGAAGGCGCGTTCGTTGCTGAGCATCTCCTGCGTCAGCTCCACTTCCACCGTTCCCTGCTTGGCGCGGGTGGCGAGGAGTTCCTCGGCGGTGCGGAGGTGGTCGCGCTGCTGGCTGGCGAGGTCCTTCAGCGATGCCAGCGTGCTGTGGATCATCTCCATTTCGTGCGAGAGGCTGTCGATCTTGCCGGTGATGGCCGAGCCCTGCGCCGCGTTGACGGTTCGGCTGAGATCTTCGCCGAGAGCCTTCAAGCCTTCGCCCAGTTGCGCGCCGATCTTCTCGATGCCTGCGGTGGTGGCGGGCGCAGGAGCAGCGGGAGCCGAGGTCGCTGCGAGGACGCGGCCGAGCCGGTCTTCCAGCGTGGCGCGAAGCGATTCGAGGCTTCGACCAATCGGCCCGAGATCCACCGTGACGGGTGTCTGCGGCCGTGAGGCGGCGTCCGCAACCGTGGCGCGAAGCGATTCCAAACTCTGGCCGATGGAACTCACGTCGAGGACGAGCGGTTCTTTCGGGCGCGCAACGGCGCTGGCGAGCGTGGTCTGGATGGATTCGAGACCGGCCTGGAATTGCGCGAGCTGGGCCACGACGCGGCCGACGGGATCGTTCTGGTCGGTGCCGCGCGTGAACTGGTTTCGCTGGAAGGTCTTCTTGATGTCGGACCAGCGCGCGCCCTCGTCGGGTTTGAGTTCGCCGATGAGTTCCTTGAAGCGGAGCAGGTTCGCCTCGGCACCGGTGGTGAGCGTCTGTGATTCGCCCCGATAATGGCCGATGACTAGCGCGCGGACTTCGTCGTCGTTCATGATGGCGACGACCTTCTCCGCGAGGCGGTTCATGTTGCGGTAGGAGCCTTGCAGCTTGAACGACGGTTCGGTGCGGAACTCGTCGGCCTGTCCGGCGGAGGCGATGTATTCCGCGTTCACTTTCATCACGACATCGCGGATGGCCACGAGCTTCTTCAGCACGGAGAGCACTTCGTCCAGTTCCTGCGCGGAATAGGTTCCTTCCAAACCTTCCGCCGTGCGCTGGCCGGTCTCGGCCATGCGGATGAAGGTGCGGATGTCGCCCTGGCTGCGGACGGAAAGCGGTGCAAGCACGGCGTTCGAGGTGACGGCGTTCTCCAGGTAGCTCGCTTTGAACCACTCGGCATTGCCGCCGATGATGTCGCCCAGGTTGTAGGTGTCGGCACGGTTCGCGAGCATGTCGGGGATTTTGAACTTCAGCCCGCTCTCGGTGTAGGGGTTGCCCGCCATGACCACGACGACCTTGCGCCCGCGCAGGTCGTAGGTGCGCGGTTGCTTGCGCCAGACGCCCTCGATCTTCCGCTGGCCGTCGCAGAGGGAGATGAACTTCTGCAGGAACTCCGGGTTGCAGTGCTGGATGTCGTCGATGCAGATCAACGCGTTGTCGCCCATCTCCAGCGCGAGGTTGAGCTTGGAGATTTCCTCGCGGGCCGAGGCGTTCGGAGCCTCCTCGGGATCGAGCGACGTCACGGCGTGGCCGATGGCGGGACCGTTGATCTTGATGAAGACGATGCCGAGCCGGCTGGCGACGTATTCCAGCAGCGTGGTCTTGCCATAACCGGGCGGCGAAATGAGGAGCAACAGGCCCATCAGGTCGGTGCGCTTGGCCGCGCCGGCCGCACCGATCTGCTTGGCAAGGTTGTCGCCGACCATCGGGAGATAGACGCGGTCGGTGAGCTGGTTGCGGACGAAGGACGACAGGACGCGCGGCTTGAATTCGTCGAGCCGGAGCCGCTTGCGTTCGCGGTCGAGCAACTGGCCCTTGAGCCGGTGATACGCCTCGAAGCGCGGCACGGCCTCACTCTCGAAACGGCGCAGCCGCGCGGTGAAGTCGAGGTAGTCGAATGTGTAGCGGTTCGCCTCGAAGCGCGGATGCGCGCCCTTCATGCCATCGAGCACGCGCCGGGATTCGACATGGACGGCGGTGCGCGGCAGGGCCTCGCCGCAGTAGAGGATGGCGGTGGTTTCTTCGAGGTGCGTGACGTGGTGGGCCGAGTCGCGCTGCGACTCGGCGTTCGGCCGCAGCGCGGCCGAACCCACCTGTGAAAGCAGGAAGCCCTTCACCCAGTCGCGGACCAGCTCCA
>JBBRDN010000256.1:0-4899 GCA_038203875.1 Verrucomicrobiota bacterium
TGGCGGAGGATGCGGCCCTCCCGCTGTTCGACCTCGGCCGGCTTCCAGGGTGCATCAAGGTGGTGGAGGGCGACGAGGCGCTTCTGCACGTTCGTGCCGGTGCCCATCTTCTGCGTGCTGCCGATGAGGACCCGGACCTGGCCGCTCCTCACGCGGTCGAACAGGGCCTGCTTCTTGCCGTCCGAATCGGCGTCCCCGACGGCGGCGATCTGCTCCCGCGGGATGCCGCGGGCGGTCAGTTTCTCCGCGATTTCCGCGTAGGCGGAGTAGCCCCAGGGCGTCGGATGGACCCCCATGTCGCAGAAGATCATCTGCGTCCCGCGCGTCTCCGCCGTGCGTTCCCACACGGCGGCCACCTTGCCGACGAGGGCGTTCACCTTCGATTCCGGGAAGTCGGAAACACCGGCTGCAAGCATCCTGGCATCGAGCGCGAGTTTCCGTCCATCCGTGGTGATGGCCAGTGCGTTGTCCTCTCGCGGGTCTACTTTCTGTGAGCGGAGGCGGTCGTAGCGGGCGACCAGTTCCTGCTGGAGGCCGCGCTGGTGGTCCGACATCGGGCACGCGACGACGACAGGCTTGCCCCCTTCAAGCCGTGGCCGCGGCAGGTCCAGCATCTCCGCCGTCTGCACGTCAGAGAAGGCGCGGAACATTTGCTGGAGTTCGGGCAGGTTGGTGAAGCGGGCAAACCTGCTCCGCGGCCGGAGCGATGCCCCGTCCGGCGAGATTTCCATCGTGTCCACGACTTCGCCGAACGTGGCCGCCCACCCGTCGAAATGCTCGATGCCTCGGTTCCGCATCCCGGCCGGATCGAGGAATCGGTTCATGGTGTACATCTCGACCATCGTGTTGCTGATCGGCGTGCCGGTGGCAAACGTCACCCCGCGGCCGGCTTTCCACTGGTCGAAGTACCGGGCTTTCATGAACAGGTCGAAGGCACGCTCACTCCCGCCAGTCTGGATGCCGGCGACGCGGTCCATCTTGGTCGGCGTCTCCAGGTTTTTGAAGTAGTGGGCCTCGTCGATGAACAGATGATCGACGCCGATTTCGTCGAACACCAGCCCGTCGTCCTTCTTGTCCTCGGCGAGCAGGTCTTTCAGTCGCTCTTCGCGCTTGGCCTTCTGCTTCTCGATGGTCTTGATGAGGTTCCGGTTCACCATCGACGCCTTCGCCCCCGCGCTCTCGACCAGCAACTGGTCGTATTCTCGGATCTGCTCGCGGATGAATCCCTCCTGGTACGCCCGCGACATCCCGATGCGCTCGAAGGAACTGTGGGTGACGACGATCCCGTCCCATTCGCCGCTTGCGATCTTCGCAGTCAGGTGCTTGCGGCGGTCCCGGGTCAGGTCGTCCTTGGTGGCGACCAGCACCTTCGCGTTCGGGTAGAGTTGCATGAACTCCCTGGAGAACTGCTCCAGCATGTGGTTCGGGACCACGTACATCGGCTTCTTCACCAGTCCCGCCTGCTTCATCTTCATCCCGCTCGCGGCCATCGTGAACGTCTTGCCAGCGCCAACGGCGTGGGCCAGCAGCGTGTTGCCGCAACTCATACACCGCCAGATGGCGTCCTTCTGGTGCGGTCGGAGCCGGACGGTTTGGTTCATGCCGGAGAAGTCGAGGTGCGAGCCGTCGAAGAGGCGGGGACGGAGGTTGTTGTAAGCGTCGTTGTAAATCCGAACGAGTCGTTCGGTGCGCTCTGGGTCAGAGAACACCCAGGTGCGGAACCGCTCCTTGATCTGCTTCTGTTTCTCGCGGGCGGCAAGGGTCGCCTCCTGGTTAACGACGCGCTCCTCGCGGTCGCCGGCCATCACCGTGTCGTAGATCACGGGCGTCTTCATGTTCAGGGCCAGTTCGAGCAGCCACACGCCGTTGGCGCGGGGGGTGCCCACTTCGGAGGTCGCGGCGACGGACCGTCCGGCGGCGTAGCCGGCCTCCACGCTCCAGATCGCGTCCCGCTTCAAGTGGCCGACCTGGACCTCGGATCGTTCGACGCCGAACAGTACGGCTGCGAACGTCTCGACGTCGGCTGCCGGTATCCAGGGTGCCCCCAGGTTGGCGTCGATGTCGCCGGGTAGAACGTCTTCGGGTTGCACGCGCCGCAGGGCCGCGGCATGCTCGGCGAATGTAGGACCGGCTTTTTCGGCCGCGGCGAGTTTCGCCCGCACGTCGCCCGAGAGGTACTCGTCGGCCGTCCGCCAGGTGCCCGATTCCGGGTCGCGGAAGACCAGGTCGCCGAGTTCAGCAATGACCTCGGCCTCGGTCTTGCCATAGAGGGCAGAGATGAAAGCAGGCTCGACACCGCCGCGCTGGTCGAGTGAGACCAGCAACCCTTCCTCGGCGCTCCCGACTTGGGTGACGGGCGGGGTGATGCCGACCACGTCCTTCCGCATGATGGCGGCCTTGGTCGCCTTGCCCGTGACCTCGTCGTACTCCTCCAGCGACATGACCAGCATGGCGTCCGGGTCTTCCCGGAACTTCACGAGGTTGGGCATCCTGCGGATTGCACCGCCGTCAGCGCTCTCGCCAAACGTCGTCTTGTTGATTGCGCCGTAATTGGCGACGAAACGGTCGTAGCTGCGGTTCAGCTCGCCCCTGGCCTCGACGCGGTCCGCCTCGGGCCAGCCGTCGTTCTGCGACTGTAAAACGCGCCGGGCGCGGTCGCGGAGATCGATGAGTGCCGCGAGTCGCTTGGCCGTGAGTGCGCCGCTCGTCGTCAGCGTCCGGCCGCCGTATTCGACCGGTTCGGCCTCCCCGCCCGTAGACTGGCAAATGGTCCCATCGGGCCGGACGAAAAAACTCCCCTCACCGATGTGAGGGAGTGGGGGGGGCGGGGTGAACGTCGGTTCCTCCCGCACGGAGGAGGCTTCCGTCTTCGCATATTCCGGAAGGACCTGAACTGCCGCTGAGAGTTGCATGGCAAGGTCGCCCCGGCCGCAGACGCTGTAGCCGGAATCCCCTCCGTAAAGCGTGTCCTTGCGACTCCAGGTGCCGAGCACCATCTCGGGATGGTTCAGGAAGTACCGGTTGATCGGAACTTCCGCGTCCTCGATCTCCAGGGTGCCCACCGCGAGCCACTCCGGGTCGGCGTGCCGGGCAGGTTCGCCTGGTACTCGCTTGCGCAGGAACAGGATGTCGGTAACGACAGCGGTTCCTTCTCGCTTGAAGGCGTCGGAGGGGAGGCGGATCGCCCCGAGGAAATCGGCTTTCTCCGCGAGGTACTCGCGGATTGCCGCGTTCTGCTTGTCGAGGGTGTAGTGGGAGGTCACCAGTGCCAGTGCGCCTGTGGGCTTCAGGAAGTCGATCGACTTGGCGAAGAAGTAATCGTGCAGGGAGAACTTCCGGCCGCGGTGGTCAAGTTTCACGTCGGCGAACGGCACATTGCCGATCACGGCGTCGATGCCATCCTCGGGCAGGCGGGTATCGCGGAAGTTCTCGATGCGGATGTCGTGATCTGGGTGAAGTGCCCGTGCGATGCGGCCGGAGACGGAGTCTAGTTCGACTCCGATGAAGCGCGTCGCTGCCGGTGCCTGGCTCATGAACCTGCCCGGCCCGCACCCCGGTTCCAGGACGGTGGCGTCGGCCGGAACGCCGAGGCGGGAAAGGGCCTCTTGCATGGCCGCGATGACGACGGGCGACGTGTAGAAGGCGTTGAACGTGGTGCGCTTCGCGCTGTCGTACTCGTCAGGTTTCAACAGCCCTCTCAGTTCCTCACCGATGGCTTCCCAGGTTGCGTCCTTATACGCACCCGAGACCGGGTCAGGGAAGATCGAGAGGGCGACGGGGCCGAAGCCCCCGAAGCGGGCGAGGGTTTGTCTCTCGACAGCAGTGGCAGGCTTCTTTTGCTCTTCGAGATGCTTCAGCGTTCGGATTGCTGCGATGATGTCTCGGGCTTTCGCCTTCTCCCCGGTCGCGAGTTGCACCGGCTGCGCTCCTGATGAATCAGGATCCCGGTTCGGGCTCTGCGCGGATTCGGCGTGCGGCGTCGATTGGGGTTGCTCTTCTTCGCCAGCCTGGTTCGCGGCATCCGCCGACTCGTCAACTGGGTCGAATAGGGACGGTCCTGACTTCCGCCGCGCCGCACCTACTCGGGCTGCGTACGATCCCGCAAGGAGGCGATCGCCTCGTCGAGAGTCAACGATTCGCTGCCATCCGACGGAAGTTCGGCCGGCAGGCGTTCCGCCAGTTCGCTGAGGGCGAACTCCAGCGATTCGCTCGCGATCTGACTCGGGCCGCTGCCCGGCCTCCGCTCGGACAGCGAGTCCATCCAGACTTCGTGGCTCGTCTTCAATTCCCTCGAATAGAGATCGAGCGTCGGGAGCAGAGTCCTGGTCTGTTTGAGATGGTTGTGGATCTGGGGGTATTGCCGAATGAGTTGAAGCACCAAAGTCTTGTATTGCTGCATGGGAGTCTCCTTCAGATGTGCTTTGGTTTGGGTCTTGGGCAGGCGCTGCGTCGTCGATATCGGACGAGAAGAGGGAGGGCTGTTTCGATGAGGGTCGCTTCCGTGCCATAGCCATGAATCAGAATTGCTGAACGATTCAAGTTACACCCTTCGCGGCCAGAGCGCAAATCCGTTTCCACGCGCCGCCACGTCGGCAACTCAACTTTTCCGCGAGGCTGTTGCAAAAAGCGCGCAGCCGCGCGCACTGCGGGCATTTGCTCTCCCACGCCACCCCCACCCAACCCCAACCTTCTCCCAACTCCCCTCTCAAACTTCGCGGCGGCGGTGAGGCCCCCCGGAGGCGGCACACGCGGCCCTGGAGCGAGGCTTTGGGAGCGGAGGGGTCGCGTATACTGACGCCAGAGGGGGCCGCAACAAGCCGCCCACCGAACAGGGTTTTCGGCTCGGGGCTTCGGTTTTCGAGGGAAGGGGTGCAGGGGGAACCGTCCGGTTCCCCTTGC
>JBBRDN010000257.1:0-4885 GCA_038203875.1 Verrucomicrobiota bacterium
GATCTTGCCGGGTCCGAGACGGCCCTTCTGCACGACCTTCTTTTCGTCGAGCGGAACGACGCCGGCTTCCGAGCCCATGACGAGCAGGCCGTCTTCGTAGACTTTGACGCGCGCGGGGCAGAGGCCGTTGCGGTCGAGCGTGGCGCCGACATAACGGCCGTCGGTGAACACCACGGCGGCCGGGCCGTCCCAGGGTTCGTTGAGGCACGAATGGAAGTTGTAGAAGCCCTTCAGGTCGGCCGGCATGTCGGACATCTTCTCCCAGGCCTCGGGCGCGAGCATCATGACGCTGTGGAGGACGTCGCGGCCGCTGAGTTGGAGAAGCTCGAGGGCGTTGTCGAGGGCGGCGGAGTCGGATCCGCCGGGCTGGATGACGGGCTTGAGGTGCTGGACGTTGTCGCCCCAGACGTCGGAGGTCATCTCGCGCTCGCGGGCGGCGGTCCAGTTCTTGTTCCCCATGAGCGTGTTGATCTCGCCGTTGTGCGCGACCATGCGGAACGGATGCGCCAGCGGCCAGTTGGGGAAGGTGTTCGTCGAATACCGCTGGTGGTAGACGGCGAGCGCCGTGGTGAAGAGGGGATCCTTGAGGTCGGCGTAGAACTTCTGCAACTGGGGCGCGTTGAAGAGCCCCTTGTAGACGATGGTCCTCGAGGAGAACGACGGGATGTAGAACGTGTCGATCCGCTCTTCGGTCGCGCGTTTCTCGGCGACCTTTCGGGCGAGATACAGGCGGCGCTCGAAATCGATGTCGCTCCAGCCGTTCGTGCGGCCCATGAGGATCTGCTGGATCTCGGGCATCGTCTCGCGGGCCTTGTCGCCGAGGCACCGGGTGTTCACCGGCACCGAGCGCCATCCGAACACGTGGATGCCGAACTGCGCGCAGGCCTGCTCGATGATCGTCTGGCTGGCGCTGATCTGGTATTTGTTGCCGCGCGGCATGAACACGACGCCGACGGCGAGGTCGGTGTCTTCGACGAGCTTGCCGCCGAGTTTCTCGATCTCCCGGCGGAAGAGGGCATGGGGGATCTGGGTCAACACGCCGGCGCCGTCGCCGGTCTTGGCGTCCGCATCCAAAGCACCGCGATGGGCGAGGTTGCAGAGCGCCTGGATCGCATAATCCAGGATCCGGAACTCTTTTTTGCCCGAGATGTTGGCTACGAACCCGACGCCGCAGGCGTCGTGCTCGAACTCGGGACGATACATCGATTCAGGGAGACTCGG
Source organism: Verrucomicrobiota bacterium (assembly GCA_038203875.1). Classification (GTDB taxonomy): domain Bacteria; phylum Verrucomicrobiota; class Verrucomicrobiia; order Limisphaerales; family CANJSG01; genus CANJSG01. Next base: position 1,222 of record JBBRDN010000257.1, read on the forward strand.
ATATTTGGTGTTCATTTTTCAGGGCGATAACCTGATGGGCGGGAAGTGTGGGGTTGCGTCGCGAATTCGTGCAAAAGGATTTTGGGTTCGCGCCGCGAAATCCGTGCCACCCGGATTCCGCCTTGATTGTCCCCGGCGGCCGCACAGATTCGGGGTCGCGATGAGCGAACCGCGTCCAGCCGAGCCGGTGATGCTGACGGAAAGCCGAAGGCTGGCGTTGATTTCACTGCTCGGAGACGAGGATGACACCGTCGCCCACACAGCTTCCGTCCATCTCAAGGCCTGCGGTCCGGTTGCTTGCGATTGGTTGAAACCGCACCTCCTGAGCAACGATGCCCACCTGCGTCGCCGCGCCCGGGCCATTGTTGCGCACTTCACCCGGACCGAGGCGGACAATGCGTTCCTTGGATTCGCCCTTCAATCGGGCGAAGAGCTCAACCTGGAGCAGGGCGTATGGCTGCTGGCACGAACCCAATACCCCGATCTCAACGAAGCCGCCTACACTGCCCAACTCGACGGGTTCGCCGGGGAGCTGGCTTCGAAACTGCCGGTCGGTGGCGATTCCGACACGCTGATGGCGACGGTGAACGAGCACCTCTTCGACGAACTCGGCTTCCACGGCAACCAGGAGAACTACTACCAGCCGGAGAACAGCTATCTGAACAAGGTCATTGATCGCCGCACGGGCAGCCCGATCAGCCTATGTGCGGTCTACATGTTCGTCATGAAACGGGTTGGACTGCCGGTCGCGGGTGTCGGATTGCCGGGTCATTTCATCGTCCGGTTCCAGTCCGCGATGGCCGAGGTGTATGTCGACTGCTTCAACCGTGGCAAACTGTGGACCAAGGCGAACTGCATCAGCTACATCCTCGGCACCGGCCACAACCTTCAGGACGGCTTCCTCCAACCCGTCACCCCGCGCCGCATTCTCCAGCGCATGTGCTCGAATCTTCACCAGATCTACTCGCAGCAGGAACTGCCGGAGGAGACCGAGCGGCTTGGACGATATCTCGTGGCGCTGGCGAGGTAAGGAGCCGGCCCAACGGCTTCGGTAGTTCGAGTAGGCCTTCAACCTCAATCCACGAAGCTGAATTCGTTCGATAGAAGGACCACCTGGGCGAGTTGCTCCAGGGGTTTGAGCGGGGTCGGACGGAACTTCGCCTGGTTTCCAGCATCGCCCTTGGATGCCTTCTTTGCCGATTGGGTTGCGCCCGAAGCCATGCGTGTCTTTGCCGGTGCGAGGAACTGCGCTTGGGCGCTCCACTCGACGGCCATCGCCGGATCGGAGGGTTTGCCAAGGAGTCTCACGGTGGGCGCCCAGCCGAAGCTGTCGGAATTCTCGTTCTCGATGCAGTCGACGACGAAGTCGATCGTCTCGCCCTTGGTGACGGCCAGCCTGTCGACCGGCGTGGCGACTTTGCCGTTCTTGATTTGCCAAGTCAGCACGACTCCGGTCCGGCTTGAGACCACGCTGCCGCGGACGCCGTCGCCGGCGTCGCTGCTGCGGGAGAGTTCGCCCGAGACCGAAATCTCACCTGTGAACGAAGAGGTCCAGCGCCGGATCGCGGCGAACTGTTTTCCCGGATGACCTCCTTCGGCGCCGAGCAGGACCCAGCCGATTTTTTCGTCGGGCAGTGCGTCGCCGCCGCGCCATTGGTTGTCCTTGAATTTGGGCAACGGCGTGAAGCTCTTCAGGACCCGGGTTGCACCGTCGAACTCCCCGTAGCCGTAGCTCCAGGGATTGACGTCCACGAACGGTTCCTCGGCCGAGGTGGTGCCGAGGAATGAACGGGCCATGCGCCGTTCGTCCCGTTCCGGATCGCGCTGCAGGACCCGCTCATAGATCAGGTCGATCTGATGGTCCGGCGTCTTGGATGCCTTCTCGGCGTCGGCGGCGAGGGCGCGGGCCTGGTCGACGATGAACGGGCTGTTCATCAGGAAGAGCGCCTGCTGCGGAACGGTGGTGTAGAAGCGCTGCGGCATGGACACGTCGGGGCTGGCGAAGTCGAACGTGCGGAAGAGTCCCGGGAGGTTCTGCCGTTCGATGTAGGCGTAGACCGACCGGCGCGTGGGGAAAGGTTCGACGGTGATGTCGACCGCGTGCCCGCCCATCGTGAGATCGAGGCGGCCCGCGGCGCTGAGGAACGAATCGCGCAGGGCCTCGAAGTCGAGGCGCTGGCGGTTCTGTTTCCAGAGAAGGTTGTTCAGCGGATCCTTGGCGAAGAACTTCGGGTTCTCGTCGCTCGACTGCTGCCAGGTGGCGGAAAGGAGGATCAGCTTGTGCAGCTTCTTCATCGACCAGCCGTCGGCCATGAAACGCGCCGCCAGGTAGTCGAGGAGCTCGCGCTGCACTGGGGCTTCCGTGCGGACGCCGAAGTCCGCCGGAGTGGTCACGAGCGGCTTGCCGAAATGGTGCATCCAGACACGGTTGACCATGACGCGCGCGGTCAGCGGGTTCTTCGGGCTGGCGATCGATTGGGCGAGTTCGAGACGGCCGCTGCCCTTCGTGAAGGCCTTGGAGTCCGGCGTGGAAAGCACGTCGAGGAAACGGCGCGGGGCGATGTCGCCGGGTGTTCCCGGGTTGCCGCGCTTGAAGACGTGGGAGTCGCCGGGGTTGGTGTTGTCGGCGAGCGCCATGGCGCGGGGCGGGGCGCCGGGATGGATCGCGTCCAATTCGTCCACCTTGCGCTGGAGCGCGCGCACGCGTTGTTGGGCGGGCGTGTCGAAGGTGCGACGGACCTCGTCGTCGCCGGGATTCGCCGGCGAACCGTCGGCGTAGAGGAACAACCGGAGTTGCTCGGCGTTCGCGTCGTCGAGCGCCTTGGCCTTCTTGCCGGAGGCCTCCTTCCACTGGCTGTCGATGCCGCCGAACAGTTTGTTGTAGGCCTCGGCAACGTCCTTCAACGACGCGGGCGGCGGATAGAACGCCTTCGCGAGCAGCGGATTGATCTTGGGATTCTCCGGAAGCTGCTGGGCGATGCCGGCGGCCTTCGCGGCGAAGTCGCTTTCGGGCAGCGCGGCGAACTCGAACCACGGCGCGAAGAGCGAGTCCCCGTTGGTCTGCCATTCCTTCGCCTTGTCCGCGAAACGCCGGGCGATGCTGGGCTCCAGCTTCGCCTCGCGGGCGAGCTTCTCGATCTTGTCGCCGTTGTTCGTCAACGAAAGCTGATGGGTGACGTGGAGGTAGCTGCCGATCAGGCCGCGCACCTTGGCCTTGGCTTCGCCAAGTTTTGACGCCTTGAAGTCGTCGAGTTCCGCCACGCGCTTCAACCGTTCGGCCTCGTAGGCGGGGAACTCGGGCGGTATGGACGCCTTGCCGAGGAGCGGCTTTTCGGTCGGCTCATGGCTGCTGTTGAAGACGCCGTAGAACGCGTAGTAGTCCTTCGCCGAGATCGGGTCGAACTTGTGGTCGTGGCATCGCGCGCAGGCGACCGTCAGGCCCAGCGTGCCGCGGCTGATGACGTCGATCCGGTCGTCGATGATGTCGGGGACGTTGTTCAGGAAACGCCGGCCCAGCGTGAGGAAACCCATCGCCGCCAGCGGACGTTTGTCGTCGCCCAGTTCGAGATGGTCCGCGGCGATCTGTTCGACAAGAAAACGGTCGTAGGGCAGGTCGTCGTTGAAGGCGCGGATCACGTAGTCCCGGTAGGTGTAGCTGTAGGGG
>JBBRDN010000258.1:0-4851 GCA_038203875.1 Verrucomicrobiota bacterium
CAACACCCTCCTCGAGATGGACGCGCAATCCGGCAAGGTCCTCCGGACATTCGAGGTTGGTGTCGCGCCCTACGACGTCGCCCTCGTGGGCGGCAAAGCCTACGTCAGCAATTGGGGTGGGCGGCGACCGACCGCGGGAGATCCCACCGGGCCCGCCGGCCGCGGCACGGTGGTGAGGGTGGATCCGATCAGGCACATCGCGAACGAAGGATCGGTCAGTGTGATCGACCTCTCTGATGGTAAAAAGATGACGGAGATCCTCACCGGCCTTCACGCGAGCGCGCTCGCCGTTTCGCCGAACGGCCGCCACGTCGTGTGCGCGAACGCCGCTGCGGATAACCTAAGCGTCATCGAAACGAGGACGGACACCGTCGTCGAAACGATCTGGATGAAACCCAAGCCCAGCGACCTGCTCGGCGCGTCGCCCAATGCGCTAGCCTTCGACCTTTCCGGCAAACGCCTCTACGTCGCCAGCGGCACGCAGAACGCCGTCGCCGTCGTGCAGTTCGATCCGGCCGACCGGGCTTCGAAGATGATCGGCCTGATTCCCGCGGGATGGTTTCCCGGAGCGCTGGCCTTCGACGCGCAACGAAACGCCGTCTGCGTGGCCAACATCAAGGGCATCCCGCTGCAGACAGGCAAAGGCGAGAATGGCCATCCTGGTTTCAATTCACACCAATACTCAGGCTCGGTCCTTCTCATGCCCGTCCCGTCCAAGTCCGCCCTGCCGCCGCTTTCCGAAACCGTCTGGCGCAATCTGCGGCGCGAGGCCATCGACCAATCCAAACTACCGCCGCGCCCGAACCAACCCGCGCGCCCTGTTCCAGAGCGGATCGGCGAACCGAGCCGGATCAAACACGTGGTCTACGTCATCAAGGAGAACCGCACCTACGACCAGGTGTTCGGCGACATCCGTGAAGGCAACGGCGATCCCAACCTCTGCATATTCGGAGAGCGCATCACGCCGAACCTGCACAAGCTGGCCCGGGAGTTCGTGCTGCTCGACAACACCTACTGCGCCGGGATCCTCAGCGCCGACGGCCACCAGTGGAGCACCACTGCCTTCGCGACCGACTACATGGAGAAATCCTTCGCCGGGTTTCCGCGCAGCTATCCGGACGGCATGGGCGAGGACGAGGATGACGCCCTGGCCTATTCACCGGCCGGGTTTATTTGGGACAACGCGCTGAAACACCGCGTCAGCATACGCAACTACGGCGAGTTCATGGCCCCGGCAGTTCGTTGGCGCAATGGCAAGAAGGGCACGCCGGACTTCCTCGCCTGCTTCCGCACATGGAAGGGTGAAAGCGATGAGGCGATCTTCCAGAGCTATCCCATGGTCGAAACGCTCCGCGCCTTCTCCCCGAGCAACTACGTCGGCTGGGAAATGAGCGTCCCCGACCAGGCCCGCGCCGACTTCATCCTCGCCGAGTTGAAGCAATTCGAGGCCAAGGGAGAATTTCCCGCGCTCACGATCATCTGCCTTCCGAACGACCACACCAGCGGCACCGGCGCGGGCAAACCCACGCCCGCCGCGTGCGTCGCCGACAACGACCTGGCCTTCGGACGGATCGTCGAGGGGCTGAGCCGCAGTTCGTTCTGGAAGGACATGGCCATCTTCGCGATCGAGGACGATCCGCAGGCCGGCTGGGACCACGTCAGCGGCTACCGGACCACCGCGTTCTGCATCAGCCCCTTCACCAAGCGCCGCGCGGTCGTCAGCACGCAATACAACACCACCAGCCTGCTGCGGACGATGGGCCAGATTCTCGGCATGCCGCCGATGAACCAGTTCGATGCCAGTGCGACCCCGATGTTCGACTGCTTCACGGAGACACCGGATTTCACTCCGTTCACCGCAATTCCCAACAACGTCCCGCTCGACCAGATGAACCCGTCGCCGCAGGCCCTCTCCGATCCCGTTCTGCGCCGCGACGCCGTCGCCTCGGCACGGATGAACTTCCGCGAAGTGGATCGGGCTCCTGAAGACCAGCTCAACCGCATCCTCTGGCGGGCCATGAAGGGCAGCGCGGTTCCGTATCCGGACTGGGCCGTTACCCGCGGTGCCGACGGTGACGACGATTGATCTCCGCCAAGCATGGGGTTCTCGTTGCGAACCAGCGGGTGGGCAGGCAGCGTTCCAATGCAAATTCACCCGGCACGCCTGTCCCTTTGATCCGGACATCACCATGAACTTCTTCACCACCCTCGTCCGCGCTTGCGCCTTACTGATCGTCGTCTGCATCGCCGCGGAGGCCCAGAGCTACGTCAACTTCGAGGGAAAGCAGACGAGCCCGATCCGTCTCTCGGCCGATGGCAAGCTGCTGTTCGCGGTCAACACCCCCGACGGCCGCTTGTCGGTGTTCAACGTGTCCAACCCGGACAACCCGATCCTCGTCTCGGAGATCCCCGTTGGCTTGGAGCCGGTTTCGGTCAATCCAAGGACCGCCGATGAGGTCTGGGTCGTCAACGAAGTCTCCGACAGCATCAGCGTCGTCTCGGTCTCGCGGCATGTCGTGACGGACACGATCTACATCAAGGATGAGCCCGCCGACGTGGTGTTCGCCAATGGCAAGGCGTTCGTCACGGCAGCGCGGAACAACCAGGTCGTGGTGCTGGACGCCACGACCCACGCCGTGCTCACGAACATCTCCGTCTTCGGCGAAAACCCGAGGGCGATGGCGGTCAGCCTCGACGGATCCAAGGTCTACGCCGCCTTCGCACTATCCGGAAACCGAACCACGCTGATTCCCCCGGACCAGGCACCCGCGCAGATCACGACCGGCACTCCGCCGATGAACCCGGCGCTTCCCACGCCGCCGCAGGTCGGTCTGATCGTCGACGCCACGGACCCGGCCTGGACCGGTGTCGTGAAATTCACCATGCCGGACAACGACGTCGTGGAAATCGACACGACGAGCCACGCCATCAGCCGCTACTTCTCCCGCGTCGGCACGGTGAACCTCGCGATCGCCACCCAACCCGGCAGCGGGCACCTGTTCGTCGCGAACACGGACGCACGGAACCTCGTCCACTTCGAACCCGGCGTGCGCGGCCACATCGTCGAAAACCGCCTTTCGCGAATCAATCCGGCCAACAGCACGGTCACCCACTTCGACCTGAACCCCGGCGTCGACTACGGCGTGATGCCCAATCTCCCGGCGAAGACCAACGCGCTCGCGCAACCGACGGCGGTCGTGTTCGACACGGCGGGAACCTTCGCGTTCGTCGCCGCGTTTGGCAGCGACCGCATCGCCAAGATCAATGCGGCCGACGGAAGCGTCGTGGCCCGCATCGAAGTTGGTTCCGCCCCCGGTTCAGCCGCCGATGCCCGCAACAAGCGCGGCCCCCGCGGACTCGCGCTGGCTTCGGCTACCCAGCGGCTCTACGTGCTGAACCGCATCGCCAATTCCCTCTCGGTGCTCGATGTCGCCGGCAACGTCGTCGTCCGAGAACTTCCCGTCGGCAGCTACGATCCGACGACCGCGGTGATCCGGCAGGGCCGTGGTTTCCTCTACGACGCGCGGCTCTCCGGGAACGGGATGTCCTCGTGCGCCTCATGCCACGTCGACGCCGAGATGGACATGGTCTCCTGGGATCTGGGCGATCCTCAAGGCACCGCCAGCACGATCCTGACGCAGGTGACGCCCACTTTTCCCGGCACCATCCGGACGGTCCACCCCATGAAAGGTCCGATGGCCACGCAGACGCTGCGCGGATTGAACGGCCAGGATCCCCTGCACTGGCGCGGAGACCGCACCAACTTTCTCCATTTCAACGGCGCGTTCGACAGCCTCCTCGGCGGGACGACGTTGACCACGCAGGACATGCAGGCCTACCGCACCTACATCAACACGATCGTGTTCCAGCCGAACCCGAACCAGAATCTCGACCGGACCCTGCCGGCCAGCCTCGCGGGCGGCGATCCGAATGCCGGGCGCAACACCTTCTTCAACGAGCAGTATCAGACGGTCCTTGGCCTGTCCTGCACCACTTGCCACACGGGACCACCGGGCAGCGGATCGGACCGCCTCATCTTCGACCGGCAGGCGCTGGGCGAATCGCAGGACTTCAAGGTGCCGCACCTGCGGAACGTCTATCAGAAGGGCAATTTCAACAACGCCCCCGGGGCCGCGTCCATCGGTGGCTTCGGGCTCATCCACGACGGAATGGAGCCCGACCTGTTCACGTTCCTGTCGCGCCCCGTGTTCGGCAACTTCGCCAACGACACCACGCGGAAGAAGAACATCGCCGCCTTCGTCCTCTGCTTCGACACCGGTATGGCTCCGGCCGTCGGCTACACCCGGACGCTGACCAGCGCGAACATCGGGAGTGCTCCATTCACCAGCGACTGGACGATGCTCGAAAACCAGGCGCGCTCGAACTTCGTCGACTTGGTCGTGAAGGGGACTGTGGACGGGAGTCCGCGCGGCCTGCTCTTCCAACCCGGCTCAAACAACTATCTCAGCGACAAGACGACCGTCGGCGTTTTAACCCGCGCGCAATTGGTCGCGAAGATCCAGGCCGGCGATGTGCTCAGCGTCATGGGAGTCCCCGTCGGGTCAGGCCGCCGAATGGGCATAGAGCGACGGCAGAACGGCGTCCTCGACGGCGATCAACCCGCGCCCCAGCTCCGCATCGCGCGGACAGCACCCAACACCATCGTCGCCTGGCCCACCAATGCGGACGGGTTCCTCCTCGAAGCCATCACGGCCCTGCCCGGGACCAACTGGAACCCCGAAACAAGCCTTCGCGGCATCGTCAACTCCGAGTTCAACGTGACCAACGCCCCCGGATCGACCAATCGGTTCTTCCGCCTTAAAGGGCTCTGATCCCTCCCTCGGCTCCAGT
>JBBRDN010000259.1:0-4841 GCA_038203875.1 Verrucomicrobiota bacterium
TCGCGGTCGATGGGCGCAATCCTGCCCTCTTGGAACAGAAGCGCCGGGTGGATCAGTTGGTCGAGATGAGCAAGGGTCGTGTTCCCAGTGCCGACACCCTCGCCCGTGGTCCGAAAATCGTCGACGAAAAGGTCGATCTCAATACGAAGGTCCAGAATGCCAAGTGGCTTTGGGAGGCGGGTAAGATCGATGAAGCCGAGGCCATTCTGGTCAAAGTCCTCGCAGAGGACCCCACTAGTCCCGCCGCGAACCATTATCTCCAGCTCCTCAAGCAGACGCGTTACGACATGGCCGCGCGCAAGCGCGAACAGATGGCGACCGCTTCAATCATCGAGATCGAAAATAATTGGACGCCCCGCTCGAAGGCCCAGGATCTGCCGACGCCCAACCCGATGGCGCGGACGAACTTGGTCTACACCTCCGAAGGGCGTCAAAAGATCCTCCAGAAGCTCGACCGCATCCGCATCGACGAGGTCACTTATGATGGATTGCCGCTCTCGACCGTGCTGACCGCGCTGCGTGACGAGTCGGTCAAGCGTGATCCGGATCGCGAAGGGATCAACTTTCTCCTGCGTTCGCAGCCTGATTCGGTGCTTCTTCCTCCTCCCGTCCCACTGGGTGGTGGGACGCAGGGCCAGTCGGCTCCGCCTCCGCCGACTTTTGCCGCGGATCCGACAGCCGCAGCGACTCCGCTTCCGTCGGTCGACGTCAATTCGATCAGCATTCGCATCTCGCCATCGCTTCGCAAGCTGACCTTGAAGCAGGTCTTGGACGCCATTGTCCAAGTAAGCGACCAGCCGATCACCTATAGTATCTCCGACTACGCGGTCGTGTTCCAGCCGAAGCCCCCCGCGGCGCAGCAATTGATCACCCGGACCTTCCGAGTCGATCCGAACACATTCGTGCAGGGTCTCCAGGGTGTCTACGGGCTCTCGCTTTCCAGCTTGGCCGGTAGTTCCGGAAACTCCGGCGGTGGCGGCGGTGGCGGTGGTGGCGGCGGCGGCGGCGGCGGCGGAAACAGCCAGAACAGCGTCTCGTTCATCATTCCCGCAATCACCCCTTCGTCTACCATTGTCAGCGGTGGAAGCGGCGGTGGCGGCGGTGGCGGCGGTGGCGGCCTAGGCGGCGGCGGTGGTGGTGGCCTGGGCGGCGGCGCCGGCGGTGGGCAGGGTGGTCAGGGCAATCCCAACAATCCCGGCGTTGGCCAGGCTCCCATTGCCTACGTCACGTCACAGCTCAGCACCCGCGACATGAACGACATGGCCCGTCTCTATTTCGAGGCGGCCGGTGTGGATCTCCAACCCCCGAAATCGATCTTCTTCAACGACCGCGCCGGCATTTTGGTGATCAAGGCCGCGGCCCAGGATCTGGAAACCATCCAGACCGCCATCGAAGTGCTCAACGCGGCTCCTCCGCAGATCACGATCGAGGCCAAGTTCGCCGAGTTCAACCAGACCGACAACAAGGCGCTGGGATTCGACTGGTATCTCGGCAACACGCTGGCCGCCGGCGGAAATGTCGGGCTCAGCGGCGGCACCGCCCCGAGCTACGCGGGCGCACCTACTGCGGCCAACCCACTCGGGACGTTCCCAACACCCGGGGCACCGATCCTTGCCGGCGCCACCGATGGTCTTCTGACCACCGGACTCCGCAATTCGGCTCCTTCGGTCTTCACCCTGTCGGGCATCCTGACCGACCCGCAGTTCCGCACGGTGATCCGGGCGCTCGAACAGCGCGAAGGCGCGGACGTGCTCACCGCTCCCAAAGTGACCACGCTGTCCGGCCGTCAGGCGCGGATCGCGGTCAACGATCTCGTCACCTACGTCTCGGGAATTCAAACCCAGGGCGGCGGCGGTGGCGGCACGGCGGTCGCCGGTGCGGCTACGGGTGGTGCCCAGAACGGGCAGATCACCCCGACCACGGCCACGTTCCCGGTCGGTCCCTCGCTCGACGTCGTCCCGTATGTGTCCGCGGACGGATTCTCCGTCCAGATGACAATCATCCCGACGGTCAACGAGTTCCTCGGCTACGACACGTCGAACTTCAACGCGATCCTGCAGCTGGGCGTCGGCAACACCATCGGCAACGCGCTGGTCGCCCCGACACCGCTCCCCCGGTTCCGGGTCCGCTATGTCACCACCTCGTGCGTGGTGTGGGACGGCCAGACCGTCGTCCTGGGCGGCCTGATCTCCGACAGCATCCAGAAGATCAAGGACAAGGTCCCCGTCCTCGGAGACATTCCGGTGCTTGGCCGGTTCTTCCGCAGCGAGTCCAGCACCACTTCCAAGAAGAACCTCTACATCTTCGTCACTCCGACGATCATCGATCCTGCAGGCAATCGCGTGCACTTGGACGAAGATCTTCCGTTCGCGAAGCAGAACGTTTCCGGAGCAGCCCAGTCCAACAAATAACCGGAGACGTCTCCGCAACCTCTCCCAGCGATGAACAAGTTTGCAGCAAGCATTGCCCTGTCGGCCGCATTTGCCGGTGCCGCATCGGCTGAAAGCCCGGTGGGCGGCGGCATGGTCGGCGACCAGGTATCACCGGTGGCGGCGAAGTCCGGGTCCGGATTCGTGGTCGCATGGCAGGATTCCCGGATCGACGGCAAGGGATGGGGCATCGCCCTGCAACGGTTCAATGCCGGCCTCTCATCCGTCGGCGCAATCCAACGTGTGAACAGCCAGTCGTTCGAACATCAGGAACGTCCGGCCATCGCCGCGTTTGCGGATGGCGGAACCGTCGTGGTCTGGCAGTCGGGCCGTCGTGGACAGCAGGACGTCCTGTTCCGCCAGCTCCAGGCCGACGGTTCCTGGCTCCGGTCTGAATCGTATGCGAACACCTTCCGCGTGGGAGACCAGGTCGAACCTTCCGTCACGGTTCTGAAGGACAATACATTCCTGATCGCGTGGACTACCCGCGGCCAGTTCGGTGCGACCAGCCGCGGTGTGATGGCCCAGCGTTTCTCACGGAACGGCAGCCGCCTCGGAGGGGAGTTCAGGGTCGACGACGTGAAATCGGCCGACTCCGGCATGCCTCGTCTCGTGGCGAACGCCGACGGCGGCTTCAGTGCGCTGTGGACGTCCGACGCGCTTACCGGTGTTTCCCGTCGCCAGCTCCAGGTGCGGCAATTTGCCTCCGACAGCGCCCCGGTAGGATCCTCCGCCAAAGTGGCCGGTGTCACCGGTGACATCAGCGAGTTTGCCGTGGCGCCGTCCAGCGTGGGTGGAGACCTCCTGGTCCGCCACTCGGGTGGAAAGACGGTCTCGCTCTATGCGCTCTCCGGTTCCCTCGCGTCGACCATCAGGCAGTTCACATCCTCCGCCCAGGCTGATGGACTTTCCGTCGGGTCCGACGGCGGGAGCGTCCTCTGCGCCTGGTCAAGCCGCCGGGCCGATGGATTGGGGACCGCCTCCTATTCGATCTCGCTGGACAGGTCCAATCCCACCGCCGCCGCGCCTGCCAGAATTTCGTCGGCAATCACCCTGGGTGAAACCGCTCCGTCGCTGTTGAGCCTGGGACAAAACAACACCGTCGCCATCTGGTCGCGGATGTCCGGCAACAACGGCTTTGATGTCGTCCTGAACGCCCAGTGATACGTTGAATTGGCTTATGAATTTTAGACTGCTCGCATTCTTGACGTTCGCCCTGCTTCTGGTTTCGCCCAGGGCGCATGGGTTTGCCCTCAACGGACCCCCCGACGCCTCCTATCAGGTGGGTGCCTTGAACTATGACGGGGGTCTCGCGCCGCAGGTGCTCGGCGAGGAATACCGTTGGAACGTTCCGATCCTGACCTACGGATTTGATTCGGCGTTCATCAATTACTTCGGGACCAACGGCATCCGCGCCATCGAAGGAGCCTTTCGGCAGTTGAACGACCTGCCGGCCATCAGCCTTATCACCGATCAGGTGATGACCAACACGTATCCGCTGAACTCCTTGGGAAACAACCCTGCGGCGGCCGCTTTGTTCATGAGCGATATTCGGTCGCGCATGCTGACGCTCCTTATGGAATACATGGGATTGAGCGACGCGGAGCGGTTCGTCTGGTGCCTTCGCAACCGGTGGGTCGATGCGGTCCCGTCGACCAACTATGTGGTGATCCAGCGGAACTACGATCCGATCACCCGGACGCCAACCGATACCGTGAACGGGCAGAAGTTTGGATACGTTGTTCTTGATGGGCCGCCTGGGGTTTCAGATGCCTATGAGTTGGGGCCCTCGTTCGGCGGTATTGGTGGATTCCGCAACGCTGCTCTAGGACGCTCGGTGAGTTCCATATTTAGTTGGGGTGTCGGAACTTCCTTCTCCTCGCTGACCTATGACGATGTCGGCGGGTTGCGTTACCTCTACGCAACGAACAATTTCAACGTGGAGAATTTGCTGCCCACTGTGGCCGTGACCTCCACCGCCGCCTCTGCAGCCACGGGATCTCCCTGGTCTCCTGTTGGCGTGACGAACATTCTGACCGTGGTCGGTTCGGGTGCGGTCAACACCGCGCTGCGTGGAGGCATGGACAAGATTTCATTCGTCCGAGTCGATTTTGACTCGCTGCTCGGGATTGGCTTTGCCGGGGTCACCAACACGTGGACCGATCGATATGTCGCGACTTCATCGCAGACGGCCACGATCCAGCAGCAAACGCTCGCCCGTTCGATTGTTCGCCCTGACATCATTCTCTCGGCCCGGGATCTGGGATTGGTGGCGAACCAGCCGATTGAGATCACTCGCGTAACGGGCAATTACGTCAACCATGACGCAATCAATGGACTCGCCGGACAAAACGGGCCTGGTGTCCTGACGGTTCCTTTCCAGCTGCGGGTCGACTTTACGACCCAGTTTCC
>JBBRDN010000260.1:0-4810 GCA_038203875.1 Verrucomicrobiota bacterium
GCACCGGCGTTCCCGCCTTGGCGCTTTCCAGTGTCGTGGATGCGATGGCGTCATACGCGGCGGTGACGTGGAGCGGTTGGGCGGAGATGCGCGTGTTGTTGTTCTCCAGCACTTCGGTGACGGCGCTGCCGGTGTCGGCCACGACGACTACCCAGTAGTCGCCCGCCGCCTGCGGCAGCCGCACGGAGAACGTCTGGCCGAACTGCGCGCCCGACGGCAACCCGCCGTTGAAGCGGTATTCGCCGATCAACACGTCGTCGCCCACGACAGGATCGGTCGAGAGATAGATGCGCTGGGCGATGCTGTTCGACGCCATGGCGCCCGGTCCTTGGTTTCTGAGGAAGTAGCCGAGGTTGACGAACGTCTCCGTGTCGGCCGAGTCCGGCGCGGTGATGGAGGTGACGACGAGGTCCGGCAGATTGATGTCGCTGACGATGAGTTGCGCGGTGCCCGCCGTGAACCCGGCCGCCGTGGCCGTGAGGCTGACGGTCTGGTTGCCGTCGTTGAAACCGTCGTCGATGGATGCCACTGGGAAATTCACCGAAACTGCTCCGGCCGGAATCGTGACGGACACCGGCACGGTGGCTTCGGAGACATCCGACGAAGTGAGCGCGACGACGAGCGCGGCATTGGTCGCCGTGTTGCGTGAGACGGTGGCGATGGCGGCGGGATTCAGGCCCTCGGCCGCCAGATCATGGTCCAGTATCAGCTTGAGAGTCGGGCCGTCGTCGTCCGTGACGGTGAGTGTGGCGGAGCCTCCTTGGCCGAGCCGGATGCCGGCGCCGCTGGACTTGATCCACGAGCGGATCTGCACCGTCTTCGGCCCATCGACCTGCGCGTTTTCCACGGCGCCGACGTTGAAGTTTACGAAGGCGGCGCTGGCCGGAATGGTGACATGGAACGGAACTTGGGCCGCGGAGGGATTGGTGCTTTCGAGATCCAGCTCCACGGCCTGCGTGGTCACGGGATCGCGCGTGACGGTGCCGACGACGGCCTGTGCCCCCGCTCCTTCACTGACGGAACTGGCCGACAAGGACAGCGTCACAGTCGGGAGATCGTCGTCGATCACGACGACGTTGGTGCTGACGCTGGCGTAGCCCGGAGACGACGCGGTGATCGTGTTCGTCACAAGGCTTTCGATGAGCGTGTCCTGCACCGCCAGCAAAGCGAACGAAGCCGAGGCCTGTCCGATGGCGAACGCGATCGAGACGGGAGGAAGGATCTGGCCGGGGTTCGAGCTGCTGAAGGAGACGGTGACGGCGTTTGTGCCCGCATCGCGTGATACGGTAGCGGCGACGGTGAAGCCTTCGACGACGCGGTTGGTGGCAAGCGACAGCGTGAGCTTGGGCAGATCGGCATCCAACACGGTGGCGGTCAGAGAAGCGGCGGTGAAGCTTCCGGTCGTCGCGGTGATCTGCACGGTCTGCGAACCATCCACCACGCCGTCAGCCACCGCGCGGACGGGGAACGTTGCCGAAGCCTGCCCAGATGGGATGACAATCTGGTTCGTCAACGCCAGCTCGGTCGCGTCGCCGTTCTGCAACGTCACGGTCAACGGCTGCGAGCGATCACCGTTGCGCGTGACGCTCACCAGGACCGGCTGCGCCGCATCTTCACGCACCTCGAAAGAAGCGGGCTGGAGCGTCAGCACGGCGGGAATCGTCGTCGCGCTTCCGGCCACGCCGAGATTGTTGGCCTCGTTCTGCTCGAAGACGTCGTTGCGGCTGTCCGTTACCACGACGAGCCAGCGCTGGCCCACGGGACTGGTCAGCGGCATGAAGACCGAGTGCATCCGCGTGATGGACCCGTTCGCGGCCACGCCGTTCGTGAAGACCATGCTCACCAACTCAAGACCGCCGGAACCGGCCGGGTTGTCCGCGAGCAGGATGGTTTCAGTCCAAGAACCCGTGACGGAAAGGCTGCCGCGATTCGTCGTGGTCCATTGCAGCGCCAGCAACTGGCCGGGCGCGGTGTTGGCGGGAGCCTGGACGTTCGCGACCGCCAAGTCCGGCAGCGGCGGCAACGCCAGCGTGACCGGAACAGAGCCGAGATTGTTCGCTTCATCGGACTCGGCCACGGCGTTGGCGGCATCGGCGGCGACAACGACGAAGTAGACGCCGGGGGCGAACGCGGCGGACAACGGCAGCGTCGCTTCAACGCGATTGCTGACGAACGCGCCATCGGCGACGGGGACGTTCGTGACGGCCAGTGCAGTGAGGAGCGTTGCGCCGGAGAGGCTGTTCGATTGGGTCGAGAGATGGAGACGGTCGCTCCACGTCGCGAGCGCCGGGGTCGAACCGGTGTTGGTCGTGAGCCACGAGACGGCGATGGTCTGGCCAAAATTCGCGGACGCAATCGGAGCGCCATCGGTGGAGGCCAAAGCCGCCTGGCTGATTTGCAGATCCGGCGAGCGGAGCCGGATCGTGTCGAGGGTGATGGTCGTGTTGTTACCTTCGTTGGCCTCCTCGGCCACCTGGTCGGCCGCGTCGGTGGTGACGACGATGTAGAAGAGCCCGTCCAATCCGCCGGGCAAAATCACCTGCTGGGTGCGGACGAGCGACTGGCCGGAGACGAGACTGGCCCCGGCGTTGAAGCTGGAGACGGTGAAACGAGGGGAGCCGCTGGCATTGGTCGAAAGCGCGATCGTCTCGCTCCACGGAGCCAGCGCCGACTGGCTGCCTCGGTTGAGCGAACGCCATGAGAGCGCGACCGGTTGTCCGGCGAAGGTTTCCGCCCTATGGACGATGTCGGTGACCACCAGATCGGCCACCGGTCGGACGACGAGCGTGGCGATGGAGCTGGTGACGGAGCCGGCGGAGTTGGTGATGACGACGCGGTAATTGCCGGACTGGTTGGTCTGCGCGTTGGCAATCGTGAGCGCGAAGCTGTTCGAGCCTGGAACGGGCGAGGCGTCCTGGAACCACTGGTAATTCAGCGGCCGGGTGCCGTTGACCGTGACCTGGAAGCTAGCGGTCTGGCCGTTGATGATCGTCTGGCCGGATGGCTGGATAGCGATGGTCGGAGCAGTGACGAGGTTGTTCGTGGCCGCAAAGGCGACGAGGTCGAGGCCTCCTACGGCGTAGGTGGCGAGGAGCGAACGGTTGGTCAGGATCTCCAAACCTTCAAAGGTGGCGAACTCGCCGGACCGTGAGAACCAGTTGAGCACGCGGAAGCTGTTGCTCACGGCCGGAACGAATTCGCCGAGCAGGCCTACAGCAAGGGTGCCGCCGAGGTTGGCCGTGCCGTTGACCGTCACCCGATCGTATTCGGACACGGCGTTGGTTCCCGCGAGTTCGATCTCCAGTCGGCCAGACGCGCCCTGTTGATAGTTGCCGTTGAACGTCAGCAGCCCGGGCGATGCTCCTGGCCGGACCGTGCCGGCATTCTCGAACGAGTTTCCGCTGACGCTGATCGTGCCCGTTCCCGAGAGGACGCCGTTGGTGTCGTTGAGGAACGCGGCGGCGGAGAGGCTGACGTTCGCGGCATCGAGTTCGAACAAGCCGCGGTTTGTCACCACGCCCGCGCCGCTGATGACCGCCTGGCCGAAGCTGCCGATGGTGGCGCGGAAGGTCCCGTTGGTCTGGTTGAGGAAGGAGGCTCCGGCCGACACGGACAAGGTGTTCTGGTAGCCTCCGCTGGTGGAGCTCTCGAAGCGGATGGTGCCCCGGTTGAAGGTGGAGTTGGTGACGTTGAGCTGGGCAGAGCCGACCTGGTTGTTGCCGTCGATCCAGAGGGTGACCACAGGGGAGGCGTTGCTGGCGAGAATGCCGGACGTGCCGACGATGCGGAGAGTGGACGCCTCGGCCACGCTGTCGGCAACGCTGATGAACGTGCCGTTGGCGCGGACGCTTCCTTCCAATCGGCCGCCCCGGAAGTCGAACGCACCCGATTGGAAGCGCACTTCGCCATCGCCACGGACCACGCCGGCCATCTGGCGCATGTCGTCGAAGATCTGAAGCACGGTGTTGGTCGTCGACTGGATGGTTCCACGATTATCCACCACGCCGGAGCCGCTGATGATGGTCGGACCGTTCGTGCCCGCGTTGGCCAGGATCAGCGCGTTGGTGGCGTTGGTCAGCGTGATGTTGGCGGAGAGGTTGAGCGCGGTCTGGTAGCCGCCGCTGGTGGAGCTTTGCAACAGGAGCGTTCCCCGGTTTACCGTGGAATTGGTGACGTTGAGCTGGGCGGAGCCGACTGTGTTGTTGCCGTCGATCCAGAGCGTGACGGCGGGGGAGGCGTTGCTGGCGAGGACGCCGGAAGTGCCGAGGACACGCAGCGTCGAGGCTTCTGTCACGGTGTCGGCCACGCTGATGAAACTGCCGTTGGCGCGAACCAATCCTTCCAGACGGCCGCCCCGAAAATCGAAGGCATCCGCCTGCAACCGCACTTCGCCGTCACCGCGCACGACCCCGGCGGATTGGCGGAAATCCGTCTGGACGGTGAACATGGTGTTGGTGCCGGCCCGGAAAGTGCCCGCGTTCTCCAGCAGGCCGGTTCCGTTCACGACGCACGGTCCGTTCGCGCCGGAATTGGCGAGGAGCAAGGCGTTGGTGCCATTGAGCAGCACCGCTCCGGCTCCGAGATTCAGCGAAGACTGGTAACCGCCGGGCGTGGAGCTTTGGAGGAGGAGAGTTCCCCGGTTCACGGCGGCGTTGGTGATGTTGAGCTGGGCGTGGCCTATGGAGTTGTTGCCGTCGACCCAGAGCGTGACGGCGGGCGAACCGTTGCTCGCGAGGGTGCCGGAGGTGCCGACGACCCGCAGTGTCGACGTTTCGGTCACGGTGTCGGCGACGCTGATTAGGCTGCCGTT
>JBBRDN010000261.1:0-4757 GCA_038203875.1 Verrucomicrobiota bacterium
TACGAGAGCCATCTAGCGGAACGCTTCGGCGCGGAGAACGTCTCCGTGACCCCGAACGAAAAGGGAGACGCCGTGGCTGTGGAGATCGCGCTTCCGGACAACAAGAAGATCACCAATCGCATCAAAGTGGTGCCGCCGGGCGAAGCGGAGGAGGAAGAGGTGAAGACGCCCTTCGTCCCTTTTCCCGTTTCACTTCCCGAAGATCCCGAACTCATTTGGCTGCTGGCGAGGCGCGAAGATTTCGGGCCCGACGAAGCCATGCGCGCCTTGGCGAAGATCGAGGAAGAATTCTGGCAGACCAAGACCGGCCAAAAGCTGCAACGGGATCGCGTTGAGAAGACCTTCGCCGAGTTCATCGCTCGCGTCACCGCCGCCGCGCTGACCGAGAGCGGCCTCAAACGCCACTACAAGGAACCCGAGCCCCGCAAGACGCTGCACCGGATTCTCCCGAGCGAAGCGCCCACGAAGAAGGCCGATGAAGAGGTAGCTGCGGCAGGGGCAACCGATGCGAGCCAGCCGCCGTGGTGAAGACATCTTCTACTCTAGTTCCAATGACCTGAGATAAAGTCGGCGCCGACATGGAACTACTCTCTTAATGCCCCGCCGGGCTTAAATACTTCTGCAGTTCCGCCTGGCTGGCGGCGAAGACGTCGCGGTGGAGGCTGTTGCCGTGGGCGTCGATGGTGACGAATGCCGGGAAGTTCTCCACTTCCAGTTCCCAGATGGCTTCGGGCGAACCGAACTCGTCCTTCAGATACACGTTGCGGACTTTCTTGATCGCCTCGGCCAGCACCTGGGCCGCGCCGCCGACGGCGTGGAGGTAGACGCAGCCGTGTTCGAGGCAGGCCTTGACCGTGCGGTCGCCCATGCCGCCCTTGCCGATGACGCCGCGCACGCCGAAGTCGCGGATGATCTGCCATTGGTAAGGCTCTTCGCGGATGGACGTCGTCGGTCCGGCGGCGGTGCATTTCCACGAGCCGTCGGCCTGCGGCATCATGACGGGGCCGCAGTGGTAGATGATGCCGTCCTTCAGGCTCACGCCATCAGGGAGCTTGCCGCCCTCGTGCAGGTATTTGTGGACCGCGTCGCGTCCGGTATGGATGACGCCGGAAATGGAGACTTCGTCGCCGACCTTGAGGGCGCGGACCTGGGCTTCGGTGAAGGGATAGGTGAGCTGGATCATGGCAGGCCTGTTCGTTGGAAGTAATGAGACGGCAAAGCGCGGGCGAAGCAACTCCGGGATGGGACTGAAGGTAGGGCGGGCTTCCAGCCTGCCTCGAGTAGCGATGTCGTATTACCGCTGCGCCCTGGTTGATCTACGCTCTGGATCAAACCGAGCTGCGGAGCAGCGTAAGAAAGTAGCCCCGTGGCGTAAGCCCGGGGTTTTGTGATCGAATGAACGAGCTCCGGAGGAGCGACAGAAGGGACTGTGCCGCTCCTCCGGAGCTTTGGAGCACTTGCACAACCCACCCATAGCTCCCGCTGTGGGCTACTTTCTGCCGCACCTCCCGGTGCTGGGAGAAGGAGCTGGATTTGAGAGACGCCCTTATCAACGAGCGGATGAGGGTTCAGCCTAGGCCTTCTCGATCGTGCCGCGCGTGACGCCGAGCTGGTTGATCAATTTGAGCTCGCGCCAGAGATCGGCGCCGGAGGTTTCGCCGCGCAGGAGACTGCGATACTGCGTGACCGTCTTCACCACGTCGCCGGCGGATTCGGACACGAACTCGATGCGGAACTTCTTCAAGCCTAGCTGGAGCAGCTTGTCGGTGTATTCCGCGCCGGTCTGGGCCCGGGCGTTGAAGACGGTGTTGCGGCAACCGGCATCGGCCTTGAGCGCGTGTTCCTGCCCGACGCGGTCCTTGAGGCGCACGTCGTGTTTGTCGCACGGGCGTCCGCAGTCGCGGTAGTCGGTGCCCTTCGAGAGGAAGGCGCAGAAGACGCAGTGCTCCATGTGGAACATGGGCATGTGTTGATGGATGGTGACCTCGAACCAATCGGGCGGCGCGTTGGAGAGCAACGCTTCGAGCTGGGTGATGTTCAGGTCGTAGGAAGCGGTGAGCCGCTCCAAGCCGTAGCGTTGGAGCAGGTATTCGGCGGTGAGAGGATTGGCGACGTTCAGCGAGAAATCGCCGATGCGCCGGCAATCCGCGAAATGGCGGAGATGCTCGTGGTTGCGGATCAAGTAACCGTCGGCATCGCTGGAGCGGACCTGCTTGAGGATCCATTCCTCGCCGTGTTTGTAGATGCGCGGTGGCGCGACCCAGATGGTCGCGTCGCTCACGGAACAGCCACGGGCGGTGTGGAAGTTGGTGACGGCGGTGCGATACTTCTTCGGGTCCTCGAATTCGCAGTAAACCGTCTTCACGCCGCACTGGATCGCGGCGTCCAGCTGCACGAGCGAACGAACGAGGACGATGAGTTCTGGCGCTGCCGATCCGGCATCTGGAATCCGGGATCCGGGATTGGGCAACTCGATGCCTGGAGCCTGATGATTGATGCCGGTGGACGAAGCGGAGGGTTCTTCCAGCTTCCATCGCTTCGGTGCAGCGCGCAGGGCGTCGAGTCGTTGCGCGGCGTCGCGACGGATGCGGTTCAACTCGCTCACCGGGAGGATAACGTCGCCTTCGAGGTGGTTTCGCAGGGCACCGAGCTTGAAGGGAGTGCCGCCGAGGCGGCCGAGCTGGTCGGTCAGTCGTTGCGTGGAGAGAGGCTGCTTCTCGGCGGTGGCCAACACGATGGTGGAGGCGGCTTCGACTACGTTGCCCAATTCGTCGCGCAAGATGAGCGTCAGCGGCATGCCGGCGGAGCCGTGGACATCGATGGTGATGGGGCGGGTCTGGCGGATCTGGTCGCCCTCGAAGGTCTGGCGCAGTTTCCGGTCGAGCTCGGGATCCTTCGTTTTCCAGAGAAGATTCCCCGGACGGACGCGGCTGAAGTCGATCGCGCCATGGCCGAAGGCCAGCCAGGTGAATTCGCGGTCGGGTTCGATGTGGTAGATGGAGCCGCCTTCCTCCACCCAGTCGGGCCGGCCGGCGTCGAAGACCACGCCGTCGCCCAGTTTGAGCGGCGCTTCCAGGCGGATGCCGACGCGATGGCCCTGCACCTCCGTGATCTCGCCGAGATAGACGCCGCGCTTCTTGCCGAAGCGCGCGTGGACGAGTTCCTGGTTGTTGATGCCGCGGAACCATCCGGAGTAAAGGCCGCGGGAGAAGGCCATCTCCAGTTCGTAACGATCACCCGGCCCGGTGGGCGCGGAGTCACCCGCGAGCGATGTGTCGCGAAGGGCATCCAGCGCCTTCCGGTAAACCCGGGTGATGCTGGCGACGTATTCGGGCGCCTTGAGGCGGCCTTCGATCTTCAGCGAGCGGACACCGGCCTTGATGAGAGCCGGCAGCACTTCGAGACCGGCGAGATCCTGCGGGCTCAGCAGATAACGACGGTCGCCCAGTTCGACCTTGCGACCGTCGCTGATCAGGTCGTAGGGCATGCGGCAGGCTTGGGCGCATTCACCGCGATTGGCCGACCGGCCTCCGAGCGATTCGCTGGTGAGGCATTGGCCCGAGTAGGCCACGCAGAGCGCGCCGTGGACGAAGACCTCCAATGGGAATGACGAATGACTAGGGCCTAATGACGAATCGGCTCCGGCCCCATCGGCCTTTGGCCTCCGTGCTTCGTCATTGAGCGGCGCGCTTCGCATCGCTTCGATCTCCTTGATGGAGCACTCGCGGGCGAGCACGGCGAGGTTGCAGCCAAGCTCGCGGGCGAACTCCACACCGGCCGCGCTCGTGATCGTCATCTGCGTCGAAGCGTGGATCGGGAAGTCGGGCGAGAGCCGGCGGATGAGACGGCAGATGCCGATGTCCTGCACGATGGCCGCATCGACTCCGGCGGCGATGACCGACCGGAGATACTCCTCCGCGTCCGCCAGCTCATTGGCGAAGACGAGCGTGTTGAAGGTCACGTAGCCGCGCACCCCGCGCCGATGCAGGAACGCCATCAGCTCCGGCAGATCGGCCTCGGTGAAGTTCTTCGCTCGCATCCGGGCGTTGAAGCGGTCGAGGCCGAAGTAGATGGCGTCGGCGCCGTTCTCGACGGCCGCGCGCGCGCACTCCCAATCGCCTGCGGGCGAAAGAAGCTCGGGCAAAGAGCAGGCCGGAGCGGCGGCGGGCTTTTCAGGAACTGCGGCGGTTTCGGACATAACGTCGCGACAACGTATCAGGTGCTGGCCACCGCTCCAGCATCCGTTTGCGCGCGGTCGGCCGGGACGCTGCGGGTGGCGCAGCGGTGCGCCGATGTGAACCGGCGCTGAACGACCGGGACGGCTCCACCGCCCGCCGGATCAAAAACCTCCACAACCAGGCGCGCGTCCTGGACATGAAACACGTTCCAGCCTGACAGCCTCGTGATCCTGTTACCCAGGAGGCGGCACGGGGACGAACTCAGCTGCTCTTGCCCCCACGCAGCAGACCAAACAACCCGACCACCGCGGCCCCGATGCCGCCAATGAGAAGCCACATCGCTTTGTTCGTCGGCGAACCGGTGAAGAAGCGGGAGACGTCGGAGCTGAATGACTCCGAGGCGTTCATGCCCCAAACCATCAAAACTATCCCGCCGACAAGCAGAGCGACAGAAATGCCCTTGTTCATGCGTCCTTTGGCTGGTGGAAGTTCAGAGCGGCTTCCGGCCACTGATGATGCGCAGCAAAACGAGGATGACGGCAATGACCAGGAGGACGTGGATGAATCCGCCGATGGTGT
>JBBRDN010000262.1:0-4702 GCA_038203875.1 Verrucomicrobiota bacterium
CCCCGTTTCATCGCGGTCGAAGAACGGATCGTTCGAAGCGCTCGCGAAGATGCTGAACTCGGAGGCCTGTTGGTCCTCGGATTTGACCCCGATGTAGTAGGACGTGTCGACCGCCGCCCCGATGATGGAAATCGATTCCTCACCGCCGCGGCGGCGGGACTTCAAGGCACCGGCCAGCGCAACCGGTGACAGGTTCGTCAAATTCGGATCGGTCGACAGGTAGAGATCGATGTCGGCTTCATCCGAAGCGCGGGCGCGCGAAAGGTTCGGAGGGAAGAACGTCCGGATAAGCAGGTTGGTGCCGCCATCGGTTGTCAGGTTGGTGAAGACGAAGAACCGCCACTGGTTGGTCTGTCCGTTCGCCGGGTATGCGCCGATCAACGGCGAATTCGCGCCCACGCGTTGGCTGGTCAGCGGAACTCCGTTCGTCAACGTCGTCAGCTTCGGACCGGGAAAATAACTGTCGGGCTGCGGTGTGACCGTCATCGAGGACGCCGTGGTGTCGTCGGTGGAAATGACCAACGCGAAGTCCTGGACGACATCGTCCGGATGCGCCGACACGGCGTTGACGTTGACCCGTCGGCCGATGACGGCGACGGCATAGTTCGTCGTCAGCGGAGGAGCGATGAAGATGCTTTCCACGTTGTTCACCGAATCGGCGGATGCGACGCCGTTGGTGTCGATCGCGGCCGAGAAATCGGAGCCGCCGCCGAAGACGTTTCCGTAGTAGACCTCCATCGTGGACAGGTTCGTCACCACGAGATCGAGGTCGTTCACCAGCTTCACGCCCGCCCGTGGATTGCCCGGAGGATCCGTCCAGACCAGCGTGACCCGCAATGGGCGACCCGCCGCCGTTTCGCTAACGGTCACTTGACGCGTGAAGCCGTCGCCGGTGGCGAGTGCATTGGTCGGGTTCTGGTCGAACATCCGAACCGGCCATGTGGTTTCATCCGCGGACAACATCGCTTCTCGGACGGAATTGGTCAGACGCGGAATGCCCCAACCCTGGTGGTTCATCCGGGCCGTCGTGCGGTAGTCGTAGAACGGACTCGCGCTTCTGGAACCGTTGACGAGGAGCGCCTTCATCATGGCCGGACTGTTCGTCCGGCGAAGGGCTGTCGGGAGTTTCTGCTCAAAAAACTCCTGCATCAGGGCGAGCATCCCGGAAACAGCGGGGGCAGCCATGCTCGTCCCTGTCGCGAATCCGTAGAACGGTTTTACCGGCGCATCAATCTGGTCGAGGAGCGCGGATATCCCGCCGGACCCATCTGAGGTCACCACGATGGAGCGGACGTTTACCGAGATCGGGAACAGGTTGGTATTTCCGATGCCGTAGTCGACCAGGCCCGGGGGAAAAGGGGACGGGACCATCACGGCCAGATTCGTGCCCCGGAAGGTCGTTGGGGGGTATCCCACGTCGGCCACGAAAACCAGCGGCGGGATCCTGATTGGCGAATCGGCGTTGGGAACAACCTGTAGAACGACCCCAACCGTCGGAGGCGTAGTCGGGATGTTCAGGGTAAAATAGTTCGTGGCTCCGGGCTGGATGCGGACGTCTTCATGCAGCGAAACGATGAACCCCGGGGTGCCCCCCCCGGCAATTCCACCGGCGGTGGCATTGAGGAAATTTGTCGGCCTGGTTGAAAGGACAAAGGTGCCAGGCGCGACGAGGTCGGGTTTGAAGCGTCCGAAGGTGCCTTCGGTTCCCTCGCCGACGTTGCCGCGGCTTGAGTATCCGGCCACCTGGTTGTCGCTATCCGTCCAAGGCAGGAACAGCTGGTTGGTCACATTCCCCTGGATGAACTCGTTCGTGATGTTCCTGAGCTGCTCCAAAGCACCGACCGTGATGACGTTCTTGGCCGTGCCGGGAGATGAAATGGAGTCGGCAATTCCGAAGGTTCCGTTGTCGTTTCCGGCGCCCTCGTTGCCTGCGGAAAATACGAACAGGACCGGCTGGGATCCAGAAACCTCGGGCAACGAGTCGCGGACGGCTGCGTCGAAGCTGGCGGCCGAATCGTCGTATTCGAAAGTCTGGAGGTAGCCCCAGCTGTTGTTTGAGATCAGCGCGTTCGTCAGCGCGGCGGAGCTTTGCAGGAAGGCGTCCGAAACGGCCGGCCCGATCAGGCGGTTCAGCTCCAAGGCGTGCAACCGGGCCGCGGGCGCCATGCCACGGAAGTTGGCTCCATCGGTGGAACCGGGCGCATTGGTCGCAGGCGGGGAATTCAACCCGGAACTGGCAATGATGCCGGCGACGTGCGTCCCGTGCCCTTCCACGTCGGTCAACACGCCGACATTCTCGCCGGTGACACGGCCTTTCAGATCGGGGTGAGTGGCGTCGATGCCGGAGTCAGTGACCGCCACGAGGACGTTGGTGCCCGTCAGATCGAGCCAGTTGCTGGTGGCGATGACGTTCGTGGTGACACGTAGCCGGAAACGCGTGAGATCGTTGGCCAGCTTGCGTGAAGGAGCATTCTCGATGGACTGCACGGCGTCGATCCGCGCGAGCGCGGCGACATCCATCGACGCCCCAGTGACGATCAGGCGACGGCCGAACGGCGACGAATCCTCGCGGACCACCTTCAAGCCAAGGGCTTCAATGGAGGCCCGCCCGGCCGCAGCCGTGTCGTGGAACAAAGTCACAGAAAGCGCGCTGTTAGCCGGCAGGCTCCCCTGCCCCATCGCCGCCGCCATCAGCTTGGGCTGGATCTTGTAATAGGGCTCAAACGGAACGACGGCCTGGACGCGCGAATTGCCCGACAGACGCGCTTCCGCTCCGGCGTCGGCCCGGACGAGGTAGGCGTTGTTCGGAATATAGGAAATCACCCGACCACCGGCTGAGACGATCGCTTCACGGAACGTCTTATCGGTCGCACCGCGCGCCTGGACTATGAAACTGCGATTCACCTGCGGGTTGCCGCGCAACGCCGGGGCAACGTCCAGGGCTGTTCCGACGGCGGAATCGATGAACGCGTTTTCAAGGAGTATCGCGGATGTCTTTTTGAACAGGGCGGCTGGCTTCTCAGGCGAGTTGCTCAGGCGGAACGGAAACCGGTTCGTGGACTCGCTCTTGGCCTGGGGAGTTGCTCCGGCGGCGGGCACCGGCAGCGGCAGCGTGGCTGGAACGGCATCAAGGCCGACCGCTCCGGCCTCGCGTTTCGCCTGCTGGACACGGTCCGCTTTCCACAGCAGGCCGCCGGCGAGAACGAAGAGCATCGCACTCAGGACGGCCCAACCTTTTACACTCAGTCGCATAGAAATCTTGATAGTCGGGACCCGCCTATTCGGACGGCAGGACGTCGAACTTCTCCAGGACCACCACGGGATTCGTGATGGACCCCTCCAACCGGATCAGGCTCCGCGTGACATATTCGCCCATGACCTGGTAGTTGGTGACCATGTTCTCGTATCCCGTATTGAATACGATCGAACGTTCGGCCGGTTTCAGCGCCTGTCCATAGGCGTAGATCATGTATCGGGGCTTGCCGATCGTCAGGAGGGACAATGTCTGGCGAGGGATCCATTCGTAGGCCGCATCGGAAATTCCGCTGGCGATCTGGCCGGGAGCCTTGTTGAGGAACGGCGATTCGATCGTCATCTGTGGGACCCTGAGGATGTCGCCCACCTTTGTGAACATGCCGCTGGGGGCCTGGTTCGTGCGGAAGAAATGCAGGTTTGTCACGATCGACTGGAGGCCGGACGACGACGGCTCGATCGTGTAGGCTTCGAATCGGGGCGCAGGGCCGAACTCATCAATGGCGGGTAGGTTGTTCGAGATCACCACCACTCCCGAGAGAAGCGCTGACCAGGATGCGATGTCGGGTTGGTTTACCGAAAGCAGCCCTGTGTTGGCGGCGTCCGAGAAGGTCGTCGTGAAGGTGTCGACCAGCTTCCAGTCGTTCGTGGGATGCGACTCCGCATAGCCGGCCCAGGTGAGCCACTTGTCTTTCGAATTGGGCCAGGATTTCAAGTAGATCGTCTGCCATGGAGTGCCCCGGTGGACCCGCCCGATTTGGCCGACCCCGGCCAGCTTGTTCGTCGGGAAATCCCAGTCGTCTGCCTGACGGATGAGAGGATCCTTGTAGAGGACATTGGCCACGAAGTCGGGATCGGAAGATTCGGTATCTTGGAGCGCTTTGGTCGTGCCCGGGAAGCGTTTGTTTCCCCAGGGGCGGTAACGCACGTTCAGCCCCCCCATCGTCACGAGAATGCTTCCCGAATTTGTCACTGTAATCGATGGGGATCCGGGGAGGGTTCGCGCCAAACGTATCGGATTGGCGATCGTTGGCTCCGTCAGGTCGGCCGTCGTGTAGTGGACCAGAGGGTCATTGGCCGAGTAGACGGAAACCATGTTCAGACTGTCGACCACGTCGAACGGCGCTTTCCAGGCAATGCTGGAAGCAACCGCCGGATTCGTTGCCAGCCCGCTGATCGGCCGCAGCCCGCAGAAAACACGGAACGCATCGATCTCCTTCTGTCGTTGGGAAACAATTCCAAGGGCGTCGTTCCACTGATACTGCGGCGGAAGTTGGGAGACGTTTCCGAGGCTGATGTCCATCTGGCTCTGGATTCCGTTCGTCGCCCAGAAACTGGGAGAATTGTTTCCGGGGCTGCCCAAGGCCTGGTCGTTGAGCATCGCCAGGATATTGGTGGAAAAACCAAGTCCATCGAGGGACACGTAGTCTAGGATGACCCCGGGTTGACC
>JBBRDN010000263.1:0-4601 GCA_038203875.1 Verrucomicrobiota bacterium
GAAGCCCCGAGAACGGTTCAGCTGGCCCAGACTCAGCGAACCGCCGGTTCGCAGGGTAAAGGTTGCTCCGGCGCCGTCCACGAGCTGCGGTGTCTGGATGGATCCGAGGTTGCGGGCCTCGAAGGAGAGGATGCGGCCAGGGTTGGATTGCGTCGCGAGTATCGGAAGGGCCACGACGCTGCCCGATCCGTCGGCGAGGAAGTTGACATAGCCATCGGTTACCCGGGCCGCAGCGGTGAGCTGCACTTGGCCTCCGGCGAGAGCCCGCACGTTCATGGCCCAGGTGGGATTGCCGGTCAGGTTGGTCAAGGCCGGCATATCGAGCGCGCTTCCGGCACCGACCGCCTCGAAGAGCGCCCCGCAGCAGCCGCTCGTGTCCGTGTAGGTCGCCAGCGTGGGCAGCGAGAGGAGGGCTCCGTTCTGGGCGGAGAGATGGGCGCCGTTGATGGCGACTGCGCCCGTGGCCGTGAAGGACGCCCCGGCTCGTTGGACGGTGAGGGCGCCATCGGCCGCCATCTGCAGGCCGCCGTGCGACCAGGACGCGCCGTTGGTCAGGGTAATTTCCCCGGCAAGAAGGCTGAAATTCTCCTCACAACGCAGGCTGGCCAACGTCACGTTGCCGCCGGTGTAGACGATGGTGGCGTTCGTTCCCGACACATCGATTACAACGTCGTCGCCGGCGACCGGGATCGTGTCTGCGCTCCAGTTCGCGGCATTGGTCCATGAGTTTCCATCCCCGCCACCGTCCCAGACCCGTGTCGCGGCGACCGCTGCGATAGGGAGAAGGATTGAGACGAGGAGAGGGAGGAGGGTTAGTGCGCGGAGTTTAATGGGCTCAGTGGGGGTGGCTTTCTAACGGCGGTAGTTTTACCGACAGGACTCCCTCTGTTCAATGGCGCGCGACGACAAACTCTCCCGCCACTCGCCATCTGCTTCGGCTTCGCCGCTCCGGCCCGGGCTCGATCATTTTGGCGCTTGGTCGTGGATGAGGGAATCGGTTAATCCCTACGGGTGCCTCGTGACTCGAAGCAGCCCTCGCCGAGATCCTCGAAGCGCCACCAATCCGGTGGCGTTGTGGGCAAGCTGTTCGTGTTGCTCATCCTCGCCGCTGCCGGTGGGGTCGCGCTTTGGTGGATTACGGGACGCTCGTCTGATGTCCGTGGGGTCAGCGGACCGGTCACTCCCGTCACCGTCGCCCGGCAGGCGGGAACATCGTCGGCCGGCGATGTGGTGTCCCCTGTGATC
Source organism: Verrucomicrobiota bacterium (assembly GCA_038203875.1). GTDB lineage: Bacteria > Verrucomicrobiota > Verrucomicrobiia > Limisphaerales > CANJSG01 > CANJSG01. Next base: position 1,246 of record JBBRDN010000263.1, read on the forward strand.
CGAGCGTTCAAGACGAACGGCGTGGTGGTGTTCGTGACCAATGACGTGCCCGTGGTCGGACCCAGGCTGGGTGCCGTCTCGACGACGAACGTCGTTCGGCCCGTCGCCCCGATGGCCGCGACCAATCGCCAGGCGGCGTGGCCGACCAACTACACGACCCCGCTGCCGTTGATCACAAATCCGCCCGCTGCCAGAGCTCCGACGGAACCGATCGTCCGGGTCTTCTCCACCAACCGGGCCGATTCCAACACACTCCGTGGTGCTATCGCGCCGCTTCAAGCTCCGGCCACGAATGGCCCAACGCCGGCGGCGGCCGCCAGCGCAGGTCGGCCCGTCCGGGGCACGTTGGAAGCGCAGATCGCGTTGGCCCGTCTCGGGATTTCGAGCGGTTCTTTCGACGGCGCCATGGGGAGTCAGACCCGCGCGGCGCTCAGGGCCTTCCAGATGCAGCAGGGATTGGCGCAATCGGGAGAACTCGATACGACCACGCGCCTTAAACTCCTGATCCGCGAACCCGTCATGACCAACTTCGTCGTCTCCGCTGCGGACCTCGCGCGCCTCCTGCCTGTGAGCGACACCTGGTTGGCCAAGTCGCAGCAGCCACGGCTCGATTACGAGACGTTGCTCGAACAGGTGGCGGAGCGGGCTTGGAGTCATCCCGCACAGATCAAGTTGCTCAATACCGGGGTGACTTGGACCAACGTGACAGCTGGTGCCGTGCTGGTGGTGCCGTTCGTGGAAAAGCCTGCTGCAAAAACACGGGCGGCGTTTCTCCGGATCCAGCTCTCGGCGAAATCGCTCCAAGCCTTCGACGCGCAGACGAATCTCTTGGCGCACTTTCCGTGCAGCATCGCCGCGCGCGTCGAGAAGCGGCCGGTCGGCCAACTTGAGGTGAAAGTCATCGCGGACGGCCCGAACTACACGTGGAACCCGGAGGTGTTTCCAGAATCGCCCGAGTCGAAGACGATCACGCGCAAACTCCGGATTCCGCCCGGCCCGAACAATCCCGTCGGCACGGTGTGGATCGGTCTCGATCGTCCCGGCTATGGCATCCACGGAACGCCGCAACCCGAGCAGGTGGGCAGGACGGAGTCGCACGGCTGCTTCCGCCTCGCCAACTGGAACGCGGAACACCTTCTCCGCCTGACCCGCATTGGCACGCCGGTCTTTGTCCTTCCCTGAGAAGCCCGGGCGATGAGTCACAAGTTCAACTTCGTCATCGAAAGCCAGGACAAGCGGCGGGAGATCCCGCGCAACGTCATCATCGGGCGCAAGGAAACGGAGACGCTCACCCACGTGGCCCTGAAGGTGATCGGGTTCATGCTGTTCTACCGCGACCGCCTCCGTCTCGAGCCCCGACTGCATGATGACGCGATTCCCTTCGAACCGACCTTGGTCCAGCTCGACTACGAATTGCGGCCGATGCTCTGGGTCGAGTGCGGCGAGTGCGGCATCAACAAACTCGACAAGCTCGCGGTGAAATGTCCCGAGGCGGAACTGTGGGTCGTGAAGCGGTCATTCCAAGCGGCCGAGGACTTGAAGGTCCAGATGGCGAAACACGAGCTGCGCAAAGGCCGCTACGGCATCATCGGGCTCGATCCAGCGATGTTCGACGAGGTCGAGAATCTGGTCCGCGGGCGCAACGAGATCATGTGGCTGGAAGGTGATTTCGAGGAGAAGAAGATGCAGTTCGACTTCAACGGCCTGTGGTTCGACACGGAGTTCTCGGTGCTGAAGTATTGAAGCGATTGAGTCTTCCATCGCTCTGCTCCTATCCTTCGATCGTCCATGGCAGAACCCGCGACCATCCAGACCCGATGTCCCCGCTGCGGGGACCCGCTATCCGCCGGGATCGTCGAAGGATTTTGTCCCCGCTGTTTGGCGACGAACCTTTTCGCCGCGGATGAATCTCCAAGGGGCGAGTCGCTTCCGTTCGTCCAGTTCGCGGGCTACGAGCTGATCGAGGAGATCGCGCGCGGCGGCATGGGCGTCGTCTATCGGGCGCGCCAGCACGGGCTCGGACGTGAAGTCGCCGTAAAGCTGCTGCGCGACGGGTTTCTGGCCGGGGCGGACGACATCGGCCGGTTCCGGGTCGAAGCGATGGCGGCGGCCTCCTTGCAACATCCGCACATCGTCGGCATCCATGAGATCGGCGAGCACGCCGGGCAGCCTTTCTTTTCGATGGAGCTGATCGTCGGGCAGAACCTGGCCCAGCTCACCCGCGAAGGCCCTATGCCCGCGCGACGTGCGGCGGAGGTCGTCGCCAAGATCGCCCGGGCTGTGGCCCATGCGCATGAACGCGGCGTCCTCCACCGCGACTTGAAGCCGTCGAACGTCATCGTCGATCTTGGGGGTGATCCGCATGTGACCGATTTCGGCCTCGCACGGCGTGTCGACTCGGAGAGCCATTTCACCCTGACAGGGCAGGTCCTCGGGACTCCCGGCTACATGGCCCCCGAACAGGCGCTTGGCCGGGCCGGCCGGTCCGGCCCGCTGGCCGACGTGTATTCGCTGGGTGCGGTCCTCTACCATCTGATCACAGGGCGCGCACCCTTCGTCGGTGAAACCCCCACGGCCGTGCTTAATCAGCTGGCCCAGGCGGAGCCGGTCGCGCCGTGTCTGCTGAATCCGCAACTGCCGCGTGATCTGGAGACGATCTGCCTGCGGACATTGGCCAAGGAACCCGAACGTCGGTATCCGTCGGCGCAGGCCTTGGCGGACGACGTCGGACGTTTCCTCGCAGGCGAGCCGATCTTCGCCAGACCCATCACGCAGGCGGAACGTCTGGTCCGGTGGTGTCGGCGCAGGCCCGCGCTGGCCGCCCTGGTTTCAGTCGCGGCACTCCTGGCGGTCACGCTTGTGGCCAATCGGCAGCTCGACCAGCAACGCCGCGAGGCCGAGCAGGTGAAAGGATTCCTGCAGGAAGTCCTCTCGGCGCCGGATCCGGGACACGATGGCCGAGAGATCAAGGTGATCGACCTGCTCAAGCGGGCCGCGACCCGGGCGGCCGTCGAGTTGACGAATCAGCCGCTCGTCCGGGCCGAGATCGAAACGACCCTGGGCGTGACCTATTACCAGCTGTCGCTCTACGACGAATCCGAGCCGCTCCTGCGATCCGCCGTGGGAATCTACGAACGCGAACTTGGCACCAACCATTGGCGGACGGCCGAGACGCGAAGCTTCCTCGGGGCGCTCCTGGACTGGGCGGGCAAGGGACCCGAAGCCCTTGAACAACTGTCCCGGGCTGTCGGAGATCTGCGGCACCATCTGGTGGCGCATCGGTTGGCGCTGATCAGCGCCATGGCCGATTACGGCACCGCCCTGGTCAACCTGGGCCGTAACACGGACGCAGAAGG
>JBBRDN010000264.1:0-4559 GCA_038203875.1 Verrucomicrobiota bacterium
GACCCTAGAAGGCGCGGCGGGCTTGAACCTCTACGTCACGAACGCAACCTTCGCCGGCGACTACGCCTTCCGCTTCAACATGCACGCCTCGGTCGGTCTTGGCGGTGCGACCACGGAGTCGGTCACGTTCGGCATCAACCATTCCGGGACGAAGACCAACTTCGTCACCCAGAACGTCGATACGACCCTCGCCACCAGGGGCGGGGACGGCATCTGGTTCTCAATCGAAATGGAGGCCGGTGGCAGCATCAACTACGGCGCATGGAGGTCTGTGAACAATGTCCAGACACAGGTCGCAACCGCACGGGTCAACACCTCGTTCACCAACGTGTTCCAGAGCCCTCCCTTCTACGATGCGAATCAGAGCGGCGGTCTCAATATTGAAGGCGGAGTGCCAAGCTTTGCGGGGGATTCGCAGAACAAGTTCTGGGTAGACGTGGAAGTGCGCCAGTCAAACAACGTCGTGGCTCTCTCGATCAACAGGACCACGATCTTCTCGTTCAACAACACCTCCGGCGTCACCAACGGAACCGTGATGCTGGGATACAACGACCAGTTCAATTCGATCGGGCCGGCCAGCCAGTTCGTCCTCTACGACAACGTGCGCGTGGTGAACCTGAACTTCACCCAACCGCGGATCACCTCGACGACCGTCTCGGGAGGAGTCGTCACCATCGACTTCACCGCGGTCAACGGCTTCGTCAGCGAGATGTCGCTTGAATCCTCCGGCGCGCTCACCAGCCCGCCTCCCACGTCCTGGTTCCCTGAACCCACCGCCGTCATCACCAGCACCGGGCCCGGAACATTCCGCGCCACCATTCCGACCAACGGCAACCCGCGCTTCTACCGCATCAAGCGCCAGGGTTGAGACCCCGTCCAACGGGCGGCGGGGACGATCTCGTTTCCGCCGCCCTTTTTATTCCCATGAAAACCAAGCCCTCCCTGCCCCGTTCGTCCGCGAAGGCCGGATTCACCCTCATAGAACTGCTGGTTGTCATCGCCATCATCGCGATCCTGGCGGGAATGCTTCTTCCGGCATTGAGCGGCGCGAAGGCGCGCACGCTCTCGACCCAGTGCATGTCCAACACACGCCAGATGATGCTCGCGTGGACGATGTATCGGGACGACAACAACGATCAACTGGTCCCCAATGCCCCCCTCGGTGCGGCCAATTCCGGCGGATACTTCTGGGTCAACCCCCTGTTCATGGATTGGAACTTCAGCGACGCCAACACGAACGTCGCCAAGCTCAAGGACGGCCTCCTGTCCCGCTACGTCGCCGACAACTACAAGATCTACAAATGCCCGGGCGACACCGTGGCCGCAAAGAACGGAGACCGGGTCCGGAGCATCTCCATGAATGCCCAGGTCGGACATGTGAGGAAGCTGTCGCCTCCTCCAGTATACATCACGGCCAACTTCTATCCCGCCTACAGGATCTACTCCCGGGCTTCGGACATTACCGCGCCCCAACCATCCAATCTGTGGATCTTCACGGACGAACATCCCGGAAGTATCAACGACGGCTACCTTCAGATCAGCCTCACGACCGACGAGTTCCCGGACGTTCCCGCATCGAACCACGGAAAGTCGGGAGCCTTCGGATTCGCCGACGGTCACGGCGAGATCAAGAAATGGAGAGGACTCTACCGGCCAGTCAAAGCCGGCGTCACCGTTGCCAGCCTCGCGGCTCCCCCGAACAGCGGCGAACTGGAAGACCTGAAGTGGATCCGCCTCCGGACTTCGGTGAAGAACTAAGCGGCGGCTACCGCGTCTTGATCTGGATCCAAACCTCGTCGTAGAGACGGGACTTCGCGCCGAGATCCTCAAGAAATTCCAGCTTCTCCATTACCGACGCCGGAGGATAGATGGCTGGATTCGAAAGTTCCTCGGGACCGAGGAGCTTTCTCGCTTCGGCATTCGGCGTGGCAAACTGCGTGAACTTCGAGAGCTGCGCTCCGACTCTCGCATCGAGCATGAAGTTGATGAATTTCTCGGCCAGATCCCGATTCGGGGCCTTGGCCAGCACCGCGAGATTATCCTGCCAGATCTGGCTGCCTTCCTTCGGAATGAAATAGCGTGTCGCCTTGTCGTCCGTCATGCCGCGCGCCGCTTCCCCGCTGTAGACGATCCCCGCCTTCAGGCCTTTGGCGACAACCTTGTTCTTCGCGGCCACGCTCCCGTCGAAACTCGTGCTGCGCTTCTTCGCCTCCAGCACGAGATCGCGGGCTTCGCGGAGTTGCATCGGGTCGGTGGAATTGAGGCTGTGTCCCTTGAATTTCAGAGCCGCTCCGAGCAGGTCGCGCTGCGAATCGATCAGGCCGAACGGCTTCATCTGCTTGGTGGCATCGAATAAAAGCGACCACGACTCCGCCACCTTCACCCCGGGCTCGGCCCGGTAGAACACCCCGACTGTTCCCCACTGGTAGGCCGCCGTGAACTTGTTGCCCCGGTCATACGGCGGATTGGCGAACCGCGCGTCCAGATTCTTCAGGTTCGGCACGTTCTCATGTCGCAGCGGCGCGAGGAGATTCAAGGCCACCATGGCCTTCACCAGATGATCAGGCGGCACCACCACGTCGTAGAGCGAAACGCCCCCGCCCTGCACCTTCGCCAGCATGCTTTCGGCCTCCTCGTAGAGGTCGATGGTGACCTTGCAGTCGAACTGCGCCTCGAACTGCTTCACGATCGCGGGGTCGATGTATTCGCTCCAGATGAAGAGACGGAGCTGCTGGGCCGCGCCGGCCTGGACGACGGCCATGGCGGCAAGGAAAAGAGACAACCATCCGGACTTTCGCATGGCGGGAATGTCACCGGACGTCGCGTCGTTGCAACATCATTGCCACCACCGTCGCGACCACGGACACCGCCATCAGGAGAGTCGAAAGCGCGTGGATCTCCGGCGTCACGCCGCGCTTCACCGACGAGTAGATGTAGACGGGCAGGGTCGTGGATCCGGGCCCGCCGGAAAAGAAGCTCACAACGAAGTCGTCGAGGCTGAGCGTGAAGGCCAGCATCGCCCCGGCGACGATGCCCGGCATGAGCAGGGGCAGGGTCACGTGGCGGAACACCTGCCGGGGAGTCGCACCGAGATCCCGGGCCGCTTCGTCGAGCGCCGGATCCATCCCGGCAAGCCGCGCGCGAACAACCATCGCGACGAACGGAATCTGGAAGGTGACATGGCCCGCGATGATCGTGACCAGCCCGAGCTCGAACACCCTGAACCACTCGCGCATCAGTCCGAAGAAAAGCAGCAGCGCGACCGCCAAGACGATGTCCGGCACGAACACGGGCACGGCCAGCAGGCCGTTCACCACTTCACGCCCGCGCCTCATGTGCTTCTCCAACGCGAGCGCCAGTGTGGTTCCCAGCCCCGCCGCCAACGCCGTGCTCGTCACGGCCACGATCAATGAGACCTTCAACGCCGACTGGACCTGCTCATTCGCGAAGAGCCGGCGATACCAGTCGAGCGTGGCGCCCCGCCATTCGATCCCGGACCGGGCCGCGTTGAACGAGAAGACAACCACGACGGCGATTGGCGCGTAGAGAAATGCATAGACCAGCCACGCGACCGTCGAGTTGAACCAGCTGGAGCGCTTCACAAACCCGCCTCCTTCAACCGGTTTATCCGGCGTTGGATAAACAAGCCCGCACCCATGATCACCAGCCCCACACATGCCATCGCGGCACCGAACGGCCAGTCGCGGCTTTGCCCGAACTGCTGCTGGATGGCGTTTCCGAGCAGCGCGGTCTTGGCGCCACCGAGCAGGTCTGGAATCACGAACTGTCCCGTGGCCGGAAGGAAGACGAGGACGAAGCCCGTCACCGCTCCCGGCCGGATCTGCGGCCAGACGGCATGGCGGAAAACCTGCCACCGATTCGCCCCGAGATCGGCGGCCGCCTCGGCCAACGTCCAGTCCAGTTTCTCCACCGACGCGAAGAGCGGCAGCGCGAAGAACGGCAGGAAGTCGGCGACCATCCCGATCGCCACCGCGGACCATGACGGATAAAGCCCCTCACCCGCGGAAATGAAACCGGCCGCCGCCGCCGCTTCCGACAACCAACTGCTCGGCCCTAGCAGCAACTGCCACGCATAGGTCCGCACGAGCAGGTTGGTCCAGAACGGGATCATCACCAGCGTAAGCGCTACCAGTCGGCGGCGCTCGCCAAGTCCCGCGATGAAGAATGTAAGCGGCACCGCCAGCAGGAAACACAGCACCGCCGTGCCGAACCCGAGCGCCAAACTGCGCCCGAGGATCACGGGATAGAGCGGGTCGAAGCCCAGTTCGCCCCAGCCGGCCAGGCGCCGGTAGTTCTCGATCGTCAGGGGCAATCCGTAACCGCCGTATTCGCCGCGCGTCAGGAAGCTGACGGCGAATACCGCGAGCAATGGCAGCACCAGAAACATCCCGAGCCAGCCGATCCCGGGAACGCCAAGCCACCAGCCCTTGTCCCGACGTCGTGCGGCAGCGTTCATTTCAGTCTTCGAGCACGATCAACCCCGAGGCCGGCAGGTCGACCACCACAGCGCGTCCGGGCACGAACGAGCCAACTCCGAC
>JBBRDN010000265.1:0-4506 GCA_038203875.1 Verrucomicrobiota bacterium
GTCAAGGGCTGGCTTTTCACGACTCTTTACCGCGAGTTCCTACGGTCCTACCGGCGCAACGCCCGTTTCCCCCATCTGGAGTTAGAAGAGGTGGAATCCGATCTGCCGAAGGTCGAGGCAGCCGACATGGAACAGATCGACGGCCAGCTCGCCATGGACGCGTTGCAGGAAGTAGACGAGGTCTACCGGGGTCCTCTCAGCCTTTTTTACTTGGAGAGCCTGTCTTACACAGAGATCGCCGCGATGCTCGAGATCCCGGTCGGCACGGTGATGTCCCGGCTGTCACGCGGGCGATCACACCTGCGGCAGATATTGAAAAACCGCCTTTCCGCCGAGGACCGGAAAGTGATCCCGTTGGGAAACCGGACATCCGGCCGCTCCTGACCCATCGACATGAACCAAACCCAAGCCATGTTCATCCTTGGAGCCTGTCCACCTGGACCATGGCCGACGGATGATGCCCAAGTGGCCGAGGCGCTCGCCTTTGCGGAGTCCGATCCGGGGCTGCAAGCATGGCTCGTCGAGACCCGCTCGTTCGACGCCGCCATGGCCGGGCGACTGCGCTCCATCGAGCCTCCAGCCGATCTGCTCGACTCGATTCTCGCCGGTCGCCGAGCCACGCCCGCCCCTGTCCCACGGCGACGTTGGACCACGCGGACTGTGCTGGCGTTGGCCGCCACGATCGCCCTGGTGATCGCCGTTCCCGCCGCTTGGATAAGCTTCTCCCAGAAAACCGACGCCGCGGCGTTGCGCAAGGACGCGGCGACGTTCCTCTCGGAGAAATGGGAGCATGACTTCGACTACCCGGAGTCAAGCTTCCCCAAAATCCAGGAATGGGCGGCGCAGCAATCCTTCCACGCCCGCCTCGACGCACCTGCGGCGCTGGCAAAATCGCGCACCTACGGTTGCAAGGTCTTCAAGTGGCGGGGCCACACGGCAACGCTCGTCTGCTTCGTTCCGGAAGGACAAAGCCAAGTGGTCCATATCATCAGCGTCGATCGTTCGGCGCTCCCGACAGACGGAACGGCTTCACCGGACCAGCGACAACTCGCCAAGGCGGGCGAGTGGAACACCGCAAGCTGGCACCAAGGCGCCCGAAGCTACGTCGCGTTGACCCAGCTGACTCCCGAAACGCTTTCGCGCATCCTCGCCGTCAAATCGCTCTGATCACCTCAGGCGAACGACGAGCGAATAGAATCCCACGGGGGGCAACGCCGCCGGATCGATCAGCACGGTGAACTCGTCGCCGTTGCGGCTCGCGGCCACCGCGATGTCGCTGAAGGTCAGCGAAAGGCTGCCGGCAACCCGCATCGCGAAGACCATCTCGTCCATGTAACGCGCCGGCCAAGTCCACCGGACGGCTATCAGCCCGTTGGGCAAACGCACTGCCCTCATCCGTGGGCGGTCGAACCGCTCGGCGGCCACGGCAGGGACGCTCGAGGGATCGCTAGGATCGGTCCCTTCGATCATCTCCTGGAAGTCCTGGTATCCGTCGCCGTCGGTGTCCGCGAAGGGATCACCGCGGCCGCCGAAGAACGCTCGTTCCCACGAATCGATCAACAGGTTTCCGTCCAGGTCGGGATCGCTCGCCACCGGCGTCGCCAACAGCGCGACCAGGACGACTTCGAGCGGGTTCGTCACGCAGCCGGACGAGATCCCGGGCGCAGGAGCGGCATCGGTGTAGGCCGTGACCAGCATCTCGGAACCGGGCAACAGCGCGAACGCCTGCGGGAAAGTGAAGGGAGCACCGGTCGCATCAAGCAGAAGGTGGGGCACCAGGGTGACGGTTTCCTCGACGAGCTGAACGCCCGGTGAGCATTCCAGTGAACGCAGCCGGACGATGTGGTTCGTGACGGGGCGCGCCGGGACCGAACCCAGCAGATTGCTAACGCCGATGCGGGCGTTGGCCAGCTGCGAACCGTTCAAGGCGGCAACTGCCGCGTAGTTCGAGTGCAGCAAGCCGGAGCGGATGAATTCGCGCAGGACGTCCGCCGGCAACGGATAGACTCCGGGCGCGGCGTTGTTGGACTGGCTGTTGATCCGGAACACCTCGCCGACCAACGATTTCAACTGGGAGACTCCGGTGAGGAGCGCGTTGGCGACGTTGGTGTCGAGGGTCTCGTGGATGGTCTTCAAGCGATAGCCGGGCGCGGTGTTGAACTGCTGCTCGACGGAGAGGAGCGAAGCGAGCGGCGGATTGGTGCGGCCGATGTCGGAAACGCGGCCGGGGAAGAGCGTAATGTTGGTCGCCCAGATGTTGCTCCGGAGCACGAGCAGGTCGGCAACCTTCTTCTCGGTGAGCAGCGCGGCCAGCGTGTTGAAGCGCTGGAAGTCGACGGCCAATGACTGCGGCGGCGTGTTCGTGGCGAGGAACACGGCGGCCGCGAGCCAGTTCGAAGCGTCCCGCGAATCGTTGGTGCCGGTGTAGAAGTTCGAGACCACGAGCGTGGCGACCCTGGGCACGGGAACGAGCGCCAGCATCTCGGGACCGATGCGCGTGTCGCTGTTGGTCGTCTCGATGTCGAAGTGCGGTTCGGTCACGAGCGAAAGCAGCCGCGTGGACGCGTCGGCCACCACGTTGCTGAAGCGCGACGCGCGCTCCACCGGCAGGGAGACCGGGCCCTCGCCCATGAAGCTTCCCGCCGCGGAATGGAGCCGCACCAAGGTGCCGATCTCCGCCTTCACCACCTTGTCCTGATAGTAGTCCCGGGGTTGCGGACGAGCTTCGAGCAGGAAGCCGGCTTTCAAGGTGATCGGTGCCGAACCGGTCACGGGCTTGCTGGCGGCATTGAGCGGATCGGTGCCATAGACAAGCTCCTCCAGGTCGCTCCAGCCGTCCCCGTCGCTGTCGGGACCACCGAGAGGATTGAGGCCCTTGGCGAGTTCCACGTAATCGGGGATGCCGTCATTGTCCGAGTCGCGTATCCCCTGCGGCGTCTGGATCTGGTAGGCGGCCGTGCGGACCGCCGAACGCGTCGTGCCAGCCGTGGGACGGCCATAGGCGAGGACGGTCGTGTTCGACGCGACGACGAACGGCGCGGTGTATTGGCGCCAATTGCCCGCATCGTTCAGGCGATACCAGATCTGGTGCGATGTATCGGCGGTCGAAAGCGATACGCTGATCGCATTGTCGTAAACGCCGGGAGCGGGATCGAACCGGACTTCACTGACGACGCTTCCAAGCGGTGCCGTGAGACTGAAGACGGAGATGAAGTTCGACCGCTGATTGGCCATCGCGAACGTTCCACCGACAGGCACGGACCCCAGGCTCACGCTTGAGGGCCCGGTCACACCCAACGTCGGACCTCCATAATTTTCCCGCGTCGCCGACACGGCCGCTCCAAGCGTTGGAACAGACGACCAGTCGCCGGCGTTCAGGCTCTGGAGGAGGCCGGGCTCAGGGGCGACGAAGGGTTCCGACTTGAAGACCATCACATTGCCCTGGCCCGCGAAGGTATCGAGCGACGGCAGCGTGACTGCGGCGCCGTTGGTGTAGGCGGAACCGTTCCAGCGCATCGGCCGCATGGTGGTGGTGCGGCCGGTGCCGGACTTTCCCGCCAAACTCATGAAGCCGTGTCCGCCAAGCGCCAGACCTCCGGTGAAAGCTTCTCCAGGAACCGCATTGGACCGCGACAGGAGCGATGGCGGATTGGTGGAACCGTCGTAGGCGTAGACGGACTGGGTCAGGCCTCCGGAGTGGATCACGAGCAATCGCGAAGCTCCGGTGCCGGGCAGGAGGAACACCTGGCCGACCGCCGCATCCAGCGCGAACGTGGTCGTTGCTCCGAACGTGTAGCCGCCCGCGACTTCGTTCACCGGGACACGGACAAGGTTCGAGACGCCGGGCTTCCAATGGACGAAGCGCCAGAGGTTGCTGGCTGTCTCCAGTTTTCCAGCGAGGAAGTCCGAGCCGGCCGAGAAGGTCAGCGACGACGCGGGTAATAGCGAACTGGCGTTGTTGCTGGAGACAAGAAGCGTGTCGTTAACCGTGCCGCGAAGGACGACGGCCGAATGCAGCGGCTGCGCATCCTTCATCCGGACGGCATTCGCGCGCGCGGCCGGTCCGGAGACGATGCCGGCGGCGAGCCCGGTCAAGGCGGAGCCCGAGTTGCGGAGCGTGGTCTGCCAGTTGGCGAGCAAGCCATTCCAGGTCGAGCCAAGGTAAACGTCGTCAATCAAAGGATCATTCCCGGCGCCTCCGATGTCGATCGCCGTGAGCGTGGCCGGACCGGTGTTGGTCAGGTGGCGTTCAGAAGGAAGCCACGGCGCGGTGGACGAAGCGATGGAGAGGAACTGGACGCGGTTGGCGTAGGGCGTGACGACGCCGAGCGCGTCCCGCGACGTGCTGAGGAGGCGGCCGCTGGCGAGGGAAGTGATGTTGGAGAAGCCCGCGCTCGCCGGCGTCATCCACGTGTAGACGTCGGCCGAGAGCTGGAGCGCCACGCGGAAGGAGCCCGTGGGTTTGTCGAGGACGACGAGGTCGTCGCGGCCGTCGCCGTCGAAATC
>JBBRDN010000266.1:0-4444 GCA_038203875.1 Verrucomicrobiota bacterium
TCCCCACCACATGCACCAGTCGAAGAAGCAGGCCGCTCTCGTCGGCCAGGAAGGCAAGCCCGAGAGCTACTACTTCCCGCCGCAGCACAACAACGTGGGCAACAACTTTCCCTACACGTTCATGGGCTTCGAGCCCGGCACGACGAAGGAGCAGGTCAAGCAGTGCATCCGCAACTGGAACAAGGGCGACAACGGCATCCTCGATCTCTCGAAGGCCTACCGCCTCAAGCCCGGCACCGGCTGGCTCATCGATCCCTGCATCCTCCACGCCCCCGGCTCCCTCTGCACCTACGAGCCGCAGTGGGGTTCCGACGTCTTCGGCATGTATCAGAACCTCGTCGAAGGACGCGAAGTGCCGTGGAGCCTCCTCGTGAAGGACATGCCCAAGTCCAAGCACCAGGACATCGACTTCATCGTGGACCAGCTCGACTGGGACAAGAACGTGGACCCGAACTTCAAGGACAACCACTACCTCGAACCCGTCCCCGTCGCCGACACCCGCAGCGAAGGCTTCGTGGACCGCTGGATCGTCTATGGCAAGGTCGATGGCGAACAGCTCTTCACCGCCAAGGAACTCACCGTCGAACCCGGTGTGAAATGCACCATCAAGGACACTGGTGCCTATGGCCTCATCTGCGTGCAAGGCTCCGGCAAGATCAACGGTCAGCCGCTCAATTCGCCCAAGCTGATCCGCTTCAATGAACTGACCGAGGACGAATACTTCTGCACCGAAGACGGCGCGAAGAACGGCGTGACCTTCGAGAACACCAGCGGGACCGAACCGCTCGTGACCCTCCGTTACTTCGGCCCCGAGGTGAATCCCGACGCTCCCGCGATGGGCGCGTATCGGAAGAACAAGTTCAACTGACCTGATCTGATTTCACATAACGGCGGCTGGCGGGAACGTCAGTCGCCGTTTCGTTTTAGGGGGTGCATCGGGGTTGGTGAGCGGCTATGCAGTTTCGCCATGTCCACACGAGCGCCGCGTCGAACTGTCCGTCTGTTGTCATGCTTCTTGGTTGGCTTGATGGCCAGGTTCGCCGCGAGAGGCGCGGAGACTCCGCCGGTCGCGGAATCTATCGATCACGCGGGCGTCGTCCGCGGTTGGAATGCGGAGAGCCTCAAGCGCGGAGAGAAGCTCTACAACGGCATCTGCATCACCTGCCATGGCAACCTCACCCAGGCCGGTTCGCTGCCGACCTCGCGGCCGTTCTGGAAGGAGCCTTTCAAGAACGGCAATGACCCGCTGAGCATCTACAAGACGCTCAGCCAGGGTCTCGGGCAGATGCCGGCATGGACTTTCCTCACCCCGGAGCAGCGCTACGACGCCATCCACTTCATCCGCGAGGAGTTCGTCAAACCACACAACCCCACGGCGTATTTCAATGTGACGCCGGACTATCTCGCCGGTCTGCCGAAAGGCGTCGGGCGCGGCGTGCAGACGACGGAGATGATCGAGTTCGCGAAGGGCCCGAAATATCTGCGGATGGACTTCGGGCCGGCGCTGTTTTGGACGTTGCAGGTGGAGACGAACAACATTGCCTACAAGGGCATCGCCGTTCGCCTGGACGACGGACCCGGAGGCGTTTCGAAGGGCCGTGTGTGGATGCTCTACGACCACGACACGATGCGCGTCGCCGCGGCATGGACCGGCGACAAGTTTGTGGACTGGCGCGGCATCGCCTTCGACGGATCGCACGGAACGCATACGAGCATCAAGGGCGAGAAGGCGTTCGTGAATCCCGTCGGCCCCGGGTGGGCGCATCCGCAGACCGGCGGCTTCGACGATCCGCGTTTCCGTGGACGCGATGGCAAACCCTACGGCCCTTTGCCGCGCGACTGGGTGCACTATCTCGGGACCTATTTTCACAGCAATCGCGTCGTTGTCTCCTACACGGTGGGCGATGCGTCCGTGCTGGACCAGCCGGGCTGTGAACGCAGCGGCGCCGCCATCGCCTATTCGCGCACGCTCAACATTGGCAAATCCTCTCGCGACCTCCTGCTGCGGGTCGCGCCGGACGCGACTCCGGTCGCGCTCGTCGGCAAAAGCCCGGCGACTGTCGACCAGACAAATGGTTTCCAGGTCCTGCGCGTGCCGGCGGCCGCGACGCCGTTGAACGTGAAGCTGCTCATCGCCCATCCGGGTCCGGGCATGGACGCCGGCACGCTCTTCGCCTTCGGGTTGGTGTCGCCGCCGGCCGCAGATCTGACGCCCTTCACGCGTGGCGGTTCGCCGAGATGGGAAACGCCGATCGCCACGCGTGGCAAGCTGGGCAACGATGACGGCGCTTTTGCCATCGATGAACTGACGCCGCCGCCCGACGCGACCAATCCGTGGCAGACGTGGATGCGCTTTGGCGGATTTGATTTTTTCAAGGACGGCCGCCGCGCCGCGATCTGCACGTGGAACGGCGACGTTTGGATCGTCAGCGGGGTGGAGGGAGATCTTTCGCAACTGACCTGGAAGCGCATCGCGTCCGGACTGTTCCAGCCGCTCGGCGTGAAGATCGTCGACGAAACCATCTACGTGACCTGCCGGGACCAGATCGCCCGGCTGCGCGACCTGAACGGCGACGGGGAGATCGACTTCGTCGAGAACTTCAACAACGACCACCAGGTCACCGAACACTTCCACGAATTCGCCATGGGCTTGCAGACGGATAGAGACGGGAACTTCTACTACGCGAAGTCCGCCCGACACGCGCTTCCGGCGGTTGTCGCGCATCACGGCACCTTGCTCAAGGTCTCCAAGGATGGTTCGCGGACGGAGATCCTCGCGACCGGTTTCCGTGCCGCCAACGGCGTGTCGGTGAACGACGACGGCAGCTTCTTCGTCACGGACCAGGAAGGGCATTGGACACCGAAGAACCGCATCAACCTCGTGCGCGCGGGCGGCTTCTACGGAAACATGTTCGGCTACCACGACCGCTCAAGCAGCGCGGACGCCGACATGGAGCAGCCGCTGGTCTGGATCACGAACGACATGGACCGGTCGCCCGGCGAGCTGCTTTGGGTCACGAGCGACAAATGGGGGCCGCTCCAGGGTTCGCTGCTGAACATTTCCTACGGCACGGGACGGATCTTTGTCGTGCCTCACGAAAAGGTCGGCGGGCAACTCCAGGGCGGCGTCGTGCAGTTGCCGATCCCCGATTTCCCGACCGGCACGATGCGTGGGCGGTTCCATCCGGGTAACGGTGATCTCTACACCTGCGGCCTGTATGCGTGGGCCGGGAACCGCCAGTTGGACGGAGGATTCTTCCGCGTGCGCGCCACGGGCAAGCCGGCCCATCTGCCGATCGGATTGTCCGCACGGCCCGAGGGAATGGAGGTCCGGTTCAGCGATGCCGTCGATCCCGCCACGGCCAACGACCCCGCGAACTACGCCGTCAAAGTCTGGTCCCTCAAACGCACCGCCAACTATGGGTCCAAGCACATCGACGAACATCCGCTGAAAATCGCCGGCGCCACGCTGGCGGCGGACAAGAAATCTGTGTGGCTGAGCATTCCCGGGCTCCAACCGACCTGGTGCATGGAGATCAAATACGAACTGCGCGGTGCGGACGGCGCGGGCTTCACACGAACCGTCCACAACACGATCCACCAACTCGGGTCGGCGGCTCCGGCGCGTTAGCGTCTACGCCTTGCGGCCTGTTACCGCGGGTCACTTCCAGACCGGTCCATCCGGATAAGCGAACTCCGCCAGTGAGCAGGCGTGCATCTCGGTGCTGTAGCCGGGGCGTTCGGGGGCGAGGTAGCGGCCGCGGCGGACACGGCAGGGATCGACGAAGTGTTCGTGGAGGTGGTCGACGAACTCGCAGACGCGACCGTCCCACGAGGCGCTCACGCTGGTGAAGTCGACCATGCTGATGTGCTGGACGAACTCGCACAGGCCGACGCCGCCGGCATGAGGGCAGACGGGCACGCCGAACTTCGCCGCAAGCAGCAGGACGGCCAGGTTTTCGTTTACGCCGCCGAGCCGGCAGGAATCGATCTGGCAGAATGAAATGGCCCGGGCCTGCAGGAGTTGCTTAAATAGAATGCGATTCATGCCGTGTTCGCCCGTGGCGACGCCGATGCCGAGCGGTTCCAGGGCGCGGGCGATGGTTGCGTGGCCGAGCGCGTCGTCCGGCGAGGTGGGTTCCTCGATCCACCACGGGTTGAAGCGCGCGAGTTCCTTCATCCACGCGATGGCCTGCGGGACATCCCAGACCTGGTTCGCGTCGACCATCAGCTTGCGGTCCGGCCCGATCTCCTCGCGGATGATGGCGAGGCGGCGTTGGTCGTCTTGGAGGTCGCGGCCGACCTTGACCTTGATGTGCATCCAGCCGTCGGCCACGGCTTCGCGGCAAAGGCGGCGGATCTTGTCGTCGGGATAACCGAGCCACCCGGCGCTCGTCGTGTAGGCGGGATAACCCTCGGCCAGCAGGCGGGCGATGCGTTCGGT
>JBBRDN010000267.1:0-4431 GCA_038203875.1 Verrucomicrobiota bacterium
TTGCCCGGCTACACGCCGCAGGACTACTTCACGGACATCTACACGCCGCTGCCGCGCCAGCAGCCGGGCGCCGGCGGCAAGCCGATGTCCGAAATGACGGCGAAGGACATCCTCGAGGACAAGGAGTTCAACCGGAAGCCGTGGTCGTACGGCCCGTTCAAGATCGAAGAGTGGTCGGACGGCGACTTCATCAAGCTCACGCGCAACGAGCACTACTGGCGCGCGTCCGAGGGCTTGCCGATCCTCGACACGGTGATCCACAAGTTCATCAAGGACTCGAACGCCCTCCTCGCGGCGCTTCGCACCGGCGACATCGACGTGGCCACGCAGGACGGCCTCGACATCACGATGTTCGACGACCTCGAGACGGCCAAGACGGCGGGCGACGCCACGCCGTACTACGTGCCCGGCACGGTCTGGGAGCACATCGACTTCAACCTCCAGCCGCTCGACGACCGCCCGGCGTTCGGCGCCGGCAGCGCCATTCGCCAGGCGATCGCCGTCGGTACAGATCGCGCCACGATGGCGGACGAGATCCAGAAGGGCAAGACCACCGTCGCCGATACGATGATGCCGCCGGAGCACTGGGCGTATCCGCCCGAGGGCATGCTCACGAAGTATCCGTACGACAAGAACAAGGCCAATGAACTGCTGGACGGCGCCGGGTTCAAGGACGATGACAACAACCCCAACACGCCGCGCGTCGCCGAGAAGGACATCACCTGCGCGATCGTGACCGACGTGAACGGCACGACGGCGGACAAGGTCATCAAGGCCGGCACGCCGCTCGAGCTGAAGCTCAACACCACCAAGGGCAACACGATGCGCGAGGCGACGACGCTGCTCTTCCAGCAGAACATGTCGGACATCGGCATCAAGGTGAACCTTGAGTATCTGCCCGCCGACACGCTCTTCGCCAAGAACGAAGAAGGCCCGCTGACCGGTCGCCGGTACGACCTTGGCGAGTTCGCGTGGGTGTCCGGCGTTTCGCCGAGCGTCGGACTCTACTGGTGTGATCAGATCCCGAGCCCGGAGAACAAGTGGGCCGGTCAGAACAACCCCGGCTACTGCAACCCGCAGTACGACAAGGTTTCGAAGACTGCCGACAACACGCTGGAGCGCGCGAACGCGCTGCCGATGTATCACGAGGCCCAGAAGATCTTCAGCCAGGAGCTTCCGGTGCTGCCGTTGTTCGCCCGCGTCAAGGTCATGGCCACGAAGCCCGAGGTCATGAACTTCAAGCCCAACGCGACGGTGAGCAGCGAAACGTGGAACATCGAGACGTGGGGCTTCGCCGCGACCACCCCGTAGTCCGTTCGGGGCGGACGTTGATCTCCTAGAGACGCGATCCGCGCCGCCATAGGGTCACCCTTACCGATGCGAGCCACGCTGGGCCGGCGCCACGCCAGGTGCCGGCCCAGCGTGCTCCCAGCGGCCGGCATGCGTACCCGACGCACCGGGAAACTTTCAGTCGATGGATAGGGGGAAGGGAACCAACCGATGACCGCATACCTGATCCGCCGGTTCATCCAGATGTTCATCGTCCTGATCGTCTCGTCGATGGCCATCTATACGCTGCTCAACCTGGTCCCTGGCGGTCCGTTCGACGGGTTGCTCCAGAACTCGGACCGCAAGACGCGCATCACGGCGGAGCAGATCAAGCGGATGGAGACGATGCTCGGCCTCAACAAGCCTCCCGCGATCCGCTTCATCGCCTGGGCCACCGGCGATGACTGGATGGGGGTTCTCAACAAGGACTGGAAGGGCACGGGTCGCGGCGTGATCCGCGGCGATTTCGGACAGTCGTTCAAAGAGCACCGCCCGGTGATCGAGATGATCGCGGGGAGGATCAAGAAGACGGTGATCTTGGCGGGCCTCTCCGCCTTCCTGGCGATCGTCATCGCAATCCCGATCGGGATCTTCTCAGCGGTACGGCAATATTCGAAGGCCGACTATGCCGTGACGCTGTTTACGTTCATCGGCACGGCCTTGCCGTCCTTCTGGTTCGCGTTGATGGCCATCGTGCTGTTCGGCATCAAGTTTCAAGAATGGGGCATCCCGAAGCTGCCGACCAAAGGATGGATGGAGCCGAGAGCGCCCAGACCGGGCACGCTCACCCATCTGCTCGGCGTGACCCCCGGCTCCAATTTCGACGTCATTCTCCACCTGCTCCTTCCGGTCGCGGTGTTCAGCCTGCTCCAGATGGCGGGATGGACTCGATTCATGCGCTCGAGCATGCTCGAGGTGCTGCAGCAGGACTACGTACGCACGGCTCGATCCAAGGGTCTGGCGGAACGGTTCGTGGTCGTCAAGCACGCCCTTCGCAACGCGCTCATCCCGCTTGTGACGATCGTCACATTTGAGCTGCCCGGGCTGTTCGGCGGCACGATCCTGCTCGAGCAGATCTTCGCGATCCCCGGCATGGGCAACCTCTACTACTCGGGCCTGAGCGAGGTCGACTGGCCTGTCGTCCAAGCGTACCTCCTGATCGCGGCCGTGCTGACCGTGATGGCCACGCTGTTGAGTGACATCTTATATACCGTGGTCGATCCGCGGATCCGGTTGGGCTAGCGACGGGTGCGGCAGGGCAGCGCCAGAGCGATCGGCTCCACAGGCGCGCGCGGGAACCATTGAGGGGGATTCACGATGGCGGTTGCAGAGCTGACGTTCGGCAGGGAAGAATTGGCGGCGGCACAGGATGAGTCGCAGACGGCGATGGTCTGGCGGCGCTTTCGCCGGCACAAGCTGGCCCTCATCGGGCTGATCATCGCGACGGTGCTCGCGCTGTTGTGCTTTATCGGGCCGATCGTGTCGCCGTACGCCGCGAACAAGATCGAGACGGGCGGGGCGGCCTACTCGGGGTTGAACCGCTTGCCGCCCGGCTCCAAGGTGACGTTGCTCTGGGACTATGGTGACCCCGCAACGGTCCACGACGATCGAATCTCCAAAGTCGCTGCCGGGTGGATCGCGAGCACGGCGCCCGGAATCACGGCCGAACATCGACTGTATGTCCTCGGAACCGACGACAACGGGCGAGACACCTTGACCCGTCTGATGCAGGGAGGCCGCGTTTCGCTCTCGCTTGCGCTCATCGTCGTCTTCGTCTCGCAGATCCTAGGCACCGTGATCGGAGCGATCAGCGGCTACTTCGGGGGCTGGACGGACAGCGTGCTCATGCGGGCCGTCGATTTCCTTCTGACGTTGCCATCGCTCCCCATCTTCATGGTCCTGTCCGTCGTGCTGCGCGAGCGAAACATCCCCGGTGGGTCCGTCGGGGTGCTGGCGGTCGTATTCATCCTCCTGGGGTGGACGGGCGCCGCGCGTCTCGTCCGGGGCATGGTGCTCTCGCTGAAGAATCAGGAGTTCACGGAGGCGGCGCGCGCGATGGGCGCCTCGGACATGCGGATTATCCTCCGTCACCTCATTCCGAACGCCATCGCGCCGGTGCTCGTCTCGGCGACCCTGTTCATCGGCGCGGTGGTGGTCGGAGAGGCGGGATTGAGCTACTTGGGCTTTGGCGTTCAGCCGCCCAACCCCAGCTGGGGCAACATGCTCTCGAATGCCCAGCAGCTGATCCTCAGTCAGCCTTGGGCGGTCTTCTATCCGGGCATGGCGATCTTCCTCACCAGCCTGAGCTTCAACTTCATGGGCGATGCACTTCGCGACGCCCTCGATCCGCGCGGACAGATCAAGTAAACTACTTTCCCTGCGGGCCGCGGCCCGTGCAAGCCGCGCCTTCGCGAGAACCGGCCGCCACGCAGAATCGGGGTACATCTTGACCAAGAACGGCAAGGAGCAGGACGCCCTGCTCGAGATTCAAGGCCTCAAGACCTACTTCTTCACCGAAGAGGGTGTCGTACGCGCCGTCGATGGCGTCGACATCTCGGTGAAGCGAGGCGAGACGCTCGGCGTGGTGGGTGAGTCCGGCTGCGGGAAGAGCGTGACGATGTTCTCGGTCATGCAGCTCGTCGGACACCCCGGGCGCATCGTCGAAGGCAAGGTCATGTTCGACGGGCGGGACCTTCTGAAGGCCAGCGCACGCGAGATGCAGGATCTGCGCGGCAACCGGATCTCGATGATCTTCCAACAGCCGCTGTCCAGCCTGAACCCGGTGTTCCGCATCGGCGATCAGGTGGCCGAGGTGTTCGAGATCCATCAGGGCATGTCAAGAGAGGACGCTCGCGCCCGCGCGATCGAGATGCTCACCACCGTCGGCATCGCCGACGCGCCTCGCAAGTCCAAGGCATTCCCGCACGAGATTTCGGGCGGCCAGGCCCAACGCGTGATGATCGCCATGGCGCTCGCCACCCAGCCCGAACTGCTCATCGCCGACGAGCCGACCACGGCGCTCGACGTAACGATCCAGGCGCAGATCCTCGACCTCATGCGCGCGCTGCGAAAAGACACAAACGCCGCGATCATCTTCATCAC
>JBBRDN010000268.1:0-4410 GCA_038203875.1 Verrucomicrobiota bacterium
GAGGACTACAAGTGCGGATAGGGAACTTAAAAGCCAGTTAATCGACGTGGATCGCATGGCAATGTCTAAGCAGGTTTGCCTCCATCGATGGGGTCGCTTGTTTCCAGTGGTTTGATTGGCACCATGGCGGGTTCGTCTGTCGCTTTTTTCCCAAGACCGCCATTCCGGGACAGGTTGTAACGGCGTCTCGGTTGGCCGAGTTCCGTAGAACCATCACGAGGTCTTGGTTTTGAGGGCACTACCGGTTCCGGCGCGGCGCTGGCCATGCATGGCAGGGCCTCTGCTGACGAGTGGCAATGTCTGAAACTTCGAAATGAAGATTCCTCGCGAGATACCCCCTGTTTTTGAAGGATGTTTGTTGGTCTTGCGGAGCTGCTGCGTTCAAGTCACTCCATGAGCGCCGTCCTCAAGAAGCTTTCTGACATCGGCCTGAAGCTGCCCGATCCTCCTGCCGCCGGCGGCAACTACCTGCCGTTCCGCATCGTGGGCAATCTCGTCTTCCTTCCCGGTGTCATCTCGAGTTGGAACGGCGCGCTGACACAGAAGGGCAAGGTCGGGGCCGATCTTACGATCGAAGAGGGCTACGATGGGGCTAAGATCTGCGCGCTGAATCTGCTGGCGAACCTGCAGGCTGCGATTGGCGATCTGGATCGTGTGAAACAGATCGTCGGCGTGAACGGCTACGTGAATTGCGTTCCGGACTTTCCATCGAGCCCAAAGGTAATCAACGGCGCATCCGATCTGCTGGTGGCGGTGTTCGGCGAGGCCGGACGCCATGTCCGCGCGGCCATCGGGGTCGAGGGATTGCCCATGGGTGCTGCGGTCGAAGTTCAGATGACTGTAGAGATCCATCCCTAGTCCCCAGCTTTTAGATGGCGCCCCGACTGGCTGGACCAGCGGCGGTTGGCGGAAGGAAATCCGACACACGATGGCAACGCATTTGATATCGAAAGCCCGGAACCACACGCGCTGGAACAATCAGCTGGTGCCCGTCCTCGAGGTAGCGTCAGGCGACGTGGTGGAGATGGGATGCCACGATTCCAGCGGCGGCCAGGTGACGGCTGCCAGCACTTTGGCAGACTACGCTGCCATCGACCGCGGCCGCATCCACACCATCACCGGACCGGTTTTCGTCAAAGGTGCCAAACCCGGCGACGTGCTCGAGGTGAAGATCCGACAAATCGAACATCAGGGCTGGGGTTGGACGAGTCTTGTGCCTGGGCTCGGTTCGCTCCCCGACCGGTTCCCGGATCTCTTCCTCTTCATTTGGAAACTGGAAGGCAATCTCTCCAGGTCGCTAGCCCCTATCACGCTTCCGTTGGCTCCGTTCTGCGGCATCGTCGGAGTCGCGCCGCCGGATCCGGGTGAACATCGCACGCGCCCTCCGGGTCCGTTCGGCGGAAACCTCGATGTCAGGCAGCTTGTTCCCGGCACGACGCTTTATCTCCCGATCTTCAACGAAGGCGGGCTCTTCTCCGCCGGGGACGCCCACGCGGCGCAGGGCGACGGCGAAGTCTGCATCAACGGCATCGAATGCCCCGTCACGGCGGAGTTCCAGTTGACCGTGCGGAAGGATCTGAAGCTCGACCAACCGTTCGCGGAGCTGCCGCCAACGCGTCCTGCCGTGGTGGCGGATCTCGGATCGTTTGCCTTCATCGCCTCGGCCGAGCAGGCCATGGATGCCGCCAGGAATGTCATCCATCACGTGATCGATTTCCTCATGGCGCGATTCGGTCTGCCGGCCGAACACGCATACATTCTTTGCAGCGTCGCCCTCGACCTGAAGATCTCCCAGTGCGTGAACGTGCCGATGATCACGGTCACCGGCACGCTGCAGAAGAACCTGTTTCCGAACGGAGGATCCGCATGAAAGACCGCGTTGAAATCACCGGCTACATCGTCGTTCTTTTCGTCATGCTGGTGCTCGTGTCACCCGAATGGCGGCCGGGCGGGGAGACGGCGCCGGAGTTTCCGCTGCGAGCCATGGGGCGACTGGCCGATGGCAGGACCAATCGCGTCGTCACCTATTCGGATCTGCTCAGGCAGGCCAAGTTGACGGTGCGATCGGAGAAGGATTTGGAGCTCGGACGTGCGGCGGACTTCCAAGGCATTCCTTTATCAGAACTTCCTCGGGTGCTCGGCGCGGCCTCCGATGCGGACGTGATTCAGATGCGGGCATCGGACAACTACTTCAGCTTCTTCACCAGGGACTACATTGAACGCCACAACCCGTTTCTGGCCATCCGCATCGATGGGCAGGCACCGTCGAAATGGCCGAAGACGTCTTACGGAGCTGCGCTTGGACCCTATCTCGTCGCGCACGAAAGATTCGACGGGGCCGAACTGCTCTCCGGGTTCAAGGAGCAGGCCAAGTTCCCGTATGCCGTCGTCAGCGTGGAGTTCGCCCGCGCGGCCGACACGGTCGATAAGCTCAAGGTCTCGGGCGCGATGACGAACGCTTCGTTGCGGGTCGGTCAGACGCTGGCGTTAAGCTCGTGCATCTCGTGCCATCACGCCGGCGACTTCGGGGGAACCTTGGCGCAGCGCCCTTGGATGATCTTGTCGACGTGGGCCAAGGCGGATCCCTCCTACTTCCGCCGCTACGTGCGTGATCCGAAGTCGGTGAACCCAAACTCGAAGATGGGCGGCTTCAAGGACTGGCCGGACGAGGCGATCGAGTCGGTCCGGCGCTACTTTGCCGCCTACACGCCCGCGCCCTAGGCCTCAATGCATCGCTTCCAATGTCCGATCTGAACATTCCCTCCGTCGTTGCCGAGCTGTCGGCGGTCTACGACCGTTACGAAACCGCGCTCGTAGGCAACGACGTTGACGTGTTGCAGGAGCTGTTCTGGAACTCGCCCCATGCGATCCGCTACGGCGCGACCGAGAATCTTTACGGCTACACCGAGATCGAGGCCTACCGCAAAAGCCGCCCAGCTGTGGGGTTGGCTCGGGAAATCGTGCGGAAGGAGATCGTCACCTTCGGCCGCGAGAGCGGGGCGGTGAACGTCGAGTTCCGCCGCTCCACTGAAGGCCGGGTCCGCATCGGACGGCAAAGCCAGTTCTGGCGGAGGCTCTCCGATGGCTGGCGCATCGTCTCTGCGCACGTGTCGATGATCCCCTGACTGTCAGTTGAAGATGAATGGAAAGGTTGGCGGTGTTTCATCGAGGAGTTTCTTGATTTGGAACAGCAGGGTCCTCTGGCTCCGGTCTGTGTCCGCTGATGGCTCGCGCTTCCGCCTAGAGCGGCACTGGCGCTCAGGCGCCCTGCGGCCTGACCGAAACCCGGGCCCAGCGACGGGACTTGGCCAACTCGATCGCGGCGGGAAGCTCGTCGAGCGGCGGGGGCGGACTCACCAGCGAGGCGAAGTCGAAAAGCTCAGCCGTGTCGTTCAGGAAACGCAGGCCGTCGCGCAGATGGCGCGGGGCGTAGTTGTGGACGCCCACGATCCGCAGGCACTTCTTGATGATGGTTTCGCCCGTCAGGTTCAGCGCGCTCTGCGGATGGACCATGCCCGCCAGCACATAGGTGCCGCTAGGGCGCAGGCGCGTGATGCCCTCCGCAACGACCGACGGATCGCCCGCCACTTCGATCACCGCGTCGACCTGCACGTGTTCTCCGGACACCGCGCCAAACTTCAAGGCACGCGCCTGCCGGACCGGGTCCGCGTCGCGGCAAAACACTTCGGCCACGCCGCGATGCCGTAGCAATACGCACGCGTGCAGCCCGAGAAGACCCGCGCCCTGCACGAGAACAGAGCGGGCATTTACCGGGATTGCCTCCACCGCGTTCACCATCGTGGCCAGCGAACAGTTCGCGGGAACGACGGCAGCGTCGGACAGTCGCGCGGGAACGGGAAACACCGTCGTGCCCGCGCGCAGAAGGATGTGCGAGGCGTAACAGCCGTTCAGGCGCGCGCCGTCGTCGATCTTGACGTGACCTTGCTTTGCCGGGCCGTTTTTGGAGTTTGTCTATGGCGATGTAGGCACCGAAGTCGGCGGCCAGAACCACGGTGAGGAGGAATCTGGATTTCATGGCGATAGAGCGGTTGGTTTTGCGGCGTTAACCAATTCAGGTCACTGCCCCACCAGCACAAGCCGGGTGAACAGCTTTGCATCGCTGCCAGCCGGAAGGCGCGCTTCCTTTATAACGTGGTCGGGATGGGTTTCCACCGTGGTGATGGTGAAGGTTTTGGTGTCGTTCACCGCTGGACCCTGGCCAGAGGCGAACCAGACGCCGAGATTGCGGCTCCACTGGAGCGCCACGCTCAATCCTTTCGGGTCGAGGGCTTCGCGCCAGCGCATGACGAATTCGCCGGTCGCGAGATTGAGTCCCTGCGACTTGAGTCCGGCGAGCGGGGCGTCGGCCTGGAATGGGTTCAAGCCATGATAGGCCTCCCATGCGTTTAG
>JBBRDN010000269.1:0-4373 GCA_038203875.1 Verrucomicrobiota bacterium
GGGGATCTCGTCCTTGCGGCGCGGCGCATCGGCTTTTGGCAGTGCGATGCTGTGGGACGGCGCCACCACGCCGTCGGGCGACACGGTGAACACCTTGATGCTTCCGTTGACGTTG
This sequence comes from Verrucomicrobiota bacterium, assembly GCA_038203875.1. Taxonomy (GTDB): domain Bacteria; phylum Verrucomicrobiota; class Verrucomicrobiia; order Limisphaerales; family CANJSG01; genus CANJSG01. The sequence goes on from JBBRDN010000269.1 coordinate 116, forward strand.
CTGAGGAACAGACGTCGGCCGTCCGGAGAAAACGCGAGGCCCGTGTAGCTCACCTGACCCTTGTTGTCCGGTTGAAGGATGTTCGGGGAAACCACAGCGGGCTGCGGTTCGCCCTGCTGATCCGATGGGAGCTCCACCCGTTGCCGGATCTCGCCGGTTGCCGGATTGATCACCACCAGTTCACTCGTCTTGCCCGAGGTGACGAGGATCTTGCCGTCGGGCGCCAATGCCAACGCCTGCGGGCGAAGGCCGGGCAGTTCGATGATCTTCCCAATCGGAGTGAGCAGTTGGTTGACCGGCGTGACCGTCCGGTTGTTTCCCATCCGGCCGACGCGCTCAGTGACCGGTTTTACGGCTGTTCGATTTGGCCCTGTCGTGCAAGACGGCAGGCAGAGGACAGCTGACACGAGAAGGGCCTGGCGGATCCATGGAGACGACATCGCGCCATCTCTGCCGCACACTCAGATCGACCGCAAGCCCGCGCAGGCAACGGTTCTGTAACGATGCGCGGGAAGTTCTCCGGGATTACGTTGGCGGGGCTTGGCCGACGCCTGCGGCGGGATTTTCGGATTGAATCCGTCCGGCTTGAAATCCGTCGCCATACCCCTAGCCTGCGCCCATTCCGAAATCACCGCAGCCCCAACCATGAACCGAAATCTCGTCCGTTCCTGCATCCTGACCGCCGTTTTGGCCGTCGCCCTCGATCTCACCGCCGCCGAAGCGCCCAAGGCCGCTCCGGCGAAGAAGAAAGCCGCCGGTTCCGGATTCGACGACTCGATCCTGCAGTCGATGGACCACGGGCCCTATTACAACGGCTCCATCCACGGGAAACGCATCACGTTGAAGGGTGTCGCCCTGAAGCTCGACGGCGGCGAGGCGGGCGCGACCTTCGATACCGAACTCCTGCGTCTGTCCGAGGCGTGGACCGGCGGGTTTCTCCAAATCAAGGGCGAGCGCACGACCGGTGGCCATCCGAGCCAGTCGGGCCAGAGCTATTTCACCACGCCGCAGATTCCCGGCTGGGCCAGGGACGGAAGCTTCGATGACCCGCGTCCACAGATCAGGCAGGACCGCAGGAGCGGTTCGCCGGGACCGTTGCCGCGTGACTGGGCCAAGTGGAAGGGCGTCTACCGCTATGGCAACGAAGTCGTCCTGAGCTACAGCGTCGGCAGCGCGAACGTGCTCGAACAGCCCGGCTTCGTGAAGCAGGACGGCGTCCAGATCTTCTCCCGCAAATTCGAGATGGACCGCACCTACAACGCCAACATCCTCAACGTGGCTGAGCTTCCTGTCGCGGCGGCGCGCACGTCCCGCAGCCCGCTCATTGTCCTCGAACAGAGCAACGAAACTATCTTTGTGGCAGGCCTCGTCGGCGGACCTTCTGAGACTCTGTGGGAATCGACTCCCGACGGCCGGCTGTTCCTGCATCTGCCCGAGGGGCCCAAGTCCAGCTTCGAGGTCTTCGTCTTCCGCGGTCCGGCCAAGGACCTCGCGAAAGTCTCCGCCTATGCCTCGCGCAAGTTCGTTCCCACCAGCCTTTCGGCCAAGACCAAGGGCGGCCCCCGACTCTGGGGCCAGCCTTTGCTCGTGCCAGGCAAACCCGCTTCCACCAACGCTCCGGGCGCCTACGTCGTCGATACGATCACAGTGCCCGAGGAGAATCCCTACAAGTCGTGGATTCGCTGCTCCGGCGTGGACTTCTTCTCCGACGGCCGCGCGGCGGTGTGTTCCCTCAGTGGTGACGTCTGGATCGTTTCGAACCTTGACAGCAAACTCGACAAGGTAACCTGGCAGCGTTTTGCCACCGGGCTCTACCAGCCCCTCGGATTGAAGATCGTCGACAACAAGGTATACGTGATCAACCGCGAGCAGCTCACCCGCTTGAACGACCTCAACGGCGACGGCGAGGCGGACTTCATCGAGAACTTCAACAACGACATCTCGATCACCGACCACTACCACGAATTCGTCCTCAACCTGGAGGCGGATTCAGCCGGCAACTTCTATTTCACCAAGGGCGGCAACCTCGGCGAGGCGACCATCCCGCACCACGGCACCCTCAATCGGATCAGCAAGGACGGTCTTTCGCTCATGACCGTCGGGACCGGACTGCGCGCCCCCAACGGCCTAGGCATGGGACCGAACGACGAGATCACCGTGGCCGACAATGAAGGCAACTGGATCCCTTCGTCCAAGGTCACGTTGATGAAGGAAGGCTCCTATGCAGGCCACCAGTTCACCGCCCACGTGACGCCCAAGCCCACCGGGTTCGACCAGCCGATCTTCTGGCTGCCGCACAATTACGACGTCGACAACTCGTCCGGCGGGCAGGTCTGGGTGAAAGGCGACAAGTGGGGCCCGTTCAGCGGCCAGATGCTGCACACCAGCTACGGCGCCGGCATCCTCTTCAAGACGTTCAGCGAGGAAGTCGACGGCGTCCTCCAGGGCGGTGCGGTGCGGCTCCCGGTGAACTTTGATTCCGGCGTGATGCGCGGACGTTTCCGCCCGCAGGACGGCCAGCTCTACCTCGTCGGCCTCAACGTCTGGCAGTCGAACAACAAGATGGGCCAGAACAAGCGCGGTATCTTCCAGCGCGTCCGTTACACGGGAAAGCCGGCCCATCTTCCCACGAGCGTGAAGGTGAACAAGAAGTCGCTGGTCGTTGAATTCACCGACCCGCTCGACGCCGCCAGCGCGGCCGATGCCCAGAACTACAGCGTCGACCGGTGGAACTACAAATGGACCCAGGCCTACGGTTCGCCCGAGTTCAAGACCTCCGAGCCCGATGTGAAGGGCCACGACTTGATCGAAGTGAAGTCGGCCAAGGTCTCGCCCGATGGCCGCACGGTGACCCTGGAAATCGACGGCCTGAAACCCGTCATGCAGATGCGCATCCGTTATCAGCTCAGGGGCGCGGACGGTCAGGAGATCAAGTCCGAGGTCTATCACACCATCAACCGCATGCCCGGCGGCCCTTCCATCGAAGTGGCCGTGGGTTCGACGAAGTAGTTCCTTTCTGAAACGTCAGCTTGCCTGAAAACGAAGAAGCCGCCGGGTAACCGGCGGCTTTTTGTTTCCGGCCGTTCGAATCGATCCGAGGCCGGACCCGCAGTGTGAGCGCTTGTCGGATAGCCAGTGTCGCAGTTTTGAAGTCGCTTTTCGTCCATTAAATACCGCTGGAAATGGCTCTGCCGCTCTATAGGTTCCCGCCCGTGAAAGCGCTTTTTCTGCTCCCGGTTCTGTTGGTTTCAACCTTGGCGGCCGGTGCCGAATCATGGCCGGAGTTCCGCGGTCCCGGCCGCGAAGGCCACACTTCGGCGAAACTTCCCCTGACTTGGAGTCCGTCGAACAATGTCGCGTGGAAGATCGAAGTGCCCGGCAAGGGTTGGTCGTCGCCGGTGGTCGCCAATGGCCGGATCTTTGTCACGACCGCCGCGAAGGAAGGCTCCGGCTATTCGTTGCGGGCGTTGGCGTTCAACGCCGCCGATGGCAAGCCTGTGTGGAACACCGCCGTCTTCGCACCCAGTTCCATGGCGTCGATCCATGGCAAGAACAGCCACGCCAGTCCCACGCCCTTGATCGAAGGCGACCGCGTCTACGTTCACTTCGGCCATCAGGGCACCGCCGCCCTCACCCTCGACGGCAAGGTCCTTTGGAAAACGACGGAGCACGCCTACAAGCCCGTCCACGGCAACGGCGGTTCACCCGTGATCTTCGGCGACAACCTCATCTTCAACGCCGACGGCGATTCCAAGCCGGCGATCATCGCACTCAACAAAAACACGGGTAAGACCGTCTGGAAGCAGGCGCGCGTCGCGGACGCCAAGAGAAAGTTCTCCTTCGCCACGCCGCTCGTCATCACCAATGCCGGACGCGTCGAGCTCATCAGCCCCGGCAGCGGAATGGTGGGCGGACTCGATCCGCTAACGGGCAAGGAACTCTGGCGGGTCAACTACGGCGAAGGCTACTCCGTCATCCCCCGGCCGATCGTCGGTCACGGGATGGTCTTTATCGGGACCGGCTACGACAGCCCGAAGGTCCTGGGCATCCGCCTTGGTGGATCCGGCGACGTCACGGCAACGCACCTTGCTTGGACGATTTCCCGCAGCGCCCCGCACACGCCCTCCATGGTGCTCGTCGGCGAAGAGCTCTACTTCGTGAGCGACGCCGGCGTGGCAACGTGCGTCGATGCCAAGACCGGCAAGGTCCATTGGCAGGAACGTGTCGGTGGCGGCTATTCCTCGTCGCTGCTGCACAC
>JBBRDN010000270.1:0-4361 GCA_038203875.1 Verrucomicrobiota bacterium
GACGCCCGCGCGCTGGAGCAGATCGGCGTTGAACAGGAGCGTGACGTTGGTTTCGGCAAGAAGGGTGCCGTGATTTTCCAGCAAGCCCGCGCCGGAAATGGAACGCTGGCCAGTCACGGCGTTGTCGGCGCGGATGAGGCCGTTGGTGTTGTTCAGCAGACGATGTCCCGAGCCGAGACTGCGGCTGCCGATGCCCGGAAGATTGAGCGTGGCACCGCCGCCAATGGCCGTCGTGCCGCCGGTGCCTGCGAGGGTGCCGGCGGTCCAGTTGAAGACGCCAACGACGTTGAGGTTCGAAGTCACCGTCAGCGTGCCTCCGCTGAGATCCAGCTGCTGGATGGTGACCACGGTGGAAACCAGCGGGCTGCCCGAATTGATCGTGGCCTTGTCGGTGTCGCCGGGGACGCCGATAGGCGACCAGCTTCCGGCGTTGGTCCAGTTGGCGCCACCGCTGCCGGTCCAGACGAAGTCGGCGGCTGGAAGCGCCACAACGAACCACCCCATGACTGGAACGAGGAACAGAAGGGAGCGAAGGTGTTTCATTGGATGGAGCTTCCTGTGATTCGATAGCCTCGTCGGTGCGATCAGCGGTTTTGGCCCGGCGGACGTTCTATCCGACTCAATGGACCCGGATGAATCTTGGAAAGCGAAAGTTCAGGCGGGCAGCATGGACTTGCTGCCGTTTGGGCCGCTCCGAGAAACAGGCAACGCCAGTCGCCCTAAACGCCACGAGCTGCTGAAGCGACCAGGCTTGGAGTCTGCGCAGACAGTTCCTCAGGGCAGGGGAGCTACGGTCCACTTGCGTCCGGAAAATTTCCTGAACGAGCGGTAGCCGGCGGCCTTGGCTGAAGCCAGCGACTTGTCGAAATCCGCTCCCACTTCGCGCGGTGCATGGGCGTCGGAACCGAACGTGATCGGGACTCCGGTCGCGAAGGCCAGCTTCAAGAACCTCTCGCTCGGATAGATTTCGCGGCAGTCCTTGCGGAGCCCGGCTGTGTTCAGCTCGATGGCGCAGTCGGCCGTTTTGGCGGCCGCGAGGAACTTCTGGAACATGGGCGTGCAGTCCTCCTTGGGCACGTAGTTGAACTTCTTCGGCAGATCCGCGTGGCCGATGATCTCGAAGAGTCCGCTGCTGGCGGCTGTGGTCAGGCGCTCGAAGTAGATCGACCAAACCTCGAACGGATCACGCTTCTTCCATTCGGAGAGTTTGAACGGGCTGTCCACGTCCCACGTGTCGGAGACGTAGTGGACGGAGCCGATCAGATAATCCCAAGGATGCAGCGAAGCGAGGTGACGGATCCATTCCTCGCCGCCGGGCAGATAGTCCACTTCTAGCGCGAGGCGAATGGTCAGTTGGGGGAACGCACGGCGGGCCGTTTCGACTTTCTCGACGTATTCGGACAGTTGGGAATAGCGCATCCGCCAGTCGTCGAAATCGTCGCGCAGCATCGGAGAATGGTCTGAGAATCCGATCTCCGTCAGGCCTAGTTCCACGGCACGCGCGGCGTATTCGGTGGGCTCGCCCGCCGCGTGACGGCAGAGCGGCGTGTGCATGTGATAATCTGGCATCGACGACATCGGCGCGACGCTACTGCGCGGATGCGTTGAGGCTCAAGCAACGGCTGGGTGACAGTGCGTCAGCTGGTTTTGGAGAACGGCTGCCGTTGACGCTGCACCTCAAACAGGAACACCGCCGCTGAGCTTGAGACATTCAGGGAATCGACGGTCGGAGGCATCGGGATCGCGACAGGATGCGAACAGGCGGCCAGCACTTCCGGGCTGATGCCGTTCCCTTCATGGCCGAAGACGATGCAGCAGGCTTCCCGGAGGTCGAAGTCGTAGAGCGATCCCGCATCAGTGTGCGGATGGGCGCCGACGGTGCGAATGCCGCGCGTCGTAAGTTGCTGCAACGTGCGCGACAACGAACTGACGCGCGCGAACGGCAGATGGAATACGGCGCCCATCGAGCTGCGAACGGCCCGGCGGATGTAGGGAAAGACCGAGGTTTCTCCCACTAGCAGGCCGTGGACTCCGAAGGCCAGGCAGTTTCGCATCAGCACGCCGAGATTCTCTGGATTGGACATTCCATCCACCGCGACGAGCAGCCTGGGTGCAGGAGCTTGATCGATGATCTCCTGCCAGGTCCAAGCCCGGGGAACGCGCGCCACGGCGATGACTCCCTGGAAAAACTTGAAGCCGATGATGGTTTCGAGGAGCTCCTTTGATGCGACGAAAAGATCGATCCTCTCGCGGCGGCCTTCGAGCTCCGGTCGGAGGGTTTCGGCCCATTCGACCGTCACGAGGAGGGACACCAGTTCGATTCCGGTGGTGAGAAGGCGACGGACAGTCTTGTCGCCTTCGACCACGAAGATCCCTTGGCGCAGGTGATCGTCCTGATACTTCAGCGTCAGGTAGGGCTGGAGTTCTGGGAGGTCGAGCGTCTCGACAGGACGGACAGTCAGCATGTCGGTTGTGGTTAAGGCACGCGGAGACTGAGGGCAAACCCGCAGATCGTTTGAGCTTCGGCGCTCGTCCTGGTTTCCCCAGACCGCCGTTGTCCTGTCGAAGCGTTATCGTGTCTTCTGCATTGAAACCGATCCGCCAATCCGTGAAGCATGGCCACGTGCCCGGCTTCCACCTTCATCGCAGCAACCGCCTTGAGTCCTTGGCGGGGACGCTGGGTGGAGTGATGCGGGAATCGCTGTCGTCCCCGCTCGTGCCGGAGACGGTCGTGGTGCAAAGCCAGGGAATGGCCCGATGGCTGAAGCTGGAGTTGGCGGCAAGGCTCGGAATCGCCGCCCATATCCGTTTCCCGTTTCCCCGCGCATTCGCCCACGAACTCTTCCGTGCCTTGGATCTGACGGTTGATGCGCGGCCGTCGTTTGACCCGGAGCTGCTTGTCTGGCGCATCTACCAACTGCTGCCGGCGGCGGCGAAACAACCCGGCTTTACTTCGGTGGCCGGGTATCTTGCCGACGGCGACGAACGGAAACGTTTCCAGCTCGCCGGCCGATTGGCCCGGCTCTTCGACCAGTATCTGGTCTACCGGCCCGACCTGATCGCCGCGTGGGACGTGGGCGCCTCCGATTGGCCGGAACGTTTCGGCGCTGTGCCGGGCGACCTTTGGCAATCCCAACTCTGGCGGATGATCGGTGAAGGCTGGGCTGCCGGACATCCGGCGGCGTGGCTGCACGAGTTTCTTCGCCAGTCCGAGGCCGGCCGATTGCCGAAGGGGAGATTGCCCGAAAGGGTTTCGGTTTTCGGTGTCTCGAGTCTGCCGCCGTTCCATCTGGATCTTTTGAAGGCACTGTCGGTGGTGGCCGAAGTCCACCTCTTCCTGCTCCAGCCGACCGAGCACTACTGGGGCGACGTCCGGTCCCGGCGCGAACAGGCCATGCAACAAAGGTGTGCCGGCGGTTCTTCGTCCACAACCCCGCTCGACGAGGGCCATCGCCTGGTGTCCTCGTTCGGGCGCACTGGTCGCGAGATGCTCGACCTGTTGCTGGATCGCGACGCGCAGGATGAACAGGAGGTCTTCATCGGCGCGACCACTGGAACGCTGCTTGGTCGGTTGCAGGACGCGATGCTCTCGTTCGAGCAGCGAAGATCTGACGTTCCGAGGCAAAAGATCGCCGCCCTCGATGAATCGATCCGGGTTCACTCATGCCATGGCCCGGTGCGGGAAGTGGAGGTGCTGCGGGACCATCTACTGAAGTGGTTCAACGATGAACCGACTCTTCAACCCCGGGATGTCGTGGTGATGGTTCCGGATCTCGAGACCTATGCGCCACTGCTGGAAGCGGTCTTCTCGCTTCCCGAGAGTCCGGATCAGTTCATCCCGTTCTCGATCGCCGATCGCAGTCCCCGCGCTGGCGGCCTGGGTGCCGCGCTATGGCAGGTGTTGAAGTTGATGGGAGGGATGTTTGGCGCATCAGAAGTCGTCAGCCTCCTCGAACGTGAACCCGTGCGGCGGCGATTTGGGTTGGACGAGGACGCCGTCGAGCTTTGCCGACGCTGGGTGCGCGACGCGGAGATCCGATGGGGACGCGACCAGGCACATGCCGCCGGCCACAACGCGGGAGACGCCAACTCGTGGCGTGCCGGTTTGTCCCGGCTTCTGATGAGCTATGCCATCGGGGGCGAAGCCGAGACTGTTTCGTGCGGAGTTGCCCGATCAGTGAACATCGATGGCGGCGATGCCGAATGCCTGGGTGGGTTCTGCCGTTTTGTGGAAACGCTCCTTCGATTCTCCGACGAAGCGTGCCGCGCCGCTGAACCCGGTGAATGGGCACGGCGTCTCGACAGCCTTTGCGGCAATCTCTTCGACGAGACCGGCGAGCCCGCTGGCGAAGCGGAAACAA
>JBBRDN010000271.1:0-4348 GCA_038203875.1 Verrucomicrobiota bacterium
GGTGGCCGCTTGGATCGAGAGGTTCGCTTCAGTTCCGGAACCGCTCCAACGCCTCTTCCAACCTCGCCAGCGGCAGCCCCACGACGTTGGTCAACGACCCGTCCACGCTTTCCACGATGAGTTCGCCGTGGTCCTGGATGGCGTAGGCGCCGGCCTTGTCGAGCGGCTTGATCAACGAAAGGTAGCGCCGGATCTGGGCGCGGTTCAGCGGACGAAATGTGACCTCGGTGCGATCGGAAAAGAGAACCTGCCGATGTTTCCGCAGGTGGATCACGCAGACGCCGGAGACGACTTCGTGGGATTTACCGGACAGTTCGAGGAGCATCCGTTCGGCATCGGCCAGGTCGACGGGCTTGGCAAAAAGCCGGGTGCCGAGGGCCACCACCGTGTCGACACCGATGACGAGGGCGTCGGGGTGTTGTTTGGCAACGACGCGGGCTTTCCGGTAGGCGTTGAGCTGGGCGATCTCGGCCGCGGTCAGCATCTCGGTCTCGGATTCCGCAGTGTGGCTGGGAACGACCGCAAAGGTGATCCCGATGTGCTCGAGGAGTTCCTTCCGTCTCGGAGAAGCGGACGCGAGAATGACCGGTGGCAGGCTCATGATCCAACCCGAGCAAACGCCAGCCGGGTCAAGTTTCCAAGAACGATCAAAACCCCGCCACGGATGCAGATTGCAGTTTGCCGGATGCTCCTTTAAGCACCAGCGATGCGCTTCATCGGCAGTGTGATCGAGAAACTCCAGCGGCATCCACAACGCATCGTGTTCCCGGAAGGCACTGAGCCGCGCGTGATCCAGGCGGCCCGGCAGTTCTATTCGCTCCGCCTCGGCGTCCCGATCCTCCTCGGCGACCGCTCCAAGGTCAAAGAAGCGGCCGAACGCCTCAACGTCTCGCTCGAAGGTGTGCGCATCACGAACCCGGCCGAAAGCGAGGAATTGGACGGCTTCGTGCGCCGGTTCGAGAAGCTCCGCCGCTCGAAGGGCATCAAGGAACGCGAGGCCCGCGACGCCATGCTCAAGCCGAACTACTTCGGCGCGATGATGGTGGCCATGCACCAGGCGGACGGCTTCATCTCCGGCACGAGCGAAGTCTCCGGCAGCGTCCTGCGACCTCTCTTCCAGATCATCAAGGTTGCGCCCAAGGCGACGACGGCTTCGAGTTGCATGGTCATGGAAGTGGAGGACACGAAGTTCGGCGACAGCGGCGTCATCTTCATGGCGGACTGCGGCGTCATCCCGGAACCGACCGTCGACCAGCTCACCGACATCGCCATTTCCACCGCGCGCCTTGCGCGTCAACTCATCGGCCAGCGCGCCCGCGTGGCGCTCCTCTCCTACTCGACCAAGGGCAGCGCCACGGCTCCCACGATTGGCAAAATGCAGGCGGCCACGGCCCTGGCCCAGCAGCGGGCGCAGGAGATGGGGTTGGAGGCCGACTTCGACGGCGAACTCCAAGTCGATGCCGCGATCATCCCCGAGATCGCCCAGCGCAAGCTGCCCGACAGTAAGGTCGCCGGACGGGCCAACGTGCTTGTCTTCCCGGATCTGAACTCGGGCAACATCGCCTCCAAGCTCGTCCAGCACATGGCCCGCGCCAACGCCTACGGCCAGATCCTCCTCGGACTGGACCGTCCCGCGTCCGACGTTTCCCGTGGCGCCTCGGCCCACGACATCCTCGGTGTCGCCGCGATCATCGGCCTGCAGTCGATCGAGTATTCCAAGCTGTATCCGGAAGCCGGCCGAGTGCTCCCCGGCGAGGAATAATTCCAAGGAGCCGTTCCCCATCCATCCGAGACGATGAACACCTCCACGCCACGCGTCTTCATTGCCGCCACCCGCCAGAACGACGGCAAGACCACCACGTCCCTCGGCCTCCTCGCCGCGCTCCAGAAAACCTTCCCGCGCGTCGGCTACATCAAGCCCGTCGGCCAGCGCTTCGTGGAGATCGAGGAGAGCAAGATCGACGAGGACACGGTGCTGATGGACCGGGTCTATAACCTGAACTGCCCGCTGACGGCCATGAGCCCCATCGCCATCGAGCCGGACTTCACCCGCAAGTATCTCCAGGCCTCGAACAACGAAACGCTCATCCGCAAGATCCAGAAAGCATTCGACCGCGTGGCCTGGGAGAAGGATTTCGTGCTCTGTGAAGGCTCGGGCCATGCCGGAGTCGGCTCGGTCTTCGATCTGTCCAACGCGCAGGTCGCGAAGGTCCTCGGGGCCAAGGTCATCATCGTCAGCCAGGGCGGCATCGGGAAACCCATCGACGAAGTCTCGCTCAACCAGGCCCTGTTCCAAAAGGAAGGCGTCGAGATCATCGGCGTGATCCTGAACAAGGTCCTGCCCGACAAGCTCGACTACATCACCGAGTTCGCCCGTCGCGGACTCAAGCGCAAGGGCCTCGAACTTCTCGGCGTCCTGCCTTACCAGCCGATCCTCTCAAGCCCCACCATCCAGCTCGTGCAGGAGGAACTGCAGACCGAGCTGATCCACGCAGGAGGCCCGGTCACCAACAGCATCCGCAGCATTGTCGTCGGGGCCATGTCGGCGAAGAACGCCACGAAGCATTTCAAGGACGGAGCGCTGCTCATCACCCCCGGCGACCGAGACGACCTCATCATCGCCGCCGCCGCCTGGGCCGGTGAACCCCACGGCGACAAGCTTGCCGGACTCCTCCTCACCGGCGGCATCAAACCCAAGAACGGTGTCCTGGATCTCATTCGCCGCATGCCCTTCCCCGTGCTGCTGGCCAAGGAGGAGACCTACCAGGTCGCCAGCCGCGTCCACGATCTCACGGTCAAAACCCGGCCGACCGACGCCGAAAAGATCGCGCTCATCCGCGACATCATCGCGAAGCACGTCGATGTGGACCGGATCGTGAAAGCGCTCTGACCTCCTTTCTTAATCTTAATCTTTCTCTTCCTCTTAATCCTGTCCCAGACAGGAGTGAAAAAGACGAAGAGCAGGATTAAGAGCAGGATTAAGAATCCCCATTTCCCACAGCCATGCCCCTCCAATTCAATCCCCAGATCACCACGCTCCCCGTCTACCAGGCCGGCCGGCCCATCGAGGAAGTCGCCCGCGAACTCGGCCTGCCCGCCGCATCCATCATCAAGCTGGCCTCGAACGAAAACCCGCTCGGCCCGTCGCCCAAGGCCTTGGCCGCGATGGAGCATGTGCTGAAGAACCTCCACCTCTACCCCGACGGGAACGCCTTCTACCTGAAACAAAAACTGGCGACGAAGCTCGGAACCGCGACTTCCAACATCACCCTTGGAAACGGCTCCAACGAGATCATCGAGTTCGTCGGGCACGCCTTCATGGGGCCGGGGGTGGACGTGGTGGTCTCGCAGTATTGCTTTGCCGTCTACCCGATCGTCACCAGCCTCTTCGGCGCGAACCTGATCACCGTTCCCGCCAAGAACCTCGGCCATGATCTGAAGGCCATGGTGAAGGCCATCACGGCCCAGACCCGCGTGATGTTCGTGGCCAATCCGAACAACCCGACCGGCACACTCGCCAGCCGCGCCGAGATCGTGGAGCTCGTGAACAGCGTTCCCGAACACGTGCTCCTCGTCATGGACGAGGCCTACATCGAGTTCCTGAACGACGCGGTGAACCTGGTCCCGCTCATCCGCGACGGGCAGATGAAGAACCTCATCCTCATGCGGACCTTCTCGAAAATCTTCGGACTCGCCGGCCTGCGTCTCGGCTACGGCGTCGCCTCACCCGAAATCATCAGCGCCCTCGAAAAGATCCGGCAGCCGTTCAACATCAATTCCATCGCCCAGGCCGGTGCGATGGCGGCGCTCGACGATGCGGACCATATCTGGGCCACGAAGGCGAACAACGCGGCGGGCGTCGAGTTCTTCGAATTGGCGTTCAAGGCCATGAAGCTGAAATTCATCCACAGCGCGGCCAACTTCGTCCTCATCCACGTGGGCGATGGCGCCAAGGTCTTCAACGAACTCCAGAAGCGCGGCGTCATCACCCGTCCGATGGCCGGATACCAGTTGCCGGAATGGCTCCGCATCTCCGTCGGCACTCCGGCCGAAAACCAGCGCTGCCTGGCGGCGTTGAAGGAGATCCTCGGCTGAGGCGGACCTCGAAGAGGTCCAACTTGAATAGCCGCAGGTGCAACCTGCGGCTATTCAGGTTCAGCCCTCACGGGCTGTCTAGCGCGTGTCTTCAAACCACGAGAGAAGGTCAAGAGAGGCGGGGCGAAAGGCTTGAGCCGATCCGTAGGCCGGGCGTCCCCGCCCGGCCCGTGGGGGTTCATTGCGGGTACCATTATCTCAGCACCTCCAGGGCGGGCGGGGACGCCCGGCCTACATCCAAGGCTTGGAGACA
>JBBRDN010000272.1:0-4325 GCA_038203875.1 Verrucomicrobiota bacterium
CCCCGTGGAAAACGCCGCGGCAATCGTGACAATCACGAGGCCAATGGTTCCGAGCGCCTGCTGTCCGGCAATGGCCAGCGCCACCTCTTTGTGCTGCACAACTTGATCCGCGCCGATCAACATGGCAGTGCCAAGGGCAACAACGACATAGACGATGATCACAACGACGATTGCCGACAGCACCGCCCGGGGCAATGTCTTCTGCGGGTTCTTGATGTCTGCGTACTCGTAGGTCAACAGTTGGAACCCCTCATAGGCCATGAACACGGATGCCGCGCCAAATAGGGCTGCGCCGACCCCGGCTTCCGGCACGCCCCGCGACAGCATCGGCGGATCCCACTGCGCCAGCCCCCAGCCTGCCAGCCCCACCAATACCGCCAGCTTGAACCACACAAGAAAAACTTCAACACCGCCGGCTATACCGACTCCGCGCAGGTTAAGCCCAATAAACAATGCCACAATGGCAATGCCGGCAACCCGCGGGAACCACGCTCCCAGACCCACCACATGTCCAAGGTACTGACCAAAGGTGAAAGCATAAACCGCATTTGTCAGCACATATCCGACAATGAGTACCCATGAAAGGCTGCCCGCAAATCCAAATGCATCGATCTTTCGGAGAAAAGTGAAGGCTCCGCCCCCTTCGCCATAATGGGTGGCGAGTTTGATATAGCTGTATCCTGATGCCAGCGCGACGAGACCTGCGGCAGCGAAGCTGAGCCATGCCCATCCACCCGCAATGCCGACAACCACACCGAGCGTCGAAAATATGCCACCGCCGACCATGCCGCCTACGGCCATCGACCATGTCCCGCTGAACCCAAGTTTTGATTTAGTCTGAGTCATCATAGTAAGGCGATCCGGATCATCGGTTCGGTGGGGGTTCGTGCCAGGCGAGAAGGCGCAGGGCGTTCAATACGACGACGATGGTGCTCCCCTCGTGCAGGACCACGGCGACACTCAACGGAATAACGCCAAAGCCAGAGGCAATCAGGAGCAGAGCGATGACGCCGAGGGCGATCACGAGGTTCTGGCGGATGATGCGGGCGCTGGCCCGGCTCAGGCCGATGGCAAAGGAAAGCTTGCCGAGATCGTCGCCCATCAACACGACATCGGCGGTCTCCAAGGCGACCGCAGTGCCTCCGGCGCCCATCGCCACACCCACCGTGGCCGCAGCCAGGGCGGGCGCGTCGTTCACGCCGTCGCCGATCATCGCGATGACGCCACGATCTTGCTCCAGTTCATGGACGACCTTCAGCTTCTGTCCGGGCAGCAACTCCGCACGGACATCGCTGATGCCAAGCTTTTCCGCGACCCGGCGGGCCACGGAGGTATTGTCGCCGGTGAGCATCACGAGGCGTTCGATGCCCTGTGCCCGCAAGCGTTTCATCACCTCGCCGGCCAAGTGCCGCGGCTCGTCAGCGAGGGCGATGACGCCGATGAACTTTCCGGCGCGACGAATGATCACTGTGGTTTGCCCATCGGCTTCCAGCTTGGCGACGGTTTCCGCCAGCGGGCCCCCTCCCCCGGCCGCGGTATCTCCTTCAAAAGCGCGGATGGCTCCGACCAGAATTTCGGCGTCCTCCACTCGCGCCTGGATGCCTTTGCCCGCGAGGTTTTCGATGTCGGTAGCCGAGGGGAAATCGATCTTGCGCTCGCGGGCCGTCTTCACGATGGCGGCGGCCAGCGGATGGCTGGATTGCTCCTCGACGGCGGCGGCGATGCGCAGGACTTCGTCCTCGGACGTACCGTCAAGGCCGATGACTTGCGAGACCGCGAACTTGCCGGTGGTGAGCGTGCCGGTTTTGTCGAGCGCCACGGTGTTCAGGCGTCCGAGGCTTTCCAAATGGATCCCGCCTTTGATGAGCACGCCATGTCGAGCCGCCTGGGCGATGCCTGCGAGCACGGCCGCCGGGGTGCCGATGGCCAGCGCACATGGCGAAGCGGCAACCAGCAACAACATGCCCCGGTAGAAACTCGCGCTCCACGTCCAGCCAAATACGAGTGGCAGGATCACGATGACGACTAGCGTGCCGATAAGCACCGCCGGAACGAAGCGGCGCGCGAAGGTTTCGGTGAACCGCTGGGTCGGGCTCTTTTGTTCCTGCGCTTCGGCGACGAGCTGCATCACGCGGGCCAGCGTATTGTCTCGGGCCAATCGGGTCATGCGCACGTCGAGCGCGTTGTCTTGGTTAATGGTGCCCGCAAACACCTCGTCACCGGGCTTGCGACTCACCGGCACGCTCTCGCCGGTGATCGCGCTTTGATCGATACTGCTTTCGCCCGCCGTGATGACGCCGTCCACGGGCACACGCTCGCCGGGTTTGACGACCACGATTTCATCCACGACGAGTTGTTCCACCGGCACTTCTTCCAGCCGGTCTCCACGCTTCGTGAAGGCGGTGCGGGGCATGAGTTCGCCGAGAACGCCGACGGCGTTGCGCGCCCGGTCCATCGCGTAGTGTTCCCCGGCATGACCGAGCGAAAAGAGGAACAACAGAAACGCGCCTTCCGTCCACTCCCCGAGCACCGCCGCTCCCGCCGCTGCTGCAATCATCAGCAGATCAATGTCGTACTTTCCCCGGAAGAGCGCGGGCAAGGCCGCGCGGGCGACATCGTAGCCACCCGCCACGTAGGCCAGAATATAGAACGCAAGGGCGGTGGACGGAGGCAGGCCAAGGAACTTCTCCCCGAAAAATCCGACGCCCAGCGCCACGCCGGCCACGGCGACTGTCAACCCAGTCCAGCGTTCCTGCATCCAGTGCGGCAGAAACGACGGGGCAAAGCCATGATCGTGGTCAGGCTCTTCCCTATCGCGCTTGGGTGGTTGAGCGGCGCTGTTGGAATCTGTATTCATGTTTACTGGGATCGCGTTTCTTTATTTCAACTCAGCAGGAGCCCGGAGGCGGTGGTGGCCGTTCCTCCGCCCAGATCGCCCAGTGCATAGGGATACCAGGGTTTTGGGAAGCTGAAGTTTTCGGGTTCGTGCCCCTCGGGTGCATCGCTGGTCCCGGCGTCGGGCGGATCGACAGGGTGCCTGCGGGAAAGCAGGTTGGCGAGCAGAGGGCCGCCGATGGTGCCGAAGACGATGCCGAGCGTGGCGATGGAGTAGGCGATGGTTTTTCCTTCAGGGAAGTCGAGGGCCAATTGGAAATTGGCGGCGAGGCCGGCGGCGGTACCGTGACCGCCTTGGAAGCCGATGGCGATCGTTGGCCCTGCCAGCTCGTTGAATCCGGTGATCGGCGCAAGGATAAATAAAACCAGCGCCAGTCCGACCACATACTGCCCCCAGGCTGTTACGTGACCGATGATGACGTGAGGCCGGGCCCGTTTCCAAACCTTGGAAAATCCATCGGCCCGTTTGCCGAGCAGCAGACAGGCGTACACCACGTTGATGAACAGCACGGGGAATTCACCGAGGACCTTGAAAACATCTTTCGTGGCAGGCAGTTCAACAGCCCTCAACCCAAGACCGAGCAGGCCGCCGATTACTTATTTCTTTTTCTGCGCCTCCATCATTATTGGCTGGAACGGTCCGTACTGATGCTGCTCCTGCGAAAATTTATCCGCATAGGGCGGATACGGGCAGTCCACCGCTTTTTTCTCCAATTTCGGATAGTCCTTCTCCAGACCGCTCATCTGCGGCCGCTCCTTGGAGCTGAGATAGGCGGCGACATCGTAGGTGTCTTCATTGGTGACTGCCGGATGGTTCCACACCGTTCCCAGCGGCATGTTGCTATGAACAAAAGCGGCGTTGGTCAGCACCCGGTTCATCCCCGCTCCGTTGTTATAGCTGTTTGCTCCCCAAAGTGCAGGAGCGACATGGCTGCCCGAACCTCCGGCCGACATTGACTGATAACCGTCCCCATTTTTGCCATGGCACGACATGCAGAACAGGTTGTACACCTCTTCTCCTTTTTTCACATCTGCCTTGCGGTTCGGACCTTCGAATGAAGGTGTTCCCTGGCCATAAACATCCTTGGGCATGTCTTTTGACAACCAGTTTAGGTGGGCGACCATTGCCTTCATCTCTCTGCTGTCGACAGGAAGAACCTTACCGCTCATGCTGCGTGTGAAACAACCGTTAATCCTTTCCTCAAGTCCAGCCACTTTATCTGAGCGGCCTCTAAATCGTGGGAATCTCTGGCTAACCCCCATCAAGGGGAGTCCGAACTGTTTGGTACCATTATTCTGGTGGCAACTCGTGCAGTTCAAAGTATTTCCAGAAAAATGCATATTCTCATCTTTTGCACCATCACCCAGTTGCGCATACGTATCGGTCAAAAGCAGTGCGCCGTAACGGATGAGATCACCTTCCTCTCCCT
>JBBRDN010000273.1:0-4167 GCA_038203875.1 Verrucomicrobiota bacterium
TGAAGCCCTGCGGTGGGAGGTCCGGCTATCCAGCCAAAAGCGAACGGCAAAGAGGACGCAAAGGGAGAAGGGGCCGAGCAAAAAGACGATGAGGAGGACCACTATCAGGCCTCCGGACGAATCGGTTGGAACCGTCGTTGCCATCATGTTCAAGCTAGTTGCCAAAGACCTCGGTTCAACCAGAAAAACAGTTGATTCCGGACGCACGTTTCCTGAAAGGCCCGCTTGCCTGATTCGGCCCTTCGCCGGTTCAATCCGGGGTCACCATGAATCGCCGCCACTTTCTCAGAACCGCCGGGCTTGCGTCGCTTGCCTGCGTCACCGGATGCGCTTCCGGGGGAATTGGTTCATCCGATCCGAAGGGGCCGATCAAGGTTGCGTGCGTTGGAGACAGCATCACCTACGGAGCCGGCGTCGAAGACCGCGAAAAAAACAGCTACCCCCGCGTGTTGGGCAATCTGTTGGGCGAGAAGTTCGATGTGTGGAATTTCGGAGTCAACGGTGCGACGCTGTTGTCGCACGGCGACAATCCATGGCGGCTGACACCGCAGTTCAACGCGGCCCTCGGACTGAGGCCGGACATCGTCGTGATCAAGCTCGGCACGAACGACACGAAGCCCCAGAACTGGATCCGGAACCGGGGATTCGAGGAGGACCTCGAGGCGTTGATCAACGATTTCAAGAGCCTCCCGTCCAAGCCCAAGATATACCTCTGCCTCCCGGTTCCAGCCTATGAAACCCGCTGGGGCATCAACGAAGCGACGATCATCGACGGTGTTATCCCGGCGATCCGGGCAGTGGCTAAACGCCGTCGGATTCCGATTATCGACCTTCATTCAGCGCTTTCAGGAAAAGCAGAACTCTTTCCCGACCGCATCCATCCGAACGCCCGGGGCGCCCGGTTGATCGCCGAGGCGGTCAAAGCTAGCGTCATCGGCACACCCAAGTAATCTCGATTCCAGTTCCATGATCAAACCGACCATGCTTCCACGAGTTGTCTTCGCGATCGTCTGCGCCGCACTGGCTGCCATGACGGCGTCCGCCCAGAACACCAACCGCCTCGATCTCGTCGACGGCGACCGTGTCCTCCTTCTCGGGGACACGCTGATCGAGCGCGAACAGGAATACTGCCACATCGAACTGCGCCTCCACGAGCGGTTCAAGGACCGCCAGTTCATCGTCCGCAATCTGGGATGGAGCGCCGACACCCCGCGCGGCACAAGCCGATCCAGCTTTGATTTCCGCGAACCGGAAAAAGTATTCGCTCGGCTGAAGGACCAAATCGCCCAGGTCAAACCAACGGTGGTTGTCCTGGGTTACGGCATGGCCAACTCGTTCGACGGCCTGGATGCGGTAAGCCCGTTCAAGAGCGACATGGTGAAGCTCATGGACGCCATCGAGCAGATTGCCGGGGGCAAGGACAAGGTGCGCTTCATGGTCGTAAGCCCGATCCGTCATGAGCGGATGCCCGCGCCGCTTCCGGATCCGACCGCACACAACAAGGTGCTTGAGGCGATCACCGCGGCACTCCGCGATCTGGCCAAGGAGCGCAACGCGTGGTTCACGGACCTTTTCCGCGATCTGCGTGACGGACCAGCCTACGCGGTCAACCATTTTTTCACCGACAACGGCATTCACCTTTCAAGTTACGGCTATGCGCAGGTCGCCGACTTGGTCGATATCGCGATGAACCAGTCGGGCATCAACTGGCGGCTGGGTATCCTTGAAGATGGAAAAGTGCGCGATGGTAGCTTCGGATCAAAGTTAACGGACACGATCAAGACAACGACGTCGTTTTCGGCTACCATCCTCAACGAAAACCTCGAGCCAGCCCGCCACCTTAAGGACGGAACGCCGATGCTCATCAGTCCAGGCTTGCCGGTGGTCCAGATCGTCGGGTTGGACAAGGGCTCCTACAGTTTGTTCATCGATGGCAAGGAGGCGGCGAGGGGAACGGACAACGATTGGAAGCGGTCGATGAAGGTTCTTTCCGGAGCCCAGGCCGAACAGGTCGAGGAATTGCGCCGCACGATCATCGAGAAGAACCGGCAGTTCTTCCATCGCTGGCGCCCCGAGAACGAAACCTATCTCTTCGGGTTCCGGAAGCACGAACAGGGACAGAATGCGAAGGAGATCCCCATGTTCGATCCGATCATCGCCGAATACGAAGCGAAGATCGCGCAACTCCGGCAGCCGAGGCCTCGGAAGATCGAACTGAAGCCTTCCGTGGCTGAAGCGGGCGCCGCGGTGAAGGCTGCGACATCCATCTCCGGAGTGGCGGTGGCCACCCACCAGCAGGTGAAGCCGGTTTTCACGGTTGCACCAGGTTTCGAAGTTACCCTTTGGGCAGAAAATCCACTCCTGGCCAAACCCATCCAGATGAACTTCGACACTCAAGGCCGCCTCTGGGTCGCCAGTTCGGAGGTCTACCCACAGATTGCGCCGGGTGAGAAGGCGAACGACAAAGTTATCGTTCTTCAAGACACCCAGGGCAAGGGCGTCGCCGACAAGGCGACCGTCTTCGCCGACGGGCTTCTGATCCCGACCGGAGTCGAACCCGGTGACGGCGGCGTCTACGTCGGCCAAAGCACACAGCTGCTCCACTTCAAGGACACCGATGGCGACGGAGTGGCCGATGAAAAGCGGATTGTCCTGTCGGGCTTCGGCACCGAGGACACACATCACATTCTCCACACGCTCAGGTGGGCTCCGTCGGGCAGCCTGTTCTTCAACCAGTCGATCTACATCCACAGCCACATCGAGACGCCCAACGGCGTAGTCCGGGCCTACAGCGGCGCGGTGCACGACTTCAATCCCCGCAACCAGCAGCTGACCGTTTTCCTGAAAGGATTCTGCAATCCGTGGGGACACCAGTTCGACGAATATGGCCAGTCCTTCGTGACCGACGGCGCCGGCGGCCAGGGCGTCAGCTGGGGCATCGAAGGCGCGACCTATTTTACCTACTCCCAGATGCGCCGCGAATTGCAGAGCATCAGCCCTGGCAGCTATCCCAAGTTCTGCGGCCTCGAGATCATCAACTCGCCCCTGTTCCCACAGGACTGGCAGGGCAACATGGTCACCTGCGATTTCCGCGCCCATCGGGTCGTCCGTTTCGGGATGGAAGAGCAGGGGAGCGGCTACCAGACCAAGGAACTGCCGGACCTTCTCCGCACAACCAACGTCACATTCCGCCCGATCGATGTGAAACTTGGGCCGGATGGTGCGCTCTATATCGCGGACTGGTCGAACCCGATCATCCAGCACGGCGAAGTGGATTTCCGAGATCGCCGCCGCGACAAGGAGAACGGCCGGATCTGGCGCGTGGCACCGGTTGGCAGAACGATCCCGCTTTCTGGTCTCCGTCGCAGTGAGGCGCCGGCGATCGTCGCCAAACAGCTTTCGAGCGCGGTTCCGTGGGATCGGCAACGCGCACAACGCGTGATCGCTGAAAATGGAACCAACGCCTTTGATGCTCTCAAAACGGAACTGACCGGCGCGACCAACGATCTGAATCGCCTGCGGCTCCTCTGGGCTTTCCAGTCGATCGGCAGCCGCCAACCTGAGCTTCTCGACGTTCTGTTGAAGTCTTCCGACGGCCGAATTCGCGCAGGCGCAGTCCGCATCTTGAACCGATGGCAGGCTGGGATGACGAACGCGATGCCCCGAATCGAAACTGCGTTGGCTGACCAGCATCCCCGGGTCCGGCTGGAAGCCATTCGAGCATTGAGAGGCCAGAAGACCCCTCGCTCGGCCGAGCTTGCTCTGTCTTCCTTGGAAAAGCCGATGGACCCGTTCCTCGACTACGCGGTCTGGCTCACGATCAACGACCTCTCCCAAGTTTGGGTAAAATCGCTTCGGACCGGTTCTTGGAAATCGGCGGGCCGCGAAAAGCAGCTCGAATTCGGCCTCAAGGCTATTGAGCCCGCGCAGGCGGCCGGAGTTCTCGACCAATTGATCGGTTCGGAGCCGTTGCCGAAGGACGGCGATGGTCCGTGGATTGATCTCATCGGCAAAGCCGGCTCGCAGGAAACGCTTGGAAGATTGTTCGAGCAGACTCTGGCCGGTGGCTTTGACGCCGCCGCCACCGCCAGGTCTCTGGCGGCTTTGGCGGAAGCAGCCCGCATCCGAAACATGCGACCGTCGGGAGATCTCGGCAGATTAGCCGGC
>JBBRDN010000274.1:0-4118 GCA_038203875.1 Verrucomicrobiota bacterium
TCCGCTACAGGGCCACCCGGTTGGAGAGCATCCCGTTGGCGGACGAGATGTTCGACAAGAACGTCCTCTACGATCCAACCCTCCTGCCCGCGGGCTTCACCACCTACATCGATCTCGGCTGCAACGTCGGCTATTTTTCCTGTTGGCTGATGCATCTGGCGAAAGGACGAAAGCTTAAGGGCCTCATGGTCGACGCCAATCCTTCCGCAGTGGAGGAAGCGCGCTGGCACGCTGAATCCAATGGAATGCCTGAGATCCACGGTCTGAACGGAATCGTAGGAGAGGGACCGGAAGGCGGTTCCGCAGAGTTCTTCGTCTACGAATCCAACATCTGTTCAATGAGCAAGATGCCCGACACGGTGGCCGCAGGGCTGAACGGAAAGTGGGAGAAGATCCATGTTCCCTGCCTAAGCATCGCCACGCAGTGGCGGAAGCGTTTCGGCGACCTGCGTTGCAACGTGTTGAAGATCGACATCGAAGGATCGGAGCTGCGGTTCCTGAAGGCGGAGCGCGGGTTTCTTCAGCAATGTGATTCCGTGATCGTGGAATGGCACAAATGGGAAGTCGGTCTTCCTGAGTTAGAAGCGGTGCTGAGTGAAGCGGGGTTCAGACACCTGAAGACAATCGACGAGAACGAGTCGATGGGGACGGCTGTTTATCGGCGTTGAAATCACCTCAACATGCGGCTTGGCCGGAGCCGTCGCCCTACCTGAATCAGAAAGCGGCGCCGATGCCGTCGCCCGGCCACCAGTGTTTGTCGGGCTGGTCCTGGAAGTAGAGGAACTTGCGGCCGGTCTTCTCGGCGAACTCGGCCAGCTTGACCGACTGCTGCGAATTGTCGCTGAGGACGATGGAACCCGGGTGCAGGCAGTGCTCGATGGCGAGGAACTCGGCCCACTCGTATTCCGGCCGGTGGTCGCTGTCGTGGAGGAAAAGATCCACCGGTTGGCTGAACTTCTTCAGTGTTTCCACGGAGTCGCCCAAGAGGATTTCGCCGACGTCGCGGTATTCCGGCAGGAAGAGGTGGCCGCAGTCCGGGATGATGTCGGTGGCGTAGACGCGTCCGGGCGACCCCTCGGCCGCATTGCGCTTGAGCGCAGCGGCGATGACGACGGTGCCGAGGCCGCGATCAACACCGGTTTCGACAATGACCTTGGGCTTGAGCGCGCGGATCAGGGCATACCAGCCGATGCGCCGGCCGTAGCGGGGCTCGGCGTCGGAATTGTGGCGATCGGGTGAGGCCAGAGTGGCAGCGACCAGCTTGTCGCGGAGCGACTGGTCGTCCTCCAACTCCCGGCAATAGCGCTCGATCTCGAGCCACGGTTTCCCGGCGACCACGGCGGTGAACTCGGCGAGATACCGGCGGTTCAGCGGCGTGAGGTGGTAGGTGTGGTTGTAATACTCCTTCGACGTGAAGGCCCATGCGGTCATCCGGCCGGCCTGCTTCAGGGCCTGGAGCCAGGCCCAACCGAGCCTGTAGGGGATCACTGCCAACCGCCCGACGGCAGTGTGGCGGACAAAGCTGCGGAGGGCGCTCATGGTTTCTGGATGACGGTGAAGCGAGCCCGGTTTCGCAGGCTTTGCCGGTGCAGAAGGGTCAGGCCGTTCTTCGCGACATTGAAGACGCGGGCCAAGCCGGGCACGACCCGCGAAAGGGCGCTTCGATCCGGCTGGTAGACGACCTCAGGCTTGGTCGCCGGATCCCAACGGGGCGTGTAGTCGCTCTGCTGAGGCGCCGCCTCGAAAACAGGATTCACCGCGACGCGGCGGGCCTCGACCCAAAGATGGAGCGGGAGCGTGTTCACGACCTCGACCCGTTGCCGGATTCTCTCCGGATCGGAGACCTCATACCAGCGGCCGTAAGGCCCGACGATATGCGCGACCATGCGTTCCACGACAAAGCCATTAGGGGCGGAGAACGCCTGGAAGAATAGCTCAGGGCTGAACTGGTAGAAGCCGTGGCCGCACCAGTTGTTGGTGATGGTATGCATCATCACGTGCCCGCCCACGCGGACCATCTCCATGCAGTTCTTGAGCGCTTGGGGGAAGTTGAAGATGTGCTCGAGGGTTCCGCCGTCGTAGACGAGGTCGAACTTCTCCTTCAGCTCCGCACCGATCGGCTGGTTCAGGTCGTGGACGTGCTCGGCTCCTTCGAACGACGAGGCGTCCATCGACTGGACGCTCGTCGCCCCCAATGCCCGGAAGACCGGCTCGGCGTAGCGCACCTTGGCCGGGTCGTTGGAGAGGAACTCGTCGGCCGGAAGGCCGTGTTTCCGGAGTTCCTTCACCATCGCGGCCGGGTAGACGTTGAGATCCTGGCGGCCGAGCATGAGCACATCGCGGTGACGCACGCCGCGCTGGTGCGCGGCGATGAGGAAACGGACGGCGTTGATGTCGAGTCCCATGGCGGATCAGGTCTTGGCCTTGGTCGCGCGGACGAGGAGCAGGTGGCCGCGCCGGGGCATGAAGCTTTCGAGCGGTTTGCCGAGCCACTTCGGGAAGGGCATCAGGCCATAGGACGAAACCTGCACGTCGGCGAAGCCGATCCGCTGGAAAAGCTCCTGCGCCTGGAGCACGCCGAGCGCGCGGACATGGCCGGTCACGCCGGCGAAGGCGGGGTGCGTCACCGGCACGTCTTCGCTGACGTGTTCCTGGTAATGCAGCCCGAGCGGGTTGCCGAGATACCAGCCGCAGCAGCGCATCAGGGTGAACGGCGTGTAGCCGAAGGCCATCGCGCCGAGATTGAGGAAGCTCGTCAGGTTCTCCGAGGTGATCAACGCGGTGCCGCCGGGCTTGAGCACGCGATGGATCTCCTGGGCGAAGAGGCGGGTGTTGTGCAGGTGCTCGATGACCTGGGAGCAATGCACCACGTCGAAAGTGTCGTTGGCGAAGGGCCATTCGCCGTTGAGGTCGACATCGAAGGTCTTGATGCCCCGGGCCTCGGCCTTTTCGCGGAGCGGCGGCGACGCCTCGATGCCGTTGAAGAGCTCGGGCTGGTGTTTGAGATATTTGCCGAGGAACGCGCCGTCCGCGCAGCCGACGTCGAGCAGCGCACGGGGACGGAGCTCCGCCGTCTGCCGGCCGCTCCAGTCGTTGCAACGCTGGCAGGCGTCCAGATACGCGGTGCTGACCATCTTTTGGAGCAGGCTGACGAGCATCTTGGGTTCGGGCGCTCTTGGGTTGCCGAGAGCAGGCCGGAAAAGATGGCGGACGCTAGGGAATCCGCGAAGGCCCTGTCCAGCCATTCCCCGGGGTTGGACCGTTGGCAGGTTGGATTCATCCGCGAAGATCGCGCCGAGCGCGAAGGATCGTAGGGAGGCAGCTCTACCGAGCCGCAGCGGCCAGCGGCACCGTCAGACGGAACTTTCCGGATCGTTCCGCAAGCAACTGGTCGACCTGCTCCACGGCTGCTTCACTGCCGGACCCGAGAATGCGGCCTAGTTCGCCCTGAAGTTCGACCAGCCGGGCGGAATCGGGACCCGAACCATCGGCAATGTAGCGGAGGCGAAAACGGTCGGCCGCGATTTGGGCGAGCTGGTAGTGCGCGATCCCCGTCATCGCAGCGAAGCAGGCGTCCACTTCGGCCGTCGTCACGATCCGACCCGCGATATGGAAGGCATCACGCACCCGGCCGAGCAGGCGGAAGTGGTCCCCGGACTCGTCCGCGAGTCGTTCGACATGGTCGCCGATGCGGTAACGGACCAGCGGCATGACGTCGTTGGACAGGGTCGTGACCACGAGCTGGGCCGCGCCGTCCGGCGAAGGTTCGACGCATTCGAGGAAGGCCGTCTCGCCGCTCGGCCGGAGGCGCTGGTGCTCGTCCTCCATCAGCAGATGGCCCGTCTCGGTGGAGCCGTAGAGGTTGAAGACCGGAACCGCGAACACCTCCTCCATCAGCCTGCGATGGACCGTGCTCACGAACTCATAGCTGGAGAGGATGAACTTAACCGTCGGAAACCGAAGCCTACGTTCCCGGCAGAAGCCCGCGAAGGCCGCGCCGTAGACCGGATCGAGATCCAGGAAGTCGGGCTGCCATCGGGCGATCTCCGTTGCGATGCGCTCAAACTCCGCGGCACCCCAGAGCCAGGGGTTCGCCGAAAGGCTGAGGAAAAGGGTCC
>JBBRDN010000275.1:0-4109 GCA_038203875.1 Verrucomicrobiota bacterium
CGTTCGAGGAGATCTTCTTCATGGGCGAATACGACGGCGCAGGCCAACGGTTTCCCCTTCCCACCCGCTGGCTCGATCTTGGATGCCACGCCGGCTTCTTCTCGCTCTTCATGCTCCTCCAGCACCGGAAACGCGGGAACAAGGAGAACCTCCAGGCCCTCCTCGTCGATGGCGACGGCCGGGTCGGACCGCAGCTCAGGCGCGTGGCGGAACGCAACGACGCGGTCGGCAGGATCCGCTTCGAGCATGGAGCCATCTCCCGCGAGGCCGGGCCGCTCCGCTTCATCGAACGCGAGTGCATGGCCTCCGGCACCGGCAACAAACCCGCGAACGCCAGCCAAGGCGTCGTCCGCGAGGTGCCCGTCATTTCTCCGGCCCGTATCCTGGAACTTCTCCCGCCTCCGTATGACCTGATCAAGGTGGACATCGAGGGCGGGGAGCACGATCTCCTCACCGGCTACCAGGACGTCCTCAAACACACCGACAACATGCTCTTCGAGTGGCACTCCTGGCACGGCGGCGGCGGCGGCCTGCCCCAGCTCAAGGCGCTCGCCGCCGACCTCGGCTTCACCCGCCAGCAGGAATTTAAGACCCCACACCAGGCCCCCGCCCAGGGAACCAACGCCGAGTGCGGCGTCCTCCTCCTCCAACGCGAACCCCGATGAACATCCAGGAACAACAGCACGCCGAACTGCTTCAAGTCGTCCAACGGAGCGAACTTCTCCTGCCTGAGATCGGCCTCGGCGGCGACCTGCTCGTCGCCTCCTTGAAGTCGGGTGGCAAGATCCTGACCTGCGGCAACGGCGGCAGCGCGGCCGACGCCGCCCACATGTCCGAGGAACTCGTCGGCCGATACAAGGGCAACCGCGTTTCGCTTCCCGCCGTCTGTCTCAGCGTCGACGGTCCCCTGCTGACCTGCATCGGCAACGACTACGGCTTCGACGCGATTTTTAGCCGCCAGGTTGAGGGCCTCGGAAAGCCCGGCGACGTGCTCGTCGCCTTCTCCACCAGCGGCAACTCCCGGAACATCCTCCTCGCGGTCGAGGCCGCGAAATTCCGGGGCTTGAAGACCATCGCCCTCATCGGCAAGGACGGGGGCAAGACCCGTGGCCTGTCGGACGTCGACCTCATCGTGCCGAGCGGCACTACCGCCCGCATCCAGGAGA
This sequence comes from Verrucomicrobiota bacterium, assembly GCA_038203875.1. Taxonomy (GTDB): domain Bacteria; phylum Verrucomicrobiota; class Verrucomicrobiia; order Limisphaerales; family CANJSG01; genus CANJSG01. Next base: position 1,167 of record JBBRDN010000275.1, read on the forward strand.
TCCACACCTTCGTCATGCACTGCTGGCTGGAGCGCATCGAGCTCGAGTTCCCGCCGGCTTGATCCCTGATAGCGGTTTCGTGCCCCAAGTTTGTTCCCCAATGAAAAACCAGTTTCTCCAACGCCTCAAAACTCGGAAGTATCACATGCAGGCGTTCGCCCGTCTTGGGCGCTCGGGCTTGGACCGACTAAAGCTCGCCTGGCTGGGCTGGCGTCGGATCGATGTTTCCGGGGAAGTCAGGGCGGCGGATGCGAGGCAATGGTCGGCCAAGCTGAACGTATTGCACGGGAAGAAAGTCCACCTTTGTCCCGAGGACGTCTGCCATGTCGGCATCTTCGAGGAAGTGATACTCCACCGCGCCTACGACCTGGATCTTCCCGGCTTCGAGCCGGACTTCATCCTCGATGTGGGCTCCCACATAGGCTTGTTCAGCCTTTGCGCGTCGGCCCGTTGGCCCAAGGCCTCGATCCTCGCCTTCGAACCGCATCCCGACAACGCGGTCTGGGCCAGGCGCAATTTCGCCGGCAACGGCATCCGCGGTTCGGTGGTAGAGGCTGCGGCGAGCACAAAATCCGGGTGGATGAACTTCGACCTCGGCGGCGGGATGGGCCGTCTGAATTCCGGGGGAAATACGAGGGTTATGGCCGCCGATCTGCCGTCAATCATCAGAGCCTTTCCTGCCTCGCGCCTGCTGCTGAAGATGGACATCGAGGGGGGTGAGATGGATCTCCTGCCCGAAGTCCTGCCGCTGCTGCCGACGACCAACGCGGTGTTCGTCGAGCTCCACGGCACCTGGCCGGAATGCGATCGGATGATGACGAAAATCACATCCATGGGATTCCAGATAAAGATCCTCGGCAACAAGCGCTCTGAAGACGGCGGGCAAAGCTACCTGGATTTGTTTCTTCGACCCGATGCCACGGCCCGGTCGTAGGCCTGGTTGGTCGACCGACAACGCCTCCGTAAATCGACGACTCAGCCCACGACATGCCCGCTCTTCAGAAATGGATCCAGTGCTACCGGCATTTCCGTGTCGGCGGGACTGCGTCCTTGAAACGCTTCCTGGCTGAGCACGGCCACAACCACGCCCACGTCCTCTCCGTCGATCCACCGGTCGTCTACCTCTGGTGGGGCCGGGACGACTGGGCGTTGCACGGGGAGTTGGAGGCCTTGAGCCTGACCGTCCTCTACCTGTTCCCTTGGTGCTATTCGAGCCAGGAGCTTCCCTCCATCGCGGCCCATGTGCGCGGGGTGAAAAAACGTTTCCCGAAACACCGCGTCGTCTTCCTCTGCAACGAGGAATACTCCGTGGGTGAACTGCGGCAAGCCGGTGTCGAGGCGGAGTTCATCCACCAGAACGCCTTCGTCAACGAATCCGTCTTCCAGCCCACGCCTTCGGTCGCCCGCACCCACGACGCCCTCTACAGCGCGGTGCTCGCCCCCTACAAGCGCCACGCCCTCGCCGCAAAGGTCCGGTCGCTGGCCATGCTCTCCTACACCTACGGAGGCACCAGCAACGACGCCTACGCCGCATCCGTCCGGTCCGCCCTGGCCCATGCCTGGTGGGCTAAGGACTCTTTGGAGCCGGGCCAGAAGTTCACCACGGAACAGATCGTGGACCTCTATGCCCGGGCCCACGTCGGGCTCTGCCTTTCCGAGATAGAAGGCGGGATGTTCGTCAGCATGGAGTATCTGCTTTGCGGCATGGGCGTCGTCTCGACCAGGTCCCGCGGCGGCCGCGCCGCCTTCTGGGATGACCGCTGCGTCGTCGTCTGCGACGACAAGCCCGAAGCCGTCGCCGAAGCGGTCACGGAACTGAAGAGCCGCCGCCTCGCACCCGGCGATGTCCGTCGCTGGACCTTGGAAAAGGTCGCCGTCCACCGGGAGCGTCTCCGCGTTCTCCTGCGTTCGCTGGGGGCGGAGCTTCACTGCCCATGGGCTCCGGGAAGCCATGGCATCACCAATTTCACCGACCTCCGAAAGCTCGGCCGCCGCCTGCGCAAGGCCTGATAATCTGGGCGCCCTGAAACAACAATGAACACCACCAAGTCTCCGTTGCCCGAAACCCTGCGGACCACCTTCGCCAACAGGAAGGTGTATAATCCCGCCGGAGATCTGGTCGACTTGCATTCCAATGTCAGCGAAGCCGAGGCGGCCGAGCTGTATGAGGCCGTCCGGGAATTAAAACCCGCCTTCAGCTTGGAGGGGGTTTCGCGCAGGGAACATCCGCCCATGCGATTCTTCAGGCGCTCGAGGACAACGGTGCCGGCCATCATCATGTAATGGATCCGTTCCAGGCACAATTTGGCGAATGCGGGCTGGAGATGGTTCGCCGGGCCGGTCTCAACCACCGGATGACCTTCCACAGGAAGTTCGCCGAAGAAGTCATACCGTCCCTCCCGGAAGTCGGATTCGCCTTCATCGATGCCTCCCATCTTTTCGACCTCACGCTTTGCGAATTCGTCCTCACGGACAAAAGACTCTCCGTCGGTGGCGTGGTCGCGTTCCACGACATGTGGATGCCCGCCCAACAGGCGTTCATCCGCTATGTCCTCTCAAACCGGAAATACCGCGTGTTCCGTCCCGCAAAAGCCGCTCCTCAAGGAAAAGGACCCCGCCCGTCCGCGGTGAAAGAGCTGCTGCGCTCCATGGCCTCGAAGCTTCCGGGCGCGCAACGGATCTTCGCCCGCGAGTTCCTCACTCCCTGGTCCAAATTCGAACTGGGCAACTTGGTCTTCCTGCAAAAGGAAGCCTCGGACGAGAGGGATTGGCAGTTCCACCAGCCGTTCTGAGCCGCACTTCCCCGATCGCGATGGCTGATCCAAGACCCAAGACCGAACCGGTAAAGGCTGCGCTCGTGGGATGCGGCGCGTTGGCGGAGCTCTACTACGCTCCGGCCTTGAGGGGCATCCAATCGGCCGAACCCGTCCGGATCACCACGCT
>JBBRDN010000276.1:0-4014 GCA_038203875.1 Verrucomicrobiota bacterium
CCGGAAGCTCTTCCTTCAGCTTGGCGGGATCCACGGCCTGCTTGGAAACGAGGTGCATGACGACCCCGCCGTCCTGGAGGGGAACAAATGCGGTGCTCGCGCCGACCTTGAGGCCCGAGGTGTATCCCTTGAGCAGCCGGATATCGACGGGCAACGGGCTGTCGGGAAGGGCCTGGGTGGCGAGCGAGAACCTGGGAAGCGGCACGACTGTGAATCCCGCCGCCTTCGCCGCCGCGGCAAATCCCTTCACAACCGGGGCCGCGTTGGTAAGCGTGGAGGCGAATTTTTCGCCGGCATTCCGCGCGAGCTTGAGGGATTCCTCGCGTTTGAAATCGGAGGTGACCTGGGTCCGGACCGTCTCGAATGGGAGCAGGCGAGCCGGCACCACCTGTTTGAGGAGCAACACATAGACTCCCTTGTCGGTGGACAGCGGGCGGAGCGAATACGGCTTCTCCTGGGTCAAGGCGAAGGTCGCCTCGGAGAATCCCTCGGCTGAAACTCCCAGCGGACCGACGGAAGCTTCAAACGGGAGCGTGGTCATGACTGGAAGCTTCGCTGCTGCGGCCTGCTTCTCAAGCAACCCGGACACATAGGGACCTTCATTCTGCGCTTCGTAGACCTCGTTGATCAGTTTGGCAGCCGCGATCCGCGCTTCGGAACCGGCTATAGATCCGCGGATTTCGGTGCGGATCCGCTCAAGTGCCTCCGGCTTGGTCATCTGGCGGCCGGTCAGGGGCTCGATCAATGCATTCGTGCCCATCTGGGCGAATTGGTTCTCGACGATCGCGGCCATGTTGGTGCCTTGTTTGGCGATCTTGACGTCGGCTTCGGCGAAGAAGTTCGTCAGTGGAATGAACACGTAGTTCGCGGAACGCTGTTCCGGTTGGCGGTAGAACGACTGGTTCAAGCTGAAGTAATTGCTGACGGACATCGCATCGGCCTTGACCTCGGCCAGGAAGTTCGTGGCGCTTACGACGGCGGCCTCAACGATCATCTCCTCGTGGGCACGGCGGAAGTTGTCCTCGACTTCGACCTGGGTGACGAGTGAACCCGGAGCGCCAAATATCGCGGCCAGGTGCAGACGTCCGACCTCGGTCCGCGCATAGCGGTCCATGTCCTGGTCGGTCAATCCGGGGATTTTGGTGCCGATGTTGGCAAGGATCTTCTGGTAGGTCGGGAGATCGAGGGTGGCGTTCTCACCGACGAGCATGTTCCGGAGAAACTTGGCCGTGACCTCGGACGAGACCTCGATGCGATAATGGCGGATCGCCTCCTCGACCAGGATGCGGTTGAAGACCTCCTGCTTCAGGTCCTGACCATCACGGGGAACCTGGCCGGTCCTGAGAAGGCTTTGGAGGCTGGCCAGTTTCCGGGCGATTACATACTCCTCCCTCTTGATGGGGCGGCCGTTGATGGAGCCGATGGCGAGATCGCCTTGATTCCGCCCGCCGTTCCCGCCCGACGAGTAGAACGAAATGAGTGAAACGATAACGACAGGGATCGCGATGATCCAAATCCAGCTCTGGTGCTTGCGGAGACTACCAATCATAGGGGCATTAAAAAGTGAAGGCGGAAGCTAGCCGCCCGGGAAAAAGCCGGTCAAACGCAAATGCGGCACGGCGGGGGATTACCGTGGCGACGCAATCTGCAGGACGAGGTCACTCCAGACCTAAAACGCGACGGCCTTCGGCTGAAATCATGGATTGATGCCACGGCGGATCCCAAACGATCTCGACCGAAGCCTCTTCGACGCCGGGAAGCGTCAGGATCTTCTGCTGGGCATCGCCGGCAATGGTCGCACCCATGCCGCACCCCGGGGCCGTCAGCGTCATCTTGACCGAAACCTTGCCGCCACCGGCCGTTCCGGCATCGATCGCCATGTCATAAACGAGGCCGAGGTCCACGATGTTCACAGGGATCTCCGGGTCGTAGCAGCTCTTGAGCGATTCCCAAACGGCCTTCTCGTCGACAGGCCCATCGTAGGTTGCGGGCGCAGGCGCATCTTCTTGCTTGAGTCCGAGGGCGTCCGCGTCTTTGCCGGAAATACGAAAGAGGCCGTGCGGCCCATGGACCGTGTAGGTCCCGCCCAAGGTCTGCGTGATGTCTACCGGAGTGCCCTTGGGCAGAACGACGACCGTGCCGGCAGGGATCTGGACGGCATCCGTGTCGCGGCTGAGTTCGACGGAAATGATCTGTTGCATATCAGTGCGGACGAACCTAGCGGCCGAATCGACGGAGGCCAAACGGCAATTTGTCCCGCCCGCGAAGCGTGAACTGGCATCGGGCACCCCGGATCAGGTATCAGCACCGCCGTGTCCGACACGCTGCCGTCCGTCACCATCATCATCCCGGCCAGACCGACCGACACCGAGGTCTTGGCCCTGGCCGGTGTCCGGGCTTTGGACTATCCGAAGGACCGGATACAAGTCCTTCTGGCCCGCGGTAAACAACCCTCCGTCCAGCGCAACCTCGCGCTTCGCCAAGCGACGGGTGAACTCGTCTACTTTCTAGACGACGATTCCGTCGCGTTCCCGGACGCGCTTCGCCGAGCCGCGTTTCATTTCAACAAGGCGGATGTGGTCATGGTCGGCGGTCCGAACCTTTGCCCATCCGACGCGCCCCAACTCGAACAGGCGTTCGCTCGGACGATGGCGACATGGCTGGCCTTCGGCCCGAGCCGCGCGCGCTACGGGCCGATCGGAACGGCGCGCCGTTCCAGCGAGAAGGAGCTCATCCTCTGCAACCTCATCGCCCGTCGCCAGCCCGTGCTCGATCTTGGCGGCTTCGACGAATCGCTCTATCCCAACGAGGAAAACGCGCTCATGGACGAATTGCAAAAGCGCGGCGGGCGCCTCGTCTACGATCCCGATGTTCGCGTCCATCGTCGCCCGCGACCCCATCTGGCATCGTTCACCAAGATGTTGCTGAACTACGGCCGCGGACGCGCCGAGCAGTTCCGCCTTCATCCTTCCGCCGGATCCGCCCTCAACTTCGTTCCACCGGCATTCGTCGTCTACGTTCTGGTCTTCGCACTGCTGCCGCCGCTGCTCCGATGGCCAATGGGTCTGTATGTTCTGATGGTGCTGGCCCAGGCGGTCGCCGTGACACGGGATCGGCTGTCGTTGGCTTGGCGAGTTGCGCCGCTGGTCGTGCTCACCCACTTGGTCTACGGGATCGGCTTTTGGCGGGGACTTTTCACGCGGCCAGAGCAACGCCGGAAGCCAAAGCCCGAGGAAGTGAAGATCGAAGCCGTGTCCATTTGATCCACGGGAAAAAGATCGGCCGGAAAAGCAATTAGAGCGCGGCTGCCGCTTGGGTTCGTTTTTGGGCCACCACCCGGAACGAACGGCCCATATGTTCGGGATGCATCAGGGTCTTGAACTGGGCGATCCGCGACGCGTCCCAGGCGACGGCACTCGGAGCCGTCCAGATCTTCTCCGCCAAGCGCGTCAGGAAACGTCCTTGGAAATCTAAGGTGTCCGTGGCCAACCCGACCGCAATTCCCGCTTGCTCAATTGCCGTGAAGTTCACGTGCGCCGTCAGGTCTTGTTCGCCGGGGCACGCAAGAACGTCGGGCTTGAGGCGATGCTTCGAGTAGGCCCGTAGCGTCCCATCGCCGCGTTGCGGCATGAAGAACTCCTCGCGCGTCAGCCCGTAGTCGAACGCAAGCAGCCAGCCTTCTCCCAAACTGCTCGCGGCTGAACGCCACCAGTCAACTGCCGCAGGATTAAGTTCCGTGGCGAATCCATCCGGCAACACGTCGAGCAACCCGTCCGGCAGATCGAGATGGGCATCCTCCAGAACTCCGAGACCACCCTCGTTCGGCAAAGCGCTCCAAATGAATCTTTCACCCTCAAGCCCCACACCCATCTCCCGCCACCGACGTGCAGCGGCATCCCACGCGACGCGATGACACGGAAACGCATCGAGCAGTTCGTTGCTGAAGATCACTCCGTTGACGGTTCCGAGTTCGTTCCAATCCTTGCACCAGCGCACTGGAATCTCCTTCCCGGT
>JBBRDN010000277.1:0-3993 GCA_038203875.1 Verrucomicrobiota bacterium
TGCCGAGCGAACCGAGAAGGATCCGGCCATCGTCGAGCTGGTTCTGCAGGAATCGAAGCGGGTGGTGCGCCAGGTTGGGCCGATCATGATCACCGAGACGAAGCACGGCTTCATCTGCGCAAACGCCGGCATCGATCAGTCGAGTTCCGGGGGCCACGGTCTCGCGATTCTCCTCCCCGAGGATCCCGATGCATCGTGCGCGAAGGTCCGAGCGTCGTTGAAGGCACGCGGTCTTAATGTCGCGGTGATCATTTCCGACACTTTCGGCCGCCCATGGCGTGAAGCCCAGACCGACATCGCGATCGGCATCGCCGGGATGTCCCCGGTGACGAGCTATATCGGCCAGTTCGATCCACATGGTCACGAATTCCGCGTGCAGGCGCTCTGCACCGCCGACGAAGTCGCCGGTGCAGCCGAACTGGTGAAGGGGAATCTTTCGCGCGTCCCGGCCGCAGTCGTACGCGGTCTGCCGTGGGACGTCGATGAAGAAGCGACGATGCGGTCGATCATCCGCGACAGCGAGCGCGACCTCTTCCGCTGAGCCTCACCCCAACCCTCTCCATTGTGAGGGAGAGGGAGCTACAAAGTCAGACCTTCGGGCGGCGCGTTTCGACTACGAGATTGCCCCGCTGCACTTGGCGCGGATTGAGGGTGACGAGCGAGTCCCCGAGCGTTTCTGCCACTGCGAAATAGATCGCGTCGCTACCGCGCAGCTGGTGCTCTGCGGCGAGAGTCGCGGCGCGTTCGGCGAGGGCGATGACGGGTGCGCGAAGCGGTTCCCCGTCGGCAACGGCTTCGCGGAACCAGGCGAGGGTCTGGGAGTGAAGGCGGTCGTGGTTGTTGAACAACGAGACCAGGACGCTCGAGTCAATGGTGGCCATGGCTAACGGCCCCTGCGAGGCGGTTCAGTTGGCTCATCCGATTCAGCAGACGCACCAACGGACAGCCAGGATGCGCCGACGGACTCAGCGAGGCGCTCGATGGCCTGGAGTTCCACGGCGGCGTGGCCACGCTCGACGCCGGCAATGTCACGTTCGGAGTAGGGGCGCAGTGTTGCGACAGGTTCTCCGTTGACGGTAATGACATAAAGCGCATGTTGTTCGCGGACGGTCCGCACGATTTGGGTGGCTTCGTTCTTAAGCTGACGAACACCGATGGACTTCATCCGAAGATGCTCCGGGGCGAGAGGTAGCCACATTGTGGCCACTCAGATCATAACGAGTCAAGTTGTGAGCCGGCGTTGCCTCTTGGGTTCCGGACGCCGCATCCTTGGCGGCATGCCCGAGGCCATTCGCGTTCAACTGCTTCGCCCCGGCGCGAAGCTTCCGTTCCGAGCGACCCCATGGGCCTCCGGTTACGACATTCATGCGTGCCTTGAGGATGGCCCGGTCACAATCGGCCAACATCCGGTGGTGGTTCCCACCGGCCTGGCACTGGAAGTACCGCTGGGACTCGACGCCCAATTTCGTCCGCGTAGCGGCCTCGCCCGCCAGGGCATTCTGGCCACCTTTGGAACACTCGATGCGGACTATCGCGGCGAAATCATGATCACGCTTTATACCATGGCTCCGGACATAACCCACACTGTTTTGCACGGAGACCGGATCGCCCAACTCGTGGTCTCCCGGCTGGTAGACGTGGAGTTCGAGCAAGCGCTGGTACTTTCCGAAACGGTCCGGGGAGCTGGCGGACACGGGAGCACGGGCCGATGAATTACATCTGGGTGGCGGCTGGCGCGGTTGTGGGTGCTCCGCTGCGGTACTTCGTCGGCACACACTTTCCCGGCGGCACCAGCACCTGGGGTTCGCTGCCAATCGGCACGTACTTCGTAAACATCACCGGGTGCCTGCTCATTGGACTCGTGCTCGGCTACGCGGAAGCTCGCGATTCGCTTCCGCGCGAGACGCGGTTGCTGTTGGTGACAGGGTTCCTCGGAAGTTACACCACGTTTAGCGCGTTCGGTTATGAGACGTACGACCTGGCTCGAACGAACGACGTGGCCTGGGCGATCGTTTACGTGGTCGCGAGCGTCGTTGCCGGGATTCTTGCCGCGTGGGCGGGCGCGAGCATCGCGCGGGCCGTTTTCTAAGTCGCAAAACCAGATCTTCGGGTGCCGCCGAAGTGGAACGTAAACACCGATCCGGTATCGTACAAAAGTTACGTCCAAAAAGGATTCACGAACATGGCTTACGAACTCGACGTGCTTGCTCAGTCCGAGCAGCGCACTGATATCCCAGATTTTGGTAGCGGCGACACAGTGCGTGTCCACGCGAAGGTTGTCGAAGGCGACAAAGAGCGCATCCAGGTTTTCGAAGGCGTTGTCATTCGGAAGCGAATGAAGGGTCTCGTTTCGAACTTCACCGTCCGCAAGATCGCGAGCGGCGTTGGCGTCGAGCGCACCTTCCCAATCAACAGCCCGCGCGTCGACAAGATCGAAGTTACGCGACGAGGCAAGGTTCGCCGCAAGAACCTCTACTACCTCCGAGGGCTCACCGGTAAGGCCGCCCGAATCAAGGAGAAGCGGTTCTAAGACCGCTTTCCCTGCGACCGAAACAAGAGAAACGCCCCGGCATAACTGCCGGGGCGTTTCCTGTTGCCCTGATTGGGTGAGGCTAGCTTCCACCTGCGCCGGGAGAGCCTGATGGCGCCGCTTCTGGCGGTTTTTGTCCGGCCGCGGCCTTGGGCACCGGCGCGGCGGGGCCGCCGGTAACCGTTTTCCGCAGGGGCAGTTCCTTCATGATCACTGCGAAGACCAGGCAGGCGATGGCAGCTGCTACCGCTCCGTAGAAGATGCGGCGCGTCGCGACGACGACGCTTTGGCCGAGCGCAAGTTCGGCGCGATCCAGGATCTCCTGGCCTCCTGGAATTGCCCCTACCTCTGCCTGAATCTTTGGGTATTCCTTGTTGTTCAGCCGAACGGTTGGATCATCCAGCATCTGGCTGATCTCCGGTCCGACGGCTGCCCGGTCTTCGGCAGAGAAGCGAGTTGCGAACTCGTCGTGGTACGTGTTCGTGAGGATGGAGCCGAATATGGCAATACCAAGGACGCTCCCGATCTGGCGGAAGAACTGGCTCGAGGAAGTCGCCACTCCGATGTACTGGTAGCTCACCGCGTTCTGGACGATCAGCGACATCGTTGGCAGCACCATTCCGAAGCCGAGCCCGAGCACAAACATCGTCGCGCTAACCTGCCAGAGCTTCGTATCCAATGAGAGCTGAGTCAGGATAGCCAGCGCGACAGCGATGAGGGCCGCCCCGACGACGGTCAACCGTTTGTACTTGCCCACATGGGACATGTACCAGCCGCCGGCAATACTGGTGAACAGGACGCCCACGCTTTGCGGGGTAGTCACCACACCCGAAGCCGTGGCGGATGCCTGGAGAGCGGTCTGCACGAAGATGCCGAGAAATTGGAACGAGGCGAAGACCCCAAGTCCGAACGTGAACACAATCAAGTTGGAGGTGAGGAAGACGCCGTTTTTGAACAGGTGCAGCGGCAGGATCGGTTCCGGGTGATGAAGTTCCTGGAGGATGAAGCCAGCAATGAGCACGGCTGAGCCGCCCAGTAGCCCGAGGATTTCGAACGAACCCCATGCATACTTGTCGCCCGCCCAAACCAGCGCGAGAAGTACCATGACGGAGGCTGCGGAAAGGAGAGCTGCGCCGAGGAAATCCAGCTTCGGCCTGGTACTACGGACCTTGTTCGGGAGGTTGAACCAGATCGCCGGCATGGCGATCAGGCTGATCGGCACGTTGATGTAGAACACCCAGCGCCAACTGAGATGGTCGGTGAGGGCGCCGCCGACAGTAGGACCCGCGAGGCTGGCGAGGCTGAACATACCGGTGAAGAGACCGATGTACTTGCCGCGTTCGGATGGGGCGAAGATATCGCCCATGGTGGCGAACACCGATGCGAAAATCATTCCGCCGCCAAGGCCCTGGACGGCCCGGAACCAGATGAGCATCGGGGTGCTCTGGGCCGCGCCACAGGCC
>JBBRDN010000278.1:0-3985 GCA_038203875.1 Verrucomicrobiota bacterium
CTCGACTCGCTGGAGAAGGAACTGCCGATCGACACCGACCGCGTCTACGTCACCGGGCTGAGCATGGGGGGATACGGAACGTGGGATTTAATCACCCGCTTTCCCAATCGCTTCGCCGCCGGAGCCCCGGTGTGTGGAGGCGGAGACGAGGCCGTGGCCACCAAGGCCGCGAAGGTCCCGCTCTGGGTCTTTCATTCGGATGACGACACGACGGTGAAGACGATTCGCTCCCGTAACATGGTCGCTGCTCTCCGCGCGGCGGGAGGCCAGCCGAAGTATTTCGAGTATTGGGGCCTCGGCCACAATTCGTGGGACGCGGCCTACGCCGAACCCGAGTTACTTCCATGGATGTTCTCGCAGAAGCGCGGCGCTGCCGACTCGTTCGTCGTGAAGGCCACGGTTCCGCCGATGCCCGCCATCGCCAAAATTCCGGACACGGACGACGGGATTCCCGGAGCCGGGCCGATCCGCCGCTACGACTGGTTCAAGAGCCTGTGGCGGCAGAAACGCATCGCCTGGTCGAAGCGCCTCGAACAGGACAAGGGCGCGGTCGTGTTCCTCGGCGATTCGATCACGCAGGGCTGGGGCGACAACATGGGCAACAGTTTTCCCGGCATGAAAGTCGCCAACCGCGGCATCAGCGGCGATACGACACGCGGCGTGATTCTCCGGCTCAAGGAAGACGTGCTCGACCTCCAGCCCAAGGGCGTCGTGCTCCTGATCGGCACCAACGACATCGAGGAGGGCGCCGACGCCGAGACGATCGCCGGCAACGTGAAGCTGATTCTGGCTTCGTTGAAGAAATCCAACCCGGCCATGCCGGTCGTCGTCGCGTCGGTCATGCCCAGCGATCCGTCGAAGAAGCGGCCACGCGAGATCATCACCAGGCTGAACATGCTCGTGGATGATCTCATCAAATCCGACTCTTCGTTCGTCCGGTGCGACGCCTGGTCGATCTTCGCCGACGAAGCGGGCAACGCGAAGAAGGCGGAGTTCCCCGACCTGCTCCATCCCAACAAAGCGGGCTACACCCGCTACGCCGAAGCACTCACTCCATTGCTCAAACAAACCAAACTGCTCCCGTGAAAACGTGCGCGTCCGCCCGGCTGTCCTCCTTCCTCGCCTCCTTGCTGATATCATTGGCAACGGTGGCCGGAACCCGGGCCGATGCGCCGCCGCCGGATCTCCAACCCCTGCGCGCCCAGATTCGCCGCGTGGTGGAAGGCAATGGTGAGCTGCTTGAGGTTTTTCATGCAGACGGTCGTCTGGCCTTTGGACTTCGCCCTGGCGAGGACGGGGAGAAGGATCGCTGCAAGGATAGTTATGATCGCGATCACGACGAGCAGTTCAACGAGGGCGAAGCCGAAATGCCGATGCTTTCTCATGGCGAAAGGCGGTGGTTACGGGTTCTGGTAAAGGCGGGGAAGTAGCCACTTGCGGTCTTCGTTGTCTGCCTGGGTGGTGACTGGACGGAACTGCCGCTGAACGGGGACCAGAGTCTGGGGGTCCTTCCACTTCCTGAATTCGACGTGGCCGTCCACGTAGGAAAGGGTGCCGCCGCCGGAATGGCGGGCGGCGGGGAGAGAGTTCCAGATACCGAATTTGCCGCGCGCCGTTTCCCTGAAAACGGCTCCGTCGATGGTGTCCTCGTGTTCGTCGAGGAAGACGAGCATCCTGGAGGCATCGCGGACCTGGCTGAGGAGAACCATGCGGTTGCCCGCACTACCGCCAAAGATTGCCGAATTCATGGCCGGGCTAATGTTGTAGCTGCGGACGCGCGGTTCCTTGTTGCCGTCGAAGACGGAGTAGCTCTCGTCCGCCGGGCACTTGTAGATCCTCGGGTTCTTGGCGTAGGGGCCGATCGACCCGTAGCTGCGAACAAATGGATAGTAGGTGGTCAGTGTGCTGGCATCCCCCGTGGCGAACAGTGCCCAGTTGGTGGCCTCGGTCCTAAAGTCTCGGTTTATGAACGGATCGTTCTCGTAGGTCATCAATCCCGCGACCCACGCTGGCTCATCTTTGCTGCCTGCTGAAACTGACGCGTGATTCGCCATTATTTTGTCACCTCCGTCGGTGACGTAGGAGTGGAAGGCGATGTTGAGCTGCCTGAGGTTGTTGAGGCAGAGGGTGGTCCTGGTGCGGGCCTTGGCCTTGGAGAGGACGGGCAGAAGAACCGCTGCAAGAATGGCGATGATCGCGATGACCACCAGCAGCTCCACGAGGGTGAAGCCGCTATTCCGTTTCATTCTCATGATGAAAGGTGGTGGTCACGGGTTCTGGTAGAGGCGGGGCAGCATCCATTTGCGGTCCTCGTTTGGGCTTTGAATGGTGATAGGCCTCAGCTTCCGCTGGACAGGGACAAGGGTTTGAGGGTCTTTCCATTTCCTGACTTCCACGTGGCCGTCGATAAACGAGAAGGCTCCAGAGCCGCTGTGGCGGGCTGCCGGCAGGGAACTCCAGTAGGTCAGATTCTTGGGAGCGGTCTCCCGGAATACCACTGCGTCAATGGAATCCTCGTGCTCGTCGATGAACAAAAACAGCTTGGACGCGTCCCGGACTTGGCTGACCAAGCTGAGCCTATTTCCGGAGATGCCTCCAAAAATAGGGGAGTTCATGGCTGGGCTGATGGTGTAGCTGCGGACACGCTGTTCCTTGACACCGTCGAAGATGGAATAGCTCCCGTCCGCCGGGCACTTGTAGATCTTAGGATTCTTCGCGTAGGGGCCGATTGATCCGTAGCTGCGGGGCACGTTAAAATAAGTCGTTCTGGTGCTCTCACTTCCCGTAGCAAATAAAGCTGCGTTCGTTGCTTCCGTCTTAAAGTCCCTGTTGAAGTTCGGATCTGTTTCATAGCTCATCACACCCGCTGCCCACGCAGGCTCATCTTTGCTGCCGGCTGAAACTGATACGTGATTCGCCATGATTTTGTCGCCACTATCTGCGACGTAGGAATGAAAGGAGATGGTGAGCTGCTTGATGTTGTTCAGGCAGATGGTGGTCTTGGCGCGGGCCTTGGCCTTGGATAGGACGGGAAGAAGGATCGCGGCAAGAATAGCGATGATCGCAATCACAATGAGCAGTTCGACGAGGGTGAAGCCCCGCCGACGTTTCCAAGAGCAACTCGTTCTCATGTGAAAGGTGGCGGCGGTGTTTGGCACCGCCGCCACGTGAAGGAAGTTGCCGTCAGTTGCCGGGCACAGCAACGAAGCCCGTTGGCAGGCCGTCGCGGTAGACGTAACCGTAGAGTTTGCCGTCATCGGTCAGGCCGTTGATCTGGGCCCGGCCGGGAAGACCTGGCGGGTCACATTGTAGAAGCCGGTTTTGGACGGGGTGTAGAGGAGGTAGTAGGGTCGCTCAACCACGACCTGCGTCGCACCTGGGGTAGCAGTGTAGTAGCGGAAGCCCTTGAACAGGACCTGGCCCCGCGCGTTGATGGCCACGGCCTCATCGACCCCGTAGATGTTGTTGCGGCCGTCTTCATAGACGAGCTGGGTGGCCGGAACCTTGTAGGAGAGGGCCGCCGAAGTGGAGTGGCGGTAGATGTAACCCTTCGTGGGGAACGAGGAACTGCCCGAGGTGTCCACCGTCACCGTGCCGACGATCTGGCCGTTCTCATTGATGCCACGAATCCACTGGCTGGGGCGGACAAGGGTGGTTCCAACCGCCGCACCCGGATCGGGCAGCTCGTCCACAGCTCCGTTCTCATTGATTATGGAGTGGTCGTTGTAGTCCAAACGGAACGGCCGCGTGGTGGCAGTGCCACCTTGATATGCGACTGAGTTGCCTGCGATCACTCTGCCAGCCGAGATGCCTATTGTTTCGCTCCAAAATCCCGCTCCAACTCCTTCAAGCGTTCGAAGATCGTTCACGGTCGTCGGCAAAATCCCGCTGCTGCTGGGAGCGGCGTAGGGCCACAGCACGGCACGTTTGGTGCCGTTGGCATTGAATCCATTGCCCACGACCCATTTGTCGGAGTTGAGGGCTT
>JBBRDN010000279.1:0-3981 GCA_038203875.1 Verrucomicrobiota bacterium
CGGAACGAGCATCGCCCGGCCGCTCATCGCCAAGAGGATGGTCGAGATCGCCAAGGCCGAGAAGGCCGACGCCATCGCCCACGGCGCGACCGGCAAGGGCAACGACCAGGTGCGCTTTGAATTAACCGCTGCAGCCCTCGCGCCCGAGCTGCAAATCATCGCCCCGTGGCGCGACGAGCGGTATCGCAAGGAATTCCCAGGTCGCCAACAGATGATTGATTACTGCGCCGCCAACGGCATCCCCGTGCAGGCCAGCGCCAAGAAGCCCTACTCGATGGACCGCAACCTCCTGCACATCTCCTACGAGGCCGGCATCCTCGAAGACCCTTGGTATGACTCCTTCGATCCGAAGAAGAACCGCGATTATTTCACCACGCTCTCCGTGCTGCCCGAGGACGCGCCGGACAAAGCGGAGTATGTCGAACTCGACTTCGTGAAGGGCGACTGCGTGGCCGTGAACGGCAAGCAACTGACGCCGCTCCAAGTCATGAAGACGCTGAACAAACTCGGCGGAAAACACGGCGTCGGCCGCGTGGACATGGTGGAGAACCGCTTCGTCGGCATGAAGAGCCGCGGCGTCTATGAGACTCCCGGCGGCGCGATCCTGCACTACGCGCATCGCCAGATGGAGAGCCTCACGATGGACCGCGAGGTCATGCACCAGCGCGACGGCTTCATCCCGAAGTATGCCGAACTGGTTTACAACGGCTTCTGGTATGCGCCCGAGCGGCTCGCACTCCAGGCCTACGTCGAGGAATCGCAGAAGAACGTCACCGGCACCGTGCGGGTGAAGCTCTACAAGGGCGGCCTCTACGTGGCCGGCCGCAAGAGCGCCGTGAGCCTCTACAACCCGCACATCGCCACGATGGAGGCCGACCCGACCAAGGCCTACAACCAGGACGACGCCACCGGCTTCATCCGCCTGAACGGCCTGCGCTTGCGCGTGAACTCCGCCGTGAACGGGGCGAAGAACCTGAAGGGCTGAATCCGGTAGCCGCCGAGGTCAATAGGCGCACCATTTGCAACGCCGCTCCGGAGACCGGGGCGGCGTTCTTGTTTGCCATGAAACTCCCTCGGGCCGTCTCCGTTTTGGTCCCGATGGACTATGCTTGGCAGCGCGCGACGGCTTGAGCCAGGGTCCCGCCATCTTTTTCACATGAACTGGAAACGCCTTCTCCGGAGAACCCTTTGGACCTTGGGTGCGGTCGTGCTGCTGCTCGCGATGATCGCCGGCGGTGGCTGGTGGTATTTCCATCCCACGGTGCAGCGCACGAACGCGATCGCCTACGGCCAGCGCGACGGACAGACGCTGGCGATCGATGTCTTGCGGCCGGAAAAACCCAACGGCCTGGGCGTGCTTTTACTGGTGAGCGGCGGCTGGCAGTCCGGCAAGCCCGGCTCGTTCCGCGGATGGCTCGTGGCGCCGTTGCTGCGTCGCGGCTACACGGTAATCCCCGTCTACCACGTCTCCCGGCCCAAGGCGTCGATCATGGAGATCGTCGAGGACATGAACCACGCGGTGCGCTTCGTGAGGCACAACGCGAAGGACTACGGCATCGATCCACAGCGGATCGGCGTCACGGGCGGGAGTGCGGGTGGGCATCTGGGCCTGATGCTCGCGACGCGCGGCGGCCCGGGCCGTCCGGAAGCCACGGATCCGGTGGACCGCGAGAGTAGCGCGGTGCAGGCGGTCGCTATTTTTTATCCCGTCACCGACTTCCTGAATCTCGGTAAATCGAGGGAGAATCCCGGCGACGGCGGTCCGCCCAAGAGCTACGCCGACGGGTTCGGTCCGCAGGCGACCAACATGCCGGCGTGGAAACTGATCGGCCGCGAGATGTCGCCGATCTACCATGTCACTTCGAATCTGCCTCCGGTGCTCATCCATCACGGCGACGCGGACACGCTGACACCCCTCGAACAATCGGAGTGGTTCCAGGCGGCCGCGCAGAAGCTGGGCCGAGAAGTGAAGTTGAAGGTGCATCCCGGCGGCGACCACGGCTGGTTGACGATGCCCTGGGACATCCGTCAGTTCGGCCAGTGGTTCGACGAGCATCTGAGACCATGACTTGGTCGGAGCCTCGCACCACCACGCCAGTTTCGGGCGTGTCTGCTTCAGGCTGCACGATGAGAGATGCGCCTGTTGCCCTGCGCACGCCACGCGTTTCACCGGGACGACATTCGCGGACTCCTCGACAGATCGGTCACTTGGCATCCGACCGCTGGCCATAGACGCCGATGCGGGTCTGCTGGACGCCCTGGATTGCGATTTCGCTGCGGCCCTGGCCGGGACATTGGAAAGGTGTTTTACCCACTGAAAACAGCGAGAAACCACACACAAGGCGATGGCTCTGCATGGAGCCGGCACGTCGTCGAAGTATTCCCCATCGAGAAGCAGCCTCACCTTTCGGTTTCCCTTCCGACACCCGCCGGGCTTCTACTCCGCCCATGCCCAAATGGGGTAAGACCCTCATCGCCGTTTTCCTGCTGCCGTTCTGCATCGGCGCGGTGAAGGCATTGGTGCTGGTCGTCGGGCGCACGGGGCGCGCGGACTCGGTCTGGGTGGCACTGCTCGGAGGCGCGGCCTGCTGGATCGTCGTCCTCGTCACGCTGCCCAAGCCGATGTGGGTCTATGTCGTCGGGCACGAGCTGACCCATGCCGTCTGGACGTGGCTCTTCGGCGGTCGGGTGAAGAAGTTCAAGGCCACTTCGCAGGGCGGGCATGTGGTCGTGACCAAGTCCAACTTCGTCATCGCGCTCGCGCCCTACTTCTTTCCGATCTACGCGGTGCTGCTCACCGGGATCTTCCTCGTCGGGCATCTCATCTGGGACTGGAACCGCTGGTCGCCGTGGTTCCACCTGCTGCTCGGCGCCGCCTATGCCTTCCACGCGACGCTCACGATCCATGTGCTGAAGACGCGGCAGTCCGACATCACCAGCCAAGGCTACCTCTTCTCCGCCGTGATCATCTTCCTCGGCAACATCCTCATCCTCCTCATCGCGCTTCCGCTGCTGACCGGTCAGGCGAACCTGCTCTCGGTCTTCGGCCTCTGGCTCGAAGCGACGGGAACGGTGCTGCGAAAGATCGGAAGGCTGTTCGCCTGATGGCTCGGAGATCGGTTGGCCGACGGTTTCCGAGAGAACAGCGCTGATCCACATCGGAGGCTACAAGTCCTCGTTTCCATTCTGCTTGGTCCGCTTCTTCTGCGGTTAATCCTACTTCGCGTTCCTTCGCGCCCTTCGCGGATCAACCAAGGTCCATCACGGCGCGAGCCGCCCGATCGTCCATGTCTTCTCGCCGGCGCGGGTGTAGAGGATGCGGTCGTGGAGACGGTTCGGGCCGCCTTGCCAGAACTCGATGCTGGCGGGCACGACGCGGAAGCCGCCCCAGAAATCCGGCAGCGGCACTTCGCCCGCGGAGAACTTCCGCTTCAACGCCTCCCACTCCATTTCAAGCACCTGGCGCGAGGAGATCGGCGAGCTCTGCTTCGAGGCCCATGCGCCTATCTGGCTGTCGCGCGGCCGGGTGACGAAATACTTCACCGTCTCGGCCAGCGAGAGACGTTCGACGCGGCCGGTCACGATCACCTGCCGTTCGAGCAGGAGCCACGGGAAGAGCAGCGCCGCCTGCGGATTCTCCTTCAACTGCCGGGCCTTTCGGCTCTCCAGATTGGTGTAGAAGACGAAGCCGGCCGCATCGTAGTTCTTCAGCAGGACGGTGCGGACAAGCGGACGCCCGTCCGTCCACGCGGTCGCGAGGCTCATGGCGTTCGGCTCCAGGATCTGGGCGGAAACGGCGTCGCGGAACCACGCGGTGAACTGCTCGACGGGATCGGCCAGCATCTGCTCCTCGTGCAAGGCGCCGAGGTTGTATTGCCGTCGCATCGCGGCGATGTCAGGGGTGGTTGGCTTCGGTTCGCTCATGGCTTCATCTTCAACAACAGGCGAAACGTCAGCCCGGGGCGGCGGCGTTTCAACCGG
>JBBRDN010000280.1:0-3971 GCA_038203875.1 Verrucomicrobiota bacterium
TGGGATACTTGCGGCTGATCAGCCGGAGAAACTGGAGCCCGTCAACGACGGGCATGTGGACATCGATGACGAGAAGGTCGACCGGGCGGGACTGGAGTTCGGCGAGCGCGCCGCCGGTATCGTGGGCCACGCCGACGCTCCACGCCCCATGGGTCAGCTGCACGGCAAGTTCCTGGATGATGCGGAGGAAGTCCGGGTCATCGTCGACGAACAGGACCTGTGTCTGCCGCTCAGCCATGGGTCGATTGGGGATGAGGCGCCACGCGGAGACGCCCCTAACTCTCCATGTCGCCGGCCACGGCGAGTTGCTGCCAGTCGCCGAGGCGACCGCCGAGGTTCATCTCGTTGACGTAGCCGTCCTCCATCAGGGGGCCGCGCAGGCCCTTGATGGGCGCATCGCGTTCGTGCGTGAGCACGTTGGCCGCGTGCACGGCGGTGAGGGCGCAAAATCCCTTCGACACAAGCTGCGACGGATGGTGGTGCAGGGCGACGGATTCGACGATCGGCATCGGCAATCCCCAGATGCCCATGAGGCAGCCGCCGACCTCGGCGTGGTTCGCCCCGAAGACCTCCTTCTCGGCTTCCCAGAGTTCGCACCGCCGTTCGCGGGCCAGTTCCACCGCCTTCGAAAACTCGTCGGGCAGGTTCGCCACGAGGGCGAGCTTGCCACAGTCGTGGAGCATTCCCGCGGTGAAGCTTTGGCCGATGATCTCGCCAGAGGCACCTTCGCCCTCTGCGATCGCCTGGGCCACGCGGCCGACACGGATGCAGTGCTGCCAGAGGGCCGTCACCGAGATGCAGTTGGGCTTGATGCGGTCGAAGTAGGAGAACGTGTGGGCAAGAAGGATGACCGACTTGGTCGTCTCGATCCCGAGATACATCACCGCCTCACGGGCGCTGGAAACCTGCAGGCGCAGTCCGAAGACGGCCGAGTTCACAAGCTGGAGCAGTTTCGCGGTCATGGCCGGATCGCGCTCGATGTGCCGGCCGATCGCGTCGATGTCGAAGTCCGGGGACTGGAGGGCCTCGACTACCCTGAAGTAGACCTGTGGCGGACTGGGCAGACGACGGAGCTGGGACATGATTCCCTGCACCATGTCGCTCGGAAGCCAGGTCTCGAGATGGAAGGCGCGGTGGAGCGCGTCGAGGATGGTCTGGCCGTCGCAAGGCTTGATCAGATACTGGTGCGCGGCCCCGACGCATTTCATGACCGCCTGCTGGTCGGCGAGATCGGCGCGGATGAAGCGCAGCACGCCGGGATGGCGGTGGAGAATTTCCCCGAGCAACTGCGCGCCGTTCATGCCCTTGAGCTGCATGTCGGCCACAACCGCCCGCACGGGGGTCTGCTCCATGATGGAGAGCGCCTCGGTTCCAGAATGGGCGAAGGCCATCTGGAAACCGCCCGGCGATGTCGCGAACAGGCGGTTCAGGTCATCCCAAAGCGCCACGTCTTCCCCGACGAAAAGGACTCGGTCTTGCATCTGCTTTCTTCCACGTCACACCCACGCATCCGATCGCCGTGTTCCCAACGCCGGGTCCCAACCCAGCATCGTCAACGAACGGGCGCAGGCTTCCCGCACCCATTCATCGGCATCTTCCAAAGACCGGATAAGCGCCTGAATGGATCGTTGGTCGCCCATGCGGCCCAATGCCTCCGCCGCGGCCATGCGCAGGTCGCGGTCGGAATCGCACAGCGCGACGAGCATGGCCTCGAGCGCCGCCTGTTGCCGGTAATGCACTGGGTTGCTGAAACCGGTGAGCCTGTGCTCGAACGCGGGCATCGCGCTGATGCGCTGCAGGACGTCGGCCGCGGACTGCCGCACCCAGTATTCGCGGTCCTTCAGCGCCACCTTCAGCGCGGGAACGGCCCGGCGAGCGGCGGGAGATTTGTCCCAATGGGGATCGATGCGTTGCAACGCCCCGGCGGCGGCCTGCCTTGCGGCGGTCTGCGGATCGGTCATCGCCACGACGAGTTTTTCGACCGCGCGTGGATCACCGATCTCGCCGAGGGCCTTCGCGGCGGACTCGCGCACGTCGTGGTCGCGGTCCTTCAAAAGCTGGGTCAACGGATCCACGCCCCGAGGATCGCGTGATCGTCCGAGCGCTTCGACCGCGGCCTTGCGCACGTCCCAATTCGGATCGCACAGGGCCTGGACGAGATGCGGGACCGCGTTCACGTCGCCGCCATTTCCGAGCGCCGTCACCGTTACGACGCGCACGTGGGAATCAGGGTCGGCGAGCGCCGTGATCAACGCATCGGTGGCCTGGGATTCGCGGATGTCCCCGAGGGCCTCCACCGCTTCCACACGGACGAGCGAATCCTCATCCTTCAAGGCGAGGATGAACGCCTTCACCACGCGCGCATCCGAAACAAGGGTCAACGCCTGGACAACCTTTCGCCGGTCCAAACAGGTCGGATCCCGGAGCACCGCCATGAGGGGCTCCATCGAGGACGCGCCGTAGCGGGCCGCCGCCGCGAAGTCGGTCGACGCTATCGCCAGAAGGATGCGGTCTTCGTCGGTGCCGGCGATCCATCCGGACCCCTGGAGAACCCGCGCGGCATGCCACCGGACGTTCGATTTCGGAGACCGGAGAAGCGGCAACAACAGCGCGGGGGCGTCGTGATGTTTGATCAGCCCCAGGATCGTTCCCGCGGCCTCCCGGGCCTCGTCATTTTCCCCCTTGAGAAGATCGACGAGCGGGTGCAGCGAAGGAGGCTGGTGGATCTTTCCAAGCTCGCCGATGGCGGCCTTGCGGATCGACGGCTCTGGGTCCGTGACCAGACGCAGCAAGGGCTCGAACGCGTCAGACGGAGCCCAGGAAGCCATCTTTCCGATGGCCTCCATCCGTGTCTGAGAGTTCTTGGACTTGAGTTGCTGAGCGGTCCACCAATGCATTTTCTCTCAATGGCAGTCGGCGGATTTGGGAAAGGCCTTGAAGAGCCGTTCCCGTGCCTGGCCGCATCCGTCGGAAAGCCAGAGGCATCCGCCAAAAGGCCGTCGGCCGGCGATACGATGACCGAGGAAGCAATCGTCCCCGCAACAGTCCATCCGGACGGCACGTCTACGGGTGACTGTGGATCGCGCTTCAACCTCGGGGTAGACTGAGCCACAACAAAGTAGCCGAAGACGAACCGCCAAGCGGTTTCGGCAAGATAGGGCAGCGCATCTTGCGTGCCCGAGGCGCTGCCGGCCTGAAATCAAACAGTGCGGGCGAATCAGGATGCCGGACGATCGGGGAATCCTGGTCCGCACGGGGCATGCTGGAAGCCTGCCCTACCTTCTGCCGAATGAGTCCTGTTTAGGCCGTCAATGAGTTTGGCCCGGTTCCTTGACCGAAGGACGTTCACTTCTATAGTCGCCGGACGATGCATTTCGATGCCCCTTCCTTCGCTGAAGGAAATTCCGATTCAATTGCCCAGTTCAACGGGTTGAAGCAGTTCAAAACCGCCGGCCGCGGCTTCTGGGGAAACGTCCCCGACAAGGACTGGAGCGACTGGAAGTGGCAGCTCAAACACCGGATCACCACCGTGGAACAGCTGGAGAAGCTGATGCCCACGCTGACGCCTGAGGAACGCGCCGGAGCCGTCCTTGCGAACGCCAACAAGCTGGCCATGGCGGTCACGCCCTACTTTTTCAACCTGATCGACATGGCGGACGAGAACTGCCCGATCCGCCGACAGGTCATCCCGCGCATCGAGGAGACGAACACCGCGCGCTGGGAGATGAGTGATCCGTGCGGTGAGGACTCGCATTCGCCCGTGCCCGGCCTGGTGCATCGTTATCCGGACCGGGTGCTCTTCCTCGTGACCGATCGTTGCGCGGCCTACTGCCGCTACTGCACGCGTTCTCGGCTCGTGAGCAACGCGAGCGGCTACGACTTCCATCCGGAGTTCGACCGCCAGATCGCCTACATCGCGGAGCATCCCGAGATACGCGACGTGCTCCTGAGCGGTGGCGATCCGCTGCTCT
>JBBRDN010000281.1:0-3959 GCA_038203875.1 Verrucomicrobiota bacterium
AGAAGCCCTGGAGCAGTTGCGCGCGTTCGGTTTCGATCCCGGCGGTCTGGCCGCCAAGCTTTCCGAGTTGGACGACGCCTTCCTGATAGAGGCGCGACGCTTCAAGGGTCTGGCCCTTCTTCTCGGCGGCCTTGGCCTCGGCAAGCTTGATCTTGAGGATCTTGGCCGCCTCTTGGCGGCGCACCGCCTCTTCCGTGGCGGCGCCTTCGCCCTGGGCCTGCGCTAGCAGGGGCTGAGGCGTCTGGAACATCATCGCGGCAAGTGCCGCGGTAAGGATTTTGGACATAGACCGGGTTGTAGGGTTGCGGCGCATATCAATCAACGAATCGAGGAGGGAGGAAACTGGAGGGTAGTCTGGCGACCGGTAAGGAGTGACTGGAATCTAATAAACGCGGAATTGATGGCAACGATTTTGTAGGCGTCGTTCTCGAACAGGAGGATTCCGCCTTCCCGCTGATCCCGGAAATTTCTGTTTTCGGGTTCATAGCGGAGGTCGACGGCATACTCTTGGATACGACGGAACGGCAGACCTTTGGCCACCGTCACCAACTGTTTGGTGCCGTTTAACTCCAGCGAAAACGAATCAGGATCCTCGGGCTTTCCATTGATCGCCCTCAGGATGAAGAAAGATCCCGGACTCCGTTCGCCGATCCGGTTGGGAACGTAGCGGTCGGCCTTCTCGGGTTTGCCGCTCACACCGATGTTGGTCGTGATGACGAAATGATAGCTGCTGGCTGCAACCCTGATGAATTCGATCGAATAGGGGATTTCAGCGACCCTCAAGACCTTGAGCGCCTCGGGTCCCCGCTCGCCCGGAGTGATTTTTTTGAGCTGCCCATTGGGCATCGTGACCCAAAGAACCGGGTTGAATGTGAGGTTTTCACCCACGATCTTCAGCTTGGGAGGCATCTTGAGGCGGGCAAGTGCCATTTCCTGGGTTGCCAAGTTCATCGGCTGATACGCCGCCTTGGTGGTGGGTGGCGCATCATTCTGCTGGATCTGGGCCCGGACATCGGCGACCGCCATGGGCAATGCCGCCGCAACAATGGCGAGACCGAGAAGGATCGCACCCAGGATGATCTTCTCGTAATGCTTCTTGAGGAAATCCATGACTATTTCGTGGGGCGCGGGGTGCGGACGATATCGAGGAGGATGCTGACCCGGAGGGGTTTTTCGGACAGCACCGTGACCGGCTTGTTCGTGTCGACAATCCCGGCATTCGAAGAAGGACCCGCGAACGAAGGCGGTCTGGATGCCGCCGCCGCCCGGGGATTGTATCGACCGGCTTCTGTGGAGGTGTCCACAAGGGGCTTCACGACCGCTGCCACCTGTGAGGCACCGACCGAGACATTCCCGGCCGCTGCGGCGTCGCGGATCAGATCCAGCACGGCTTGGTTCTGCTGTGCAAAGCCCCTTGGCGAGATGTTGATATTCTTGATGACAATACAATTCGACGCACTGACCAGACTTTGAACCACGTTTTCAAGTTCGGATCCAAAACAGCGGAACTGGATCTCGTAGGGTGTGATGATCGAGAACTGGTTGGTCTGGGGTTTGAGGAACAGGTAGTCCGGGCCGCCCGATTCGTCATCCTGGGTCAGGCTGCTCCGGCGAATTCCTTCCAAGGTGTTGACCTTCGAGTCGAAAAGGATGGTGAGGAGCGTCTTCACATCCGACAACTGCAGGGCAATAGTGTCGTAGGTGTTTGTGCGGAACGTCATCTTCTTCCGCAGCATCGAGAAGCTGAACGAGTAATTGGGCTGTTGAATCGCGGTCTTTGAATTCGTCGCCGCCAGAAAGAGGCCCGAGATCGTCCGTTCGAGCAGGGTCTTGAAAGCCCGGTCGTCCAGGTTGTAGCTGGCCGGCATCATGGGAATGACGGTGTGGAGGCCGTCCATGAATTTCTTTACGCGCTCCTGGTCTTTTTGGATGACTTCGATGTTCTCACCGCTTGGAAACGGCGAACTCTTCCACAGCGCGGACCGGCCTTCGAGGGATCCGGCCAGCTTCAACTCCGCGTCCGAGCTGGCGGACATGCTCGAGACAAGGAACCACACGGCCAATCCCAGAAGCACGACGGCGACGGAGGATCCAGCGACGATGACGGGATTTTTTTTGACCCACTCCATATCAGAACTTCAGTGGCCGCTTCAGCTTGAGGACCATGTTGACCGTAAACGTGAGGGCCGACTCCGGCTTGTCACCGTCATATTTCAGTTCATTGGCTATCTGAACCCCTTCACCGAAGACCGGGCTCGCGAGGAAGGAATCCTTCAGGGTGAACGCCAGGTCGTCGCTGGCGGTCAGACCGAATCGCGTCAGATTCACTGCGCGGAACACGCATTGGATCGTCTGGAGATCGTTGCCTGAAACCGTGTCTTTCTTGTCCTTGAGCAGCGCTTTCAGCTGCGAGCCGTAGCGCTTCTTCCATTCTTCGTCCATTCCCTCGATCTCGTCTTCCGCGGAGCCTTCCTCCACCGAATACCCTCCGGGAACCTGGGGATTGAAGGTCTCCACCCAAACGCCGGCATCTCCGCCGACCCTCGCCTTGGTCTTGGACTCCACTGTGGCCAGGACGGTGTTGAGCTCGTTCAGAACCCCGACCCACCAGAAGCGTTCGTCCACGACCTTGACGACGGAATCGATGTCTTTCTTGGCCTGGTCGATCTGTGTCTTGAGCTGCGTGATCGTCTTCTTGGATTTGTCCAGGGGCCCGGACTCCGCGATGATCGAATCGGCCTTCGATTCCTTGATGGAAGCCATCTGCGAGTAGAACAGGCCGATGGCAAAAACCGCGACAATGAGGCTGATGACCGATGCGATGAAATAGGGCGTCTTCTTGGAAAGCTCCTGTTTCTTGATCGAGCCCTTGGGAGTCAGGTTCAACTCCACCGGGCAATGGGCCACGCTCCGAAGGGCCACTCCGACCGTTTCACCAAATTGATGGGCGACCCCCTGGAGCGCCTCCACATCCACGGTCGGGGCGATCTCAACCCCGCGGAACGGGTTGAAATACTCGACGGGCATGTTGAGCTTTTCCTGGAAGAACTGCTGGGTGTAGGTCATCACCGATCCACCACCGCATAGATAGAGACTCTGGGGAGCGGACCCACCCTGCTGGCCACGGTAGAACTGGATAGTCTGGTTCACCTGGATGTGCAGGCGTGTCAAAATCTGCCGCGAAATCTTGGAGATGGCGGCCTGATGCGGATTCTCGGGCTCTTCATAGGCGCCGCCCAGACTGACAAATCCTTCCTCGACCTTGATACGCTCCGCTTCTCCGAACGGGAGCTTGGACTCGTTGGCGAAGTCCTGCGTGATCGAATTCGCACCAATGTTGATGCTGCGGCTGTATATCTTGCCCTTCTCGAAAAACAGCAGGTTGCTGGTCTTGGCCCCGATATCCAAGAGCATGGTGCACCCGTCGAGATCGCCGTAGCTGAACCGGAACGAATTGCAGAGGGCGGCCGACGAAACGTCGACCAATCCGACCTTGAGCCCGGCTGCACCGGCCACCTTGAACAGGCCGTCGACAATCTCGTTCTTGATCGCGACCAGCAGCACTTCCAATTCGCCGGACGCGGCCGCACCCAAGATCTGGTAGTCCCAAACGACTTCCTCCAGCGGGAACGGGACGTTTTGCTGCGCTTCGTAGGTCACGATCTGGGCGACCTTCGACGAGTCGACCGGAGGCAGCTTGATGAACTTGGAAAACACATGGAAGCCGGGGGCGCAGAGGCTGACTTCCTTCGAGTCGAATTGCGGAAGAAGTTCTTGAAGCGCCTTTTGAACGACATCCTCGCGGGTCGATTCCTGGGACCCTTCCAAGCCCAGGGACTTGGTCGCAAACCCCACCAGACGCAACGCACCCGCGTCGTTCTTTTCGAACTCGGCGATCTTAAGCGTTCCCGCTCCGAGATCGGCTGCTAGAAATGATTTAGCGCTCATGGTTGTTCAGG
>JBBRDN010000282.1:0-3954 GCA_038203875.1 Verrucomicrobiota bacterium
TTGCGTTCCCAGAGGATGCCGGCATTGCCCGATCCGTAGGCGCCGTAGTAGCCCTTGCCAAAGCGGCCCACGGTGTCGCCGCGCCAGTTCATGCCGTAGGCCTGCGAGCCGTCGGGGTCGTTCGCGTAAGGCGGTCCCTGGAGGACCATCGTGTAGCCGGAGAACCATTCCACGGCCTTGGTAGTGGACCACGAGCTGGCCGTGGAATAACCGGCCACGTGGCCGCGGTCGTTGACTGCGTCTACCGTGGAGTAGTTGGTGATCCACTCGTAGTAGCCGTAGTAGGAATTCCACCGCAGCTCCGACGTGCCTGGGAAGTAGGAGACGGTGTAGGAGAGGTTGACCCG
Organism: Verrucomicrobiota bacterium; assembly: GCA_038203875.1. Taxonomy (GTDB): domain Bacteria; phylum Verrucomicrobiota; class Verrucomicrobiia; order Limisphaerales; family CANJSG01; genus CANJSG01. Next base: position 348 of record JBBRDN010000282.1, read on the forward strand.
GTCCACCGCGTTGTCGCCGATGTTGCCGGAGTGGGTCGAGCCTCGTTGGAAGCCCGGCCAGATGCCGGCGTCGGGACCGTGCTCGTTCTGGAAGGTGTAGAGCTTGCCGTTCTCCCGCATGATGAGGACTTCGCCCGTGGGCGTCATGACCGGCGAGGTGATGCTGAAGGTTTCCCCCGATCCAAGTGTGGCGATGGTCACGACTTTGGGAGACCAGCGTTCCACACCGGACGGCGCGATGCTCACCACGCGTCCGAAGTGGTCGACGATGATGACGTTCCCTCCGGCATCGACCACGGGCGACTGGCAGACGAGCAGCTTGAAGTTGGGAAATGGCAGATCCCAATACGCTGCCAGAATCGTCCATGTGTTCGCCCCGTCCTGCGTGAAACAATAAATGTTGCCGTCAAAGTCCGCGATGACGATCTCGCCGAATGAGGTGACCACCGGGTTGGCTTTGCTAGATGTGGCCATCGTGGCGTCCCAGAGCCATGTCCCGCTCGCGGCGTAGCAGCGGAGCTTGTTGCCGTTCTTCTGAGGAATGATGATCCGTCCGTCCGTTCCCAATGCAGGAGTCGATTCAAACACGCCCTGCCCGGCGGCTGTCTGCCAAGCCAGCGAGCCATTGGGGCTGAAGGCACGGAGCCGGCCGCCATCTGAATTCGGGTCGGCTGGATTCTTGAAGCAGGTGGCGACGACGATCTTCCCGTCGGGCAGCACCACGGGCGACGGGGCGAGATGGGCAAACAGATAGGTCTCGGCGAGGATCCCATCCGTCCAGCCCGTCTGCGCCGAGCTGTCGGAGGTCTTCAGCCCGTAAACTCGGCCCTCCGAGGAGGGAACATTGTTCAAGGGCTCCGCATAGTCCTTTCCCGAGACGATGTAGAGGGTCGATTCATCGGCGCTCAACGCAGGAGTCGCCCGCACTTCATGACTGCCAAGGTTGGGCAAGGTCGTCGTCCAAAGCTTTTCGAGCATGCCTGCTGAACTGATCGAAAACGCCGAGACCCGGCCAAACTGCAAGACCACATAGACCCGGTCGCCGGCCCGGTTCAGCACCGGACTGGCCATGATCGGCTGGGTGAAATCGCCGCTTTCACGGACCGGCACGCGATGAGCGAGGGACTTATCAGCCCTCAATACGGCCAGATCGGCGTCGCCAGTGGCGATGACAATGAAACCCGAGCGGGTCAGGGCCGGTGTAGCCTGATTTTTCCCGGTGTTCGGTGCCGGTGAGACCGAGACGGGATTAGCAATGCTGGGGGGGGGTATCTGCTGGGCTAATCCGGCCGTGGCCGCGATCAGCGTCAGTGCTGTGAGGATGAGGGACAGTCGTTTCATCAGTCTTGTGTGTTGAGTTGTTGGTTTCCCTAAATGCCCAGAATCCGCGAAGTGCGGAACGTCTCCTTGGGTGAGCACGTTTGTTGTGGAACCACTCCCAAGAGTCAACGCATGACTGTCCTGTGCCCGGCAAAGCACAGTGACGATTGGGCAACGGTGCTGGCTGGGAAGTAGGTCCAAAAAAGAAAAATCCCCGGCACAGCAATCTGCGCCGGGGATTCTGAATTGAACTCCAGACCGCTCAGTATTCGCGGTCGCGCTTGATGCCGGGCTCCGGAATCGGATAGCGGCCGTTCGCGTCCGCTAGGAGCGGCGACGCGCTGTCCATGGTGAGCTTGTCCACGCCCGGCGCGTATTCGATTTGGTGGTTGTAGTAGTCGTCCCAGGTCACTTCTTGGCCGGTGTGCGCTGCGTAGCGGCCCATCGATGTGGCGATGCTGGCTTCAACGCCACGCTTCACCTCGTTGTGGGGAGTGTTCTTCCGGATGGCTTCGGTGAGGGCGTTCCACTCGTTGAGATACGGGTCGCGCTCTTCCGGCTTCACGACGGATTCCCACAACTGGCTGGCGCGGGTCGGAACCTGCGTCGAGTAGATGCTCGACGGCAGGCCGCAGTCGTTGTTCTTCGAGGCGATGGCCATGCCCTTGGTGCCATGGACGTGGCTGAAATACATGTCGTTGCAGCCGGTCACGCAGCGGCCGTCCATGTAGAGTTTGGCACCATCGGCGAAGGTGTATTCGACCGAGTAGGAGTCGAAGTTCTGGTCGATGTAGTCCACACCGGACGGACTCTTTCGGTAGTGTCGTCCGCCCAGCGCCTGCGCTTTCACGGGCCAGGCGTTCTTCATCCAGCAGAGGTGGTCGATGTGGTGGATGTAGAAGTCGCTGAAGCAGCCGCCGCTGAGCCAGATGAAGCTGTGGAAACGGCTGATCTGATACATCAGATCGCTCTGCGGTCCGGGATTGGGCAACGTGAACGCCGATCCGAGGGGACCGGCTATGCGGTAACCGCGCATCAGCATGATGTCGCCGAGCTGGCCGTCTTCGATGCGCTTATGCAGCTCCTGCAACGCGCGGCTATGGCGCGACATGAGGCCGACGCCGACCTTGAGGTTCTTGGCCGTCGCTTCCTCGGCCAGCTTGATCATCCGGCGCGAGTTCGGGCCGTCGGCCGTCAGCGGCTTTTCCATGAAGACGTTGAGCTTCTTCTCGATCGCGTAGGCGAAATGGACCGCACGGAACGCCATCGGGGTCGTGAAGATCGCGACATCCCCGGGCCGGAGGCAGTCCATGGCCTTCTTGTAGCCGTCGAAACCGATGAACTTCTGAACGTCCGGCACGTCGACCTGGTCGCCGTGTTTGTTCTTAAGGCCGCGGAAGGCGCCGTTGAGCTTGGATTCGAAGACGTCGGCCATCGCGACGAGCTTCGTGGGACCGGTCTTGACCGAAAGGGCGTTCGAAGCCGCGCCGCCGCCACGACCGCCGCAGCCGACCAGGGCGATCCTGATCTCATTGCTGCTTTGCGCATGCACGTGCGGAATCGCCACACCCGCTAGGGCGGATACTGCGGCGATCTTCGACGTGGTCTTGAGGAAGTCCCGACGGGAGGACGTGATGATGTTGGGGGATGAGTCGCTCGGGGTCATAGGCCATAGGTTCACGACGCCACCCCAACCCGTCAATCCCCGAGAGGCCGAAAGCCAAGATTCGGTCTGATTACCGCAGCCCCTTCACTGGCCGGGCGGCGGGCCGCCGAAGTTCGGCCGGGGAAGCTTCGCGCCAAGCCCGACCGTCAACTGCTCCGTGGTCAATTTGCCGGCGCCGGCCTTGTCGAACTCGCCGAACCACGAGGTTGCCGCGGTCCGGAGTTCATCCAGGGTGAGTTTCTGGTCTGCGTTCTTGTCGGCGGCCTTGATGAGTTCCGTCGCGAGTCCATTTCCCAATCCGATCGCCGGCCGGCCGCCGCGCATCCCCATGGGTTCGATCGTCTGGCCTTTCGATGTTCCCGCCAACTGCTGGGAGACGCTTTCGTGACGGACCTTCGCGAATCCCTTGATGGGTTTGACCGGAGAACCGAATCCGCCGAAGCCCCGGCCGCCGCCAAAACCTCCGGCGGACACGGGTTCACCGGCAACGACCTTTTCGAAGCGCTCCAGCTTGCCCGAATCCTCGTCGCGCACGGCGTCGCGGATCGTCGCGGCCACCCGGTCCACCTGGGCGGACAACCGTTCCGGGGCGAAGATGGTTTTTTGGAATTCAGCCAAACG
>JBBRDN010000283.1:0-3931 GCA_038203875.1 Verrucomicrobiota bacterium
ATCAATGCGTCCGACGCCGCGGAGGAGTTTGCCTCCTGGCGACAGGATGAAGGAGCCAAACGCGTCCATCCCCATCGGCAACTGGTGGAAGGTTACACCGGATTCAAAGCCTGACCCACGCCGGAAACGCGGTTACACCCACATGGACTCGGCCCTCACGACGATTTTTAACCTGTTTCGCACGCACCGCAACGAGGCCGGGCACCCAACAGGGAAGGTGCTCACCCGGGAAGAAGCCTACGCCCACATCATCGCGTTCCCGTACTACGTGCGGAAGGTGTACGAACTGATCGGCTGGCTCAAGGCGAACGGGCCACTGACGTAAACCGATCGGGCAAAGTCAGCTGCGGGAGCGCATCATGCTGCCCGACGGCCGCTATCTACGCCAAGCCTCACCACATCCAGCCGCTGGGCGGGAAGGCGAACGACGATCTGGCGACTCTCGCCGCGCGGTCACGGAGCCTCAGTTCTACGCCGAAGAAGTTGGATGGGGGTCTACACGCTGGAAGCGGTGGAATCACTTATCGCTGCCACGGCTCGAGCCCGAGCCGCGTGAGAGATGGTAGAGCTACGCACTTCGGGGTGTACTCGTCATCCGCGGTCGGCAGGTGGAACGCTTGCCCAGAAGGCGGGACACGGTCGAGACGGGCCAGTACCGTCTGGAAGAACAGCCAAAGGCGCCCGACGGAGGATTCCGATTGCTCAAGAAGCGGACACCGTAGAGTCGGTCTGGGCATCGCCAATCCAGAGCTTCATCACCACGTGGTTGTTTCGACGCTCGACACCAGGGATTAGTTCGAAGCCACACTGTTCGTAGAACCGGATGGCTCGCGCGTTGTCGCGATGAACCATCAACACAAGCCACTGAGGTTCGTGCGTCGCTTTCTCGGCCCCAGCGAGGGCGAGTTTCTCCGCTTCGGCGATCAAGTGCCCCATGATTTGCCTGGAATACCTCCATTCCGGGTCCGGCGGCTGCCCGTGAAACCGCGCCTCGATTCCCACCATCGGGATCAACGCGATGGTCACACTTGAACCGTCCGGAGGCGGCCAATTCCACCTCGACGTGCCCAGGGAACCGAAGCCGACGATTTCCTTCGCCGCGGTCTCGAAGAGCCAGACGCGGGTACCCCTCTTTATCGAGTCGAGTACGTCCGACCCACGTAGCCATTCGCCAACGTGGCGGGACCACGGCTCCTCTCCACACGAAAAGCCGACCAAGCGAGCTTGGTCGGCTTCGGTGAACGGGACTGCATAGAGCTGGTGAAGATGCGCCATCGTCCGCGCTCCCTCGTCATGGGCGGACCGGGAGCGACTTCACGCGAATCTTTGGGCGGTTTTTGTTCGCCGCGTCCGCAAGCGCGGTAGCCTCCGCCGCCGTCATCGTGTAGTCGTCCTGCTGGAAGCTAGCGACGGCATCGAGCATATCGGCCACTTCGATGTCCGGCCAGAGTTCGCGGGGGTGCACATTCAGGGCCTCCGCCAGCCTCAGAATGGTTCGCTTCTGGGGCCGGCACACGCGGCGGAGCATCTGGGAGATCGCTGGCTGGGAACAGCCGATGCGGTCGGCGAGTTCCTGCTGAGATATCTGCTTTGCGGCCATCAACTCCCTGAGCCGCTGAGCGAACGTCTCCTCTTGCGCGTCCATCTTTCGCACTTCGAGAGCCAGTGGCGCGCTTCTGGCCGCGGCGTACGCTTCTGACGCGGCTAGGTCTTGGCCGTACTGCCCGTCCTCTTCGCACGGGTTGAGGAACAGCGCGTCGGCGATCGTCATCAGCGCTCGCTTCCGCTCGACCGGGGTCGTACGCGGATCCTTCACCACGTCAAGCAGCGAGACGACGACCCGCTGCACATCGTCGCTACACTCGACCAGTGCGCCCAGGAACCGCTTCCGGTCCGGTACGGACATCGACCGCGTCCATTCGAGGATGCAGGCCACGGAGTCGAGCCGCGCCACCGCCTGCGGGTCATCGAGTAGGAAGGTTTCCGACATCGTCGTACTCCGTCCGGGCGATTACGGTCCCAGGTGAGCGCCAGCTGACAACCGCTCGCGGGCGATCCGCTCCCGCCCTCGGAGGACCTTGAGAGTTGCAACCGTCAGCGGTTCATCGGCCCGAATCACGGCCAAAACACAGATCGTTCCGTCAGGTTCCGGGTTCGACACTTCGCAGAAAATGATCCGAAACCCATCTGCCAAGCCGAACCCATCCTCCAGTTCGAGAGCGAACAGCGTCTCGCCCGGAATTCGAAAGCAATTAAGGTCGGCCGCCGGAGAGCCGGTCTGCCTGAACCTGAGCTTGAGAGCATGGCGTCGGAGTTGGGCCCTCGCCGCCAATCGGGGCATCACCAAGTGGTGCATGTCCTGGAACGCAGGCCGGCTAATCCGAACTCGCCGTAGGGTATCGGGTGCCGTCATAACAGAACTATAACTTCTTCTGCCGTCTGGTCAAGGGCCGTGGGGTGAAAGCACCCGCGACTGCCAGGAAACGACGACGCAAGACGATTTTCAATATAGGTTTGCGTCGATTTCTCGTGCCGTCTGAGGAGCCCCATTTCCCGTAAGACCAATTTAATCTACGGGTCGGCTCCTCCAAAGTGACCGACTCATGTGTAATGTTCGAGTCAGTCAGCGAGCGGTAATGTGCGGGGCACGCGACAGCGGTGGACGGCGAGGGCGGCGTCGCTGTCCGGCTCCCGCGGTAGGCGGCCGACCAACGACACGCAAAACAGGCCCCGGCGGTCCTCGTCGCGCATGGTAGGCGTGCTGGAAATGGCTGAGGAAACGGGCCCACACCGGCTACCGTCCGGCGTCCAGGTGGTCGACACACATCACGTCCCCGGCCTGGAGGGCACCTGCCAGGGAGGCGGGAGCGGGCAGGTGCCCCGGAACCGGCTGGCACCGGAGCCGGTTGTGCAAGGACAGGGCCAGTTCGGCCGGGGTGCCGGCGAGGATCTCGGCCGCGTCTATCGGCGTCCACCGCCACAGATCCTTCGTCCTGACCCGTAACACCACGCCTCCGGACCCCTGGAACAGTTATGCACTCGCACGATGGTGCAGGCGAAGTTCGAGGTGATCGACTCCGCCCCGTCGGCGTTCCCGTAGGACCTGCAGACGCTGGCAGAGCTGGACCCGAACCAGCATGACGCGAAGGTGTCGAATATCGCGCTCAAGGTCCTTTGCTCGGCGGAGAGGCGGGACCGGCCGGATAAGGACTTCGACAAGAGCAACTGGTCTGTCAAACCATCAAGATTCGTCAGATACTGCCCACAACTGCACGCCTCCAAATCGCCGCCAACTTTTTCTTGATCTATCTGATTTGTGGAATTGAGCTTAGATCGATACAAGGTCTCGGCAGATCGATTTGCCAGTTTTTTCGAGCCAGAAGACCACGAAATTGAATATACTCACTCTGTAGTTGGTGATTTACTGGCTCGAATCGAACGGCGATCAACCCCCGAGGTGCTGTCATGGCGCTGAAGTCCAAGAAGAGCGTTCTGTCGGAGGTGTTCGGGCTGAAGGAAAACCCGTTCAAGTCATCCCACATTTACAACGTCGACAAGCCGGATGTGTTCGTCCCGGAGATGTACGGCGAGCAGCTCGACGAGTTCCACCGGAAGTTCTTCCTGCTTCCCCTCGGCAAGGAGTCGAACAAGCAAGTGATCGGCGCGTTGTGGTCGAGTCACAAGGGCGACGACCTCGGCAAGGGGTTCGGCAAGTCGATGCTGATGGCCGAGGAGTCGCGGCGGATCAACAAGGACTTCGGGCGGGCGATGCTGGAGAAGGAGGAGGTCGGGGAGCAGGACATCGAGGAAAACCCGATTCTCTCGGGCTACTGCACGTTCGACAAATCCAAGGCGGTGCAGTCCTTCCCCGCCGCCCTTCTGGACGCGGTCATCTTCATCCTCGAATCCAAGTACGGCGAGGACAGCACCG
>JBBRDN010000284.1:0-3927 GCA_038203875.1 Verrucomicrobiota bacterium
GAGGGTTTGGTGAGGTTGGTGAGGCGCTGAGGGGCGCCCTGGAAGGGCCATGTGAGGCGGGAGTGGTCGAGGCCGAGGGAGGCCAGCATGGTGGCGTGGAAATCGTTGATGCTGACGGGATCGACGATGGCCTTGTAGCCGATCTCGTCGGTGGCCCCGTGTGTATGGCCGGGTTTCATGCCCCCTCCGGCCATCCAGAAGGTGAAGGCGTTCGGGTTGTGGTCGCGTCCGATGAGCTTCATCTCCTGGCCGCCGCGGTTCTCGCGCATGGAAGTGCGGCCGAACTCCCCACCCCAGACAACGAGCGTGTCCTTCAACATCCCTCGCTGTTTGAGGTCGCCGATGAGCGCGGCCATGCCTTGGTCGACCTCGGTGCATCGTGTCTGGAAGCCTTGGTTCAAAGCCTCGTCCCCGGCCGCGCCGTGGGAATCCCAGCCCCAGTGGAAGAGCTGGATAAACCGCACGCCCGCTTCGGCGAGGCGGCGTGCGAGCAGGCAGTTGTTGCCGAAGGATTCTTTGCCCGGCTTGGTTCCGTAGAGTTCGTGGATGTGCGGAGGCTCCTTCGAGATGTCCATCACACCGGGCACCGCCATCTGCATGCGGAAGGCCATCTCGTATTGGGAAATGCGGGTGAGCGTTTCCGGATCGCCGAACTCCGAATGGGTCTTCTCGTTCAGATCCTTCAAGGCATCCAGCGCGACGCGGCGCAGATCACGGGAGACGCCGTCGGGATTCTCCACGTTCAACACAGGGCTGCCAACGCTGCGGCACTGCACGCCCTGATACACGCCGGGAATGAATCCCGTTCCCCAAAGCGCTTTGCCCGCACGCGGAGGTCTTCCGCCGGAGAGCAGCACCATGTAGCCCGGGAGGTTTGCGTTCTCGGTGCCAAGTCCCCACGTGACCCAGGAGCCCATCGCGGGAAATCCGAGACGCGCGAAACCGGTGTGGACCATGAGTTCGGCCGGACCGTGGTTGAACTGGTCGGTGGTCATCGTCTTCACGAAGCACACGTCGTCCACGACCTTGCTGAAGTGTGGAAGGCGGTCGGAAACCCAGGCGCCGCTTTGCCCATGTTGGGCGAACTTGAACTGCGGGCCGAGGAGCTTTGGGGTTCCCTGGATGAACGCGAAACGTTGGCCCGCGAGATATTCCTGCGGGCAATCCTTGCCGTCCAGCCGGTGCAGTTCCGGCTTGTAGTCGAACAACTCCAACTGGCTGGGAGCCCCGGCCATGTGGAGGAAGATGACGCGTTTGGCCTTGGCCGTGAAATGCGGCGGAAGGGCGTTCAGCGGATTTTCCGGATCATGGCGGATTCCCTGGACCGATGCGGCCTGCATGCCGTTCGCGGCGAAGTAGAGCGCGCTGAGGCCGGTCGTGCAGTCCCGGAGGAAGTGGCGCCGCGAAACGAGGTTGGCCCGCTCCAGCCTGAGTTGGTTCGAGAGGTTCATGGGCGTCATTTGGTCAGCACTTCATCGAGGTTCAACAGCACACTGGCCACGTTCTCGAGCGCGGCACTTGGGTCCTGGGTCAGGGACAGGGATCCGTCGCGCAGGGCCGTTAGACGTTTAAGCACGGACGCGTCGGCCGGTCTGCCGGTTACCAGTTTGTAGCCGGCGGCTAGTTGTCCCGGGATCGCCTGATCTGCGGCGGTCATCCGCCCGGCAAGCGCCACGGCGGCTTCGCGGAAGACCGCATCGTTCAAAGTGGCCAGTGCCTGGACGGGTGTGTTGGAGAGAATCCGGCGTTGTGTGCAGACCTCGCGTGACGGCGCGTCGAACGTGGCGGCGGCGGGGTAGGGGATCGAGCGTTTGACGTGGGTGTAGAGTGCGCGGCGATACCGGTCAGGCTCCCCGGCTTTCGGCGTCGGCCATTTCTCCCCGCCGATGAACGGATCCCAAACTCCGGCGGGTAGCGGCGGGAAAACGGGAGGGCCGGCGAGCTTGGAGTTGAGCAGTCCTGAAACGGCCAATGCCTGGTCGCGGACCATCTCGGCGCCGAGTCGCTGGCGCGGGCCGCGCGAAAGGAGGCGGTTGCGCGGATCCTTGTCGAGTTTTTCGGGGGAAGTCCTGTTGTCCTGCCGGTAGGTGGCGCTGAGAACCAATTCCCGCAGCATCATTTTGACGCTCCATCGATGGTCTTTCTGCAACCGGATGGCGAGCCAGTCGAGGAGTTCGGGATGGGTCGGCTTTTCGCCCGAAGAGCCGAAGTCTTCCAGCGTTTCGACGATGCCCAGGCCGAAGAGCTGTTCCCAAAGCCGGTTGGCAAGCACGCGTGCGGTCAGGGGATTTTCGGATGAAGTGAGCCAGCGTGCGACTCCAAGACGATCCGGCTGCGAACCCTTTGGCAGCGGCGGCATCAACCCGGGGACGCCGGGAGTCACCGCTGGTCCGCGGGTCATCCAGTTGCCGCGGACAAACAGCGCGGTCGGCCGGCGCAGGTTTTCGGAGAGTTCCTGCATCACGGGCAGCGATGCGGACTTGATGGCGGTTCGCTCCGCGACTTTGGCCGCGAGGGTCTCCTGCTGCGCCAAACGCTCCGGCGCTTTCACCAGTTGCGACCAACGAGCATCACCGGAGACCGAGACGTGTCCGCGTTTCATGACGAGGGGAAACGCATCCTGGGCCACGTCGTTGAAGGTCATCACGACGCGGATGCGGCTTCCCGCGGAAACGGCGACCGTTTCGGCCGGAACGAACACGCCCCAGCGATCGCGGTCGATCCGGGTGAACGCCGCGAAACCGCCCGCGCGCATCCGGCGCGGTGCCGCTTTGGTCGGCGTCTTTGCGTCCGATTTCGCCGCCTCGGGCTCGGTTGCAAGGCTGCCCTCGGGATTTAAGAACGGATCGGGCTCGTCGGAAAAAGCGTGGGCCAGGCGCACCGGCTGTTCGTTCGTTGTGCCCTCGCCGATGAGCGAGACCTTGAGATCGTTGAGCACGAAGCCCCATTCAGTCAGTTGCTTCGCCGTCTCGGGATCGAGCGGCAGGGCGTCCAGTCGCAGCGCGGTGAGTTGTGCGGTGCCGGCGGGGATCGGGGCTTCGACCGTGATGCGGGTCCGCTGCGGAACGGTGCCGGTCAGCTTGAACTCCTCTCGGCCGTCGCGTTTCTCGACGATCGATCCACAGCCACTGGCGGCGACCGAAATGCCGGCGAGAGGCTTCCACACCTCCGATCCACCCGCGAGTTTGGCCACGGCCGAGTGCATGCTGCCGCGCAGGGCCGCGATCTCCTGATCGAGGGCCGTTGCCTTCGCGTAGTCTTCCTTCGCCAGCGGCACGCGGATGACCGGATAATCCGGCCGGGTGTCGACGTCACGGGTCTGATTGAAGATTGCGAAGAACCGGTAGTATTCCTCGTGCTTGAAAGGATCGTAGGGATGCGTGTGGCACTGGACGCAGCCGAAGGTGACGCCCTGCCAGACCTGCCAGGTTGTGTTCACGCGATCGATCACCGATTCGATTCGGAACTCCTCGTCATCGGTGCCTCCCTCGTCGTTCGACGCGGTGTTGCGATGGCACGCGCTGGCGATGCGGTCCTCGAGGGTGGCATTGGGCAGAAGGTCGCCCGCCAACTGGCGGGCGGTGAACTCGTCGAACGGCATGTCGCGGTTGAACGCATCGACCACCCAGTCGCGGAACTTCCAGATCTCGCGGTTCTGGTCCTGGCCCAGGCCTTTCGAATCGGCGTAACGCACGAGGTCGAGCCACATGGCCGCCCAACGCTCGCCGAAGCGCGGCGATGCAAGGAGGCGATCCACGACATTCTCGTGGGCTTTCGAAGACTTGTCCCCGACGAATGCGTCGACTTCATCCGGCGTCGGCGGCAGGCCCGTGAGATCGAGCGAGACCCGGCGAATCCAACGCGCCTTGTCCTGTTCCTTCTCCGGCGCGAGACCTGCGGACTCCAGCCGGGCGAGGATGAAGCGAT
>JBBRDN010000285.1:0-3897 GCA_038203875.1 Verrucomicrobiota bacterium
TCGGGCCGACCCGCGATCTGCAGGGCATCGAGGCTGACGGCTCGGTCTATGCGCGGGAGATTCCGGGCGGGAGCCGGACCAACTTTCTGACAAAGGAAGTCCGGACCGAGAAACTCTCCGCCCGCATGACGCCGCTCCGCACGCTGCAGAGCTTCAGTGCCGATGGCGGGATCACCACGGACCGCACCGACAGGAACGGCGCCGGAACCACGAACCGCACGCGCCTTGCTTCGAAGTCGGCCGTCGCCTACTTCGCGACGAACAATCTCGTGGAACGATTCTTCGCCCGCGACGATGTCCGCATGACCCGCAACGCCGACGTGATCACCGGATCACAGGCGGTCTACTTCGCCACCAACGGCATCGGTGTGCTGGAAGTCTCCGGACAGCCCAAGGCCGTCGTGCAGGGCGTCGCGCTCGACGACGCCGAGACACTGGTCTGGGATCAAGGCACCGGAAAAGCCTCGGCCCGGGGAGCGTTCCGTGGATCGGGTGTTGCCACCAACGCCCCCGTCAGGAAACCGTGACAGAGACAGACTCATGACGCCGCAAATACAGCCATCCGCCGACGGGCCCAACCCACCGAATCGTGGAGCTGCTGGGGCGGTTGACGCCAGCCCGGGCGCACCGGCGCCGCTTCTGATGACGACGAGCCTGGTGAAGGAATACCGCCAGCGCCGGGTTGTGAACGGCGTCTCGATCAACGTCCAACCTGGTGAGATCGTCGGGCTGCTCGGTCCGAATGGCGCGGGAAAGACCACGACCTTCAACATGGTCGTCGGCGTGGTGCGACCGGACGAGGGCAAGGTCGTTTTCGGTGGCAAGGAGATCACCTCTTTGCCCATGCACAAACGCGCCCGGCTCGGCATCGGCTACCTCACGCAGGAGCCGTCCATCTTCCGAAAGCTCACGGTCGAGCAGAACATCCTCGCCATCCTTGAGACCCTCGACATCGGTTCCAAGGAGCGCGAAGTCCGTCTGAAGATGCTGCTCGATGAACTCGACATGGCCCGCCTGGCAAAGTCGAAGGCCTACGCGCTGAGCGGCGGTGAGAAGCGCCGTCTTGAGATTACCCGCGCCCTCGTCACCAGTCCGAAGCTTCTCCTGCTCGACGAACCTTTTGCCGGCATCGACCCCATTGCGGTCTATGAAGTGCAGAAGATCGTCCGTCGGCTGAAGGATCGCGGCCTGAGCATCCTCATCACCGACCACAGCGTGCGTGAAACCCTCAAGCTCGTGGACCGGGCCTACCTTATCCACCGGGGCGAAGTCGTCTACGAAGGCGGCGGCATGCAGATGCTCGACGATCCCAAGGCCCGCGAGATCTACCTCGGGCCCGAGTTCAACATGTGATGACGGCCGGCGGACCCGGGAGCTAGCGGCCCCACAGGGGCGTTCCGAGTATTCACGATCATTGCCACCTTCTTGGAATCGGATCCACTCTGCGCGCCGCCGGATTGAGGGAGCATAAACACAAATGCACGGAATCGAATTTCTGCAGGATCTGGCGGTCGTGATGATCGTGGCTGGACTGGTCACAGTCCTCTTCCATCATTTCAAACAACCGGTCGTCCTCGGCTACATCATGGCCGGCGTCATCATAGGCCCGCACACGCCGCCTTTCCCGTTGATACACAACGAGGAGACGATCAAGACGCTCTCGGAGATGGGCATCATCATGCTGCTCTTCTCGCTTGGGCTGGAGTTCAACCTTCGGAAAATCACCAAGGTCGGAGGAACCGCCTTTCTCGGCGCGCTCTTCGAGATCGTCCTGATGATCGCTGCCGGCTACGCGCTGGGACGCGGCTTTGGCTGGAACTCAATGGACAGCCTCTTCCTCGGCGCGATGCTCTCGATCTCCTCGACGACGATCATCATCAAGGCCCTTAACGATCTCGGCCTCGCCAAGGAGAAATTCGCAGGGATGATCTTCGGCATCCTCATCATCGAGGACATCCTCGCCATCGTCATGCTGGTGCTGCTCTCGGGCATCGCCATGACGGGTTCGCTCAGCCTGGGCGACGTCGGCATGACGGTCGGCAAGCTCTCCATCTTCCTCGTCACGGCGCTGGTGCTCGGCTTCATCGTCGTGCCGCGCCTGCTGAACTACATCGGCCGCTTCAAGAGCAACGAGATGCTGCTCGTGGCCGTGCTTGGGCTTTGTTTCGGCTTTTCCCTGCTGGCCCACAAGCTCGGCTACAGCGTGGCGCTTGGCGCTTTCGTCATCGGCGCGATCATCTCCGAGTCCCGCGAGATCGGGAGGATCGAGCACCTCGTGGAACCCGTGCGCGACATGTTCAGCGCCGTCTTCTTCGTGGCCATCGGCCTCATGATCGATCCGAGGATGCTGGTCGAATACGCCCTGCCCATCGCCGCCATCAGCGCGTTGGCCATCGTCGGCAAGGTCATCAGCTGCGGCTTCGGCACGTTCGTCGCCGGGAACGATTCACGGACGTCGCTCAAGGTCGGCATGGGACTGGCGCAGATTGGCGAATTTTCCTTCATCATCGCGGCGCTCGGCGTATCGCTGAAGGTCACCAGCGACTTCCTCTATCCCGTCGCCGTCGCCGTCTCGGCCATCACCACGTTGACCACGCCCTACCTGATCAAGGGCTCGGACGGCTTCATCGGCTGGTTCTACGGCAAGGCCCCAAAATCGCTCGTGGGCTATCTCGACCTCTACACCAACTGGGTCGGCCAGCTCGGCAGCCAGCGGAAGGACGACTTCGCCGGGATGATGCTGCGGCGTTGGACGATCCAGATGAGCCTCAACCTCGCGCTCATCGCCGCCATCTTCATCGGAGCCGTGTTCCTCGGACGCCGCGAACCGACGTGGCTGCCGGAAGCCCTGCGCCCGCCCCAGCTGTTCCGCCCGATGCTCTGGCTGGCCTCGGTGATCGTGGCGCTGCCAATGTTCATCGCCGTGTTCCGGAAGTTCCAGGCGTTCGCCATGCTGCTTACGGAACTGCGAGTGACTAGGGCCAAGGCCGGCGCGCGGACGGACGCCATCCGCAACGTCGTTTCCAACGTGTTTTCGGCCATCGGACTCGTGGGATTGGTCCTCTACGGACTGGCCCTCAGCTCGGCCCTGCTGCCGCCGACCAACACGCTCATCGTGCTCCTGATTGTCGTGGGCTTGCTGACGTGGCTGCTCTGGGGCGCGGCCATCCGATTGCATTCGAAGGGCCAGATCGCGCTCGAATCCACGCTCAACCAACCCGAAGTCGACCGTCATGCCGTGGCTGAAGCTCCCAAGGTGAACAAGCTGCTGCGCGACGCGGATCTGGAAACGGTGCAGCTCACGGAGAATTCGCCCGCCGCCCGGAAGCTCATCCGCGAACTCGCCCTGCGCACGGCCACCGGCGCCAGCGTGGTCGGAATCGAGCGCGCCGGAAACTCAATCATCAATCCCGGCCCCGACGAAGAACTGCTCCCCGGCGACCAGGTCCTTCTCCTCGGCCACGTCGACCAGATCGGCAAAGCCAAGAGCCTGCTGACGGGGGAGTCGGTCGACTGACTACAGCACAGGCCCGGTAGGGATCCGCTCGAGAATCTGACTCGCCATCTTGGCGGCTGCGGGCGCGACATCTTCTAAACCGGAACGATGCAGTTGGCCTTTGGCCGCGAAGCGGCCGAAGCAAGGTAGGGCGGGCATCTTGCCTGCACATGGCGCATCCAATCCGCCAACCAGGCGGTGCGCACTTTCCAGGAACCCGTTCCGCGCCGACACCCATGCCAGCACGGGGCAGGCAGGATGGCACGGTCTCACATGATGCGTTACAAAACGTGGTCACAAGATGGGTGACACGATCCGGGGCGTATGCCTTGGAAAGCCACAAACAAACAGGAGCAGCGTTACGAGTTGGTGCGACGGATGCGGGAGGCGGCCGAGACCGT
>JBBRDN010000286.1:0-3855 GCA_038203875.1 Verrucomicrobiota bacterium
ACCAAGGCCGCGACTTCCGCCTGACCGACATCCACGGCCGGATCATCAAGGGCATCTGCGCGTAACGGTCCAAGAGCGCGGTTGAGGCTGCGCAGCGGTTTGCCCTAACCTGCCCGCTGATGAGCAAACCTGCCTGCCCGATGTGCGAGATGCCCGATGTGTTGGACCATCCCGAAAGATGGGAGTGCGTCACCTGCGGTCACGAGTGGGAACGAACACCCGAAGCGGAAGCGCCTGTCGGCCCACGCGTCGTCAAGGATGCCCATGGCCAGGTCCTCGCGGATGGCGACTGCGTCGTCCTGATCAAGGACCTGCCGCTCAAAGGTTCGTCGCAATCGCTCAAGGGGGGAACCAAGTCGAAGCCCATCCGCCTCGTCGACGGCGACCACGAGATCTCCTGCAAGATGGACGGCATCTCCATCGGACTGAAAGCCTGCTACGTGAAGAAGGCCTGAGTTGCCCGGAATCCGGCGCGCTCGATAATTCTGACGTCATCGCCTGAAGCGTGTAGGGTCCCGCCCGGTCGGATTTCGATCGGGGGTGATCTATTTCCCCGCGCGCAGAATCGTGCACTCGGATCAACTGACTCCTATGATGTCTCGTTACTACCCATCTCAGTTCACTACCTTGGTGCTTCTGCTTGCGGCCATGCTGGCGCCGATGGCGATCGTCGCGGCGTCGCGTGAGCCAGCCACCGCCGGCGCACCAACCGTCGCGGAGAAATATCTCATCGACCAGGTTGCCGCCGGCAAGCCAGCGAATCTGACCATCGCCTTTCCCGACGAGGAAGCACGGGTGATTCGCGGCGTCTTCCTGGAGGAACTGCTCACCGGAAACCGCAAGGACTGCGTCATTCATCGCAACGGGGTGCAAGTGGAGGGAGCCACGGTGCGCGAGTTGGTGGATCTGAGGAACGCGGAGATAGCGCGCGACATCCAGTTGGTGCGCTGCCGCTTCGACCGCGGCGTCAATTTCTCCCGAAGCATTATTGGCGACGGCATCTCGTTCGCCGAAACGGTTTTCCACGGCCCGGCCAATTTTTCGGAGATGAAGGTCGGCCGCGGGTTCAACCTTCAGAAAACCGTCTTCAACCATGGCGCGAACTTCGAACAGTTGGAAGTGACCGGGGTCCTGCAGGCCAGCGGGGCGGTCTTCGCCGATGAGAACGGCAACGTGGCCTTCAACAATCTTAAGGCCGGCAGCACAGTCTATTTTACGAACGCGGTGTTCGCGGGAGCCGTGGACTTCAAGAACAGCCGTGTCGCGGGCGACTTGAGATTTGATGGCGCGCGCTTCCCTCACCCGACCGCTTTTGCCAGCTTCGAAGGATTGAAAGTGGAAGGCGGCACCTTCTTCTCGCAGGCTCAGTTCGCGGGATATGCGTCGCTCAAGGACAGCCGTTTCAACGCGCTTAATCTGACGCAGGTCAAGTGGCCGGACCGGGACTATGGGGAATGGCTCTGGCTGAACGGCGTCGGCTACCAACGCATCTCGGCCGGCGAAGAAAGGAGTTCATCGAGCAACCTGCTCGCCCTGGTGGATCGCGCCGCGCATCGCTCGGCCTACAGCTCGGACATCTATTCGTCGCTCGCGGATTTCTACCGCCGCGAAGGCTACCCGCGTGAAGCCAACCAGTTTTTGATCGCGCAGAAGCGCCGTGAGCGGGACGAAGCGCTGCACGGAGTGGAGTGGGGCTGGAGCCTGTTCCTCGACTGGTTCGTGGGTTATGGGCGCAGCCCGGGACGCGCCCTCCTCTGGAGCATTTTGATCGTGTCGGCGGGCATGCTCGTGTTTCGCCCGCACCGCATGGAGCCGCGCACGACCAACCTCAAGACGGACTTCTACAGCCCGTTCTGGTATAGCGTTGATCTCTTTCTCCCCCTCATAAAGCTGCAGGATGCGGAACTGTGGAAGCCCCGGGACGACTTCCGGTTCGCACGATTTTGGAGCCGGCTCCACACCATGCTTGGCTGGGCGCTCATCCCCATCGCCGTCGCCGCGTGGACCGGCATGCTCGAGAAATAGTCGAGGTCCACTCGCAACAGCAACTCGCGCCAGGGAAGGCTCGACGCGTGCTACCTTTCAGTGATTCCGCTCTGGCATCATCAGCTTCTCGCCGCCCACGCGCGGGCAGTTCCGGAGAAAATGGGTCGACAAGGTAAATGAGATTCACGTCGGCTTGTGTTTCACGCCGGGCTGAAAACCTGGTTTCCCCGGTGGGACGGTATTAAGCCAGACCACTTCGGAGTCGGGGTCGTTGAACACGTGGCGCAACCGGTCCCGCCCGGGCGACAATCGCTGGCCACACGGTTCCGATTCCCCTTCAATCGTGCCGCTATGAGTCCCATGAGAATATCCCGCCGCTCGTTTCTAAAATTTTCGGGCGTGCTGGCCTCGAGCACGCCGCTCTGGACCGCTAACTTCTCTGCGAACGCGGCCGAATCCAATGGGCCACTCATGGCCTATGTTGGAACGTTCAGCTCGCCGCTCCGCGACATGCTGCCGACGCAGGTTGATCTGCCTCCAGGAAATGGTCGTGGCATCCACCTCTTTCAGGTCAATCGTGCAACGGGAGCCCTGACTCCCGACGGCATCTTCGAACTTGGCACGAGTCCGAGCTGCCTCGCGCTCAACACCACCGGGACGTGCCTCTATTCCTCCAACGAAACGGACCGGGTGGGCGATGCGAAGGAAGGGACGGTCAGCTCCTTTGCGATTGATCGCGGGAACGGGCGGTTGAAGCAACTCAACACCGTCCGCTCCGGAGGAGCCGGACCCACCTACGTGAGCGTGCATCCGTCGGGGAAGTTCCTGTTCGTCGCCAATTACTTTGGCGGATCCGTCGGAGTCCTACCGATCCAACCCGACGGAAGCCTCGGTGCCGCCACCGACATCAAAGTCGACACCGGAACGCTCGGCCCCACCCGCCCTGCCAACGGGCCTCGCGGCAGCTTTGCCATCAGCGGCCACGACCGGACGCACGCGCACATGATTCAGGCCGATCCGTCGGGCCGCTTCGTCCTGCATGTCGATCTGGGTCTCGATCGGATCTACCTCTGGAAGTTCGATCTCGAGAAAGGGGTGCTCATCCCGAACGATCCGCCGGCGATCCCCCTGCCGCCGGGCGACGGTCCCAGGCATTTCCATTTCCATCCCAATGGACGCTGGCTCTACTCCATCCAGGAGGAAGGATCGACTGTTGTCCTATTCGACTATAATGGAGCGAAGGGACTCCTCACCGCCCGGAAGACGATCTTCACGCTCCCAGCCGGATTCGCCGGCAGTAATTTCTGTTCCGAGATCCTTGTCTCGGCAGATGGACGCTTCGTCTACGCGGGAAATCGCCTGCACGACAGCGTCGCAATTTTCTCGATCGGGAAAAATGGCGAACCGACCTACGTCGGTGAGGAAGCGACGCGTGGGAGTTATCCGCGGAGCTTCAATTTCGATCCCACCGGCCAGTTTCTTTACGTTTGCAACCAACGCGCCGACAACGTGGCCGTATTCCGCGTGGATCGCAAAACGGGTCGCCTATCCTTCACGGGCCACTACGCACCTGTCGGAAACCCATCGAGCATCGTATTCCTCGATCTTGCGAAGGCGCCTTGATCGCGGTCAGATTTTTGTTGGCCAGTCCACACCGGCGAGTTCCTTGGACAATTGCGTCGGGTCAGTCGGATAGGTGAGTGCCACGTCAGGCTAGGTCGTTGCCCCGGGGACAAATTCTGTTTCCTCTCTCTCGCCGACGATGAGCCAGAGGACTTCAGCCTCCGTGTCGTTAAACACCTGGCGCAATTGGTCCCGACCCACCCGCACGCCGCCGTGGCGCGGCACGGTCAACGTCTCGTCACCCAC
>JBBRDN010000287.1:0-3814 GCA_038203875.1 Verrucomicrobiota bacterium
CGCGTTGAACGGCATCGATCCTGCCGCGCACGACTTCATCTTCGGCGACTGCTTTGACTGGCTGCGGCGGCTGGCGAAGAAGGGGCGAAAGTTTCACGGCGTCATCCTCGATCCTCCGACCTTCTCGCAGTCGAAAGAGTCCGGCGTCTTCCGAGCGCCCAAGGACTTCGGCCGCCTCGTCGGCGATGCGCTCGCCGTGCTGGCACCGGACGGAGTGCTGCTCGCGTCCTGCAACGCCGCCAACTGGACCGCCGAGGAGTTCGTGGCGGCAGTTCATTCCGCAGTCCAGAAAAGCGGCCCCAAGATCCGGGCCGAACACTACTCGCCGCAACCGCCCGACTTCCCCGTGTCCCGCGACCAGCCCGCCTACCTCAAGACACTGTGGCTCCGGGTGAGCTGAAGTTGACCGCGTCAAGGGCGGTTTAAGAAAAAGCTTAGAGCCTGTCTGAAAAAGCGCCCGATCAGGGGACCGCGCCTACAAGAGAAGCGACAAACCTTCAGCTTGCTGTAGGTCGCGTGCCCTCACGCGGCGCGGCGGCGGAATTCCCAGACAGTCTTTATGAAATCCGGCCAACAGGAAGAATTCCAAGCGCTAGTTTTTGACTGCTCTTTTTGGTCTTGGCTGCGATCTTTTAAAAAATCGGCTTGCTGGCTCCAAACACTGAAAGCATCCCGGAATTTTCGTTTGCCAGAAACGCAGGCCGGGAGCTGCATCACTGACGAATATTTCCATGAAAACGATCTTCGCGTTACTCCTCGCAATGGCTTTAACGGGACACTCCCAAAACATCCAAAGGCTAGGTTTTTCGGTGGGTTCCCCAACCAAGCCAGAGCCACTACCAAGCGCAAATCCCAAGATCCAAGACCCATGGAGAATCATCAACGGAACCACAAACTACGTCCTCGGCACCAATCAGGTTTTCAAGCTGTTCTTCGGAAAGGTGCTGGGAACCCATCCCGATGGAATCAGAATTGATGGGGCAATTTTCCCGACGGTTGAACGCTCATCCAGATATGGAGAGTCCGTTAGAACCGAGTTCTTCGTGCGCGGCTTCAGCCGGTCCTTTGTAGATGGGGAATTCATAGGTCCTGAGAACGGGTTTGCTGCTATCCAGTCAGGCCATCACCAATACAACACAGCCCTTGGGGGCACGCGAAAGATCGTCTCCCTCGATTACGGCCGCCCAACCGACGAACCAAGTTGGGTAAAGGAAAACCAACTAAAGGCTCTGGACGCCGAGAAAAAACGCCAATCCCAAGCCGCCGGAAAACTGATTGAAAAATCCATCGCCTACGAACGCGGCCTGATGGACAAGGGCGAGGCTCTGGGCTTCTACATGATCGGCTGCCGCTACCTGAAAGGAGACGGCTTGGAGAAGGACGAAACCAAAGCCTTGGGGTTGCTCAAGACTGCGGCCGACAAGGGAAGCACGGATGCGGCCAGCCTCTTGAAACAGCGTCCGACGCCGGTTCCGAAGTGATGCGTCCGCAAAGGCGGCGGGATTCTCAGACAGGCTCTTAGCCCGTTTGTCCGTGCCCGAAGGGCACGAACGTGAATAGCTCCGGGCGACAGCCCGGAGGATCAATCCCTACTGGGAACACGACCGCAGACCGGTCGAACCCCACATGGTTCAACCGCTCCGCGGTTAATTCGGCTGACGGTTTGATCTCCGGGCTGTCGCCGGGAGCTATTCACGTTCAAGGCCTCCGGCCTTAAAAACACGGCCGCGACATTTAGCAAACTGCTCGAGTGCGGTTCAAATTGCTTCGCGTTTCTTCGCGCTCTTAGCGGACCATGCTCACTGGTTTGTTTTCCCGCTCGTCAGCTTCGGTGCCCGCCAGTGCGCGACGCCGGGCGAGCGGGCGCTGGTGCCGGGGAGGACGTTTTGGATGAGGCGTAGCATGACGGTTTTGCCGTCGAAGGATGATAGATCCGTTTCGATGGTCTGCCACTTTCCGCCAACGCCTGTGCCGGTGATCGGTTTGCGTTCGAGGAGCTTGTTGTCGGCGTAGATGCTCAATTCCCAGGCTTTGGCATTGTCCGTCGTGACCTCGATGGAGAGCCGGTTCGCGTTGGTGGAAATGGTCAAGCGGCGCGAGACGACCACACCGCGCATCAATTCACGGGGCCAGGTTGTCAGGATGTCGCCGTTGAGCCAAGTGCCGCCGGGATAACCTGCCATGCCACCGCTGGTGGAGCCGAAGCCCGCGCGTTCCAACGTCCATTCCGGCGCCCACCACTTGGTTAGATCAGCCAGTTGGAAGCGTTCGGACGGCTGGGTTTGGATGGCTTCGGACGGGATGACGAGCGTCTCGCCTTCGAGCTGGATGCCCTGGGCCATTAGAATCTTTTCTCCCATCGCCGCCGTGCGTTTACCGAGAGCGGAAATGAGTTCGTCGACGGCGGGAATCTGAACATCCCCAAGCTTGTCTCCTTGGATGCGGTCGTGGAGCGGATCAAGCAGGTTCTTGGGAATGGAGCGGAGTCCCTTCATCACGCCGACAACGGCGGCGGCACCGGCGGCGTTGCAATCGGCATCGAGGAAGTCGGCGGCGCGCACGGCCAGGTTAACCGTCTTGAGGAAGTCGCCTTCGCCGAACCAGACGCTGAGCGCGATGATGCCGCCATTGGGCACGGCGTTGTTGGTTCCTGGATACTCCAGGGCCCACCGGTCGATGACTATGTGGACGATCTCCTCGAAGGACTTGCCGGCATCTGCCGAGGCGACGATCTCGTCGATGCACCGCCGATAGGGCGAGTCGGGATGGACGAGCACGGCGGCCTTGCGGACGATGACGCGTGGATCGGTCTCCACGAATCCAAGGCTGACCATGCCCGCGACAAACACGGCGGCATCGACACCTTCGGCGTATCCGTTGATATGGCCGAACTCGCGGGCGAGTTTTGCGGCGAGATTGGGTTTGCCCGGAGCGAGGAGGCCGTAGATCTCCGAGCTGAACTGCGGCCCGATGGTCCACCATGAGCGGTTGAAACGCGGATGCCCCGTGTCGGGCGGTTGGATGCCGCGTTCGAGCAGGAGCCGGGCCTCCTTGCTGGAGCCCCAAGTGCCGCAATGGTCCACCAGCCATTGGGCGCCGAGCTGTTGGACGGTCAACGCGGGTCCGTGTTTCTCAAAAGCACGCAGGGCGCTCATCTCGTAATACCAGTCGTCGTCGATGATCGAGAAGGTGTAGATCTTCGGGTAGTCCTTCACCCAGGTCTGTGCGGCGGTCTGGTGCTCGAAAGGAAATCCAAGATACACCGCCGCCATCTGCGCGGCCCATGCGGCGTGCGCCTTGTCGGCGTAGTCGGCGCGGGAGAGGCGAAGTGGCTCGGCCGCGCGCGAGCTGAAGCCGAAGCCCAGGATAAGGAAACCGACGATCAAGCGTTTCATGAGGAATCTGGAAAACGACGGTTCAAACGGGCAAGTGCGTCTTCACCACCGCCATCGTCTCGGCCTGCTTCTTGAGGACGAACTCACGGGCCTTGGCCGCTTTGGCTTTGGCGGCGGTGGGATCTTTGGCGAGGGCCAGAACGGCCGCGGCGACCTTCTTCTTCTCGTCCTCGGAATCCATGTCGAAAAGCCAGTCGCCGAGGCCGATGTCGCGCCACATGTAGCCCTTGCTGGTCTGTTCGGCCCAGCGGCAGACGATGGCGGGAATGCCATTGCCGATGCACATGATGGGCGAGTGCATCTCGTGGCCGAAGAGACCGGCGCTGCGGACGTAGGTGCTCAAGGCCTCGTCGGTCAGCCAGAAGTCCGGTCGCCAGACGACGCGCGGTTTCACATCGGCCGGGAGCTTGTCGAAGAGC
>JBBRDN010000288.1:0-3765 GCA_038203875.1 Verrucomicrobiota bacterium
ACGGTCTCGGCCGCCTCCCGCATCCGTCGCACCAACTCGTAACGCTGCTCCTGTTTGTTTGTGGCTTTCCAAGGCATACGCCCCGGATCGTGTCACCCATCTTGTGACCACGTTTTGTAACGCATCATGTGAGACCGTGCCCACTCCGTGCGCGCCGTGGAGTCGACAGGCATTCCCGAAGCTCCGGGCATTTGGCAGCGGGCAGAGGACTGCCCGCCCTACCCGACGGCGATGAAGTGCATCACCGTGGGCTGTGTTACCCCTCCGTGGCATCAGCGTGATCCGGGGGCGGGGTCGGTCGACTCCCGAGAGCCGTAGTCTTCCCGCTGGGCTTTTGGAAACGGCTCGCGGATAAACCCCGCGTGAATTCGTCCGCCCCTCAAGACGGTCTCTCCCGCGGTCTGCGGCGCTATCTGTTCTTCACCGCCGCCTCCACTGGCGCGGCCATCATGATCGTCGAGATCCTCGGCGCGAAGATGCTCGCGCCCTACCTCGGCACCTCGCACTTCGTCTGGACCGCGCAGATCGGCGTGGCCATGGCGTCGCTCGCCTTCGGCTACTACATGGGCGGGCGCTGGGCCGATTCGCGACCCGACCTGGGGAAGCTCTACGGCGCCATCATCGCCGCCGCCCTGTATCTCGTGGGCGCCACACTGGGGATCCGCAGCGTCGCGAATCTCTGTGTGGATCTGCCATTACCGGTCGGTTCGCTGCTGGCGTCCGCCTTCCTGTTTTTCATTCCTTTGGCGCTGCTCGCGATGACCGGGCCGTTTCTGATCCGCGTCATCACCAGCCAGCTTCAAGGGATTGGCGGGAACGTCGGGCGTCTCTCGGCTGTCAGCACCGTGGGCAGTTTTCTTGGCACCGGCCTGATCGGCTATGCGTTGATCCCGCTGTTGCCGAACACGGTCACGATGATGTCGACGGCGGGCGTATTGACCCTCATCTCGCTCGTCTATTTCACGGTCTGGTCTGATTCCAAGGCCAAGGCGGTCGGCGGAGCCGCGTTGGTTTTCGGGCTTGGCGCCTATGGCATCGTCGACAGCCAGCGCAGCAACTTCGCCGGGTGGGTCGAGGTCTTCCGCGGCAACTCCAGCTTCGGCCAGATCCAGGTCATCGACGCCAAGATCGACGACCGCCGGTATTACCTGAACGACTTCCTCACGCAGAACACCTACGACCGCGAAAAGAAGCAGAGCCTGTCGCTCTTCACCTACGCGTTGCACGGGCTCGGGAAGGCCTACACCGATCGCATCGACTCCGCGCTCTGCATCGGGGTGGGCGTGGGCATCGTGCCGATGAATCTCGTGCGCGAGGGCGTGCGGGTCGACGCCGTGGAGATCAATCCCGAGATCGTTCCCGTGGCGGAGAAATTCTTCGGCTTCGAACCGGCGAAGATGAACCTCGTGGTGGGCGACGGGCGCCAGTTCCTGCATCGCACCAAAAACCGCTACGAGTTGGTCGTGCTTGATGCTTTTCTCGGCGATTCGTCGCCGGCGCATCTGATGACGCGGGAAGCGTTCTCGGAGATGAAGGCCGTGATGCAGCCGGGCGGTGTTCTCGTGATCAACTGCTTCGGTGATCGGAGCCCCGGCAAGGATTTTTTCGCCGCGTCATTGGACAAGACGTTGAGGTCGGTCTTCGTCGGCGTGCGTCTTCACGAGACGGGCAATGGCAACATGTTCTTCGTCGCATCGCCGTCCGAACTGGCGCCTAAACGGGCGCTCGATGTCGAAGGAACCCCCGGCTTCATCGCGGACCAGTTGCGCGGGTTGTTCCAAGGCGTGTTCGAGACGAATCCCCTCAGCGGCATCGTCCTGACAGACGACTTCAACCCGGTGGATTTCCACGACGCCCCCAACCGCGAACGCATCCGTCGGATGTTGGCTACGATGGTGCGGCGGCTCTGAGCGGGATGCGCGAGGTGGTTTGACGCATCGGGATTTCCAAATACGTTGCCGGTCCTGAAACGTTATGAGCACGACCACAAAGACTGAGACCGTCCATCCCCTCGCCGTGAACGATGCCTCGTTCGCCGAGGAAGTTCTCCAATCTACCCTGCCCGTCCTCGTCGACTTCTGGGCGCCGTGGTGCGGGCCGTGCCGCATGATCGCTCCGGTGCTCGATGAACTGGCCGTCGAATACGAGGGCCGCGCAAAGATCGTGAAGGTGAACGTCGACGAGAACCCCATCATCGCGGACCGCTACAGCATCCGAAGCATACCCTCGTTGCTTTTCTTCAAGGGTGGCCATGTCGCGGAGCAGGTGGTCGGCGGCGTGGCCAAACGCTCCCTGACCACGAAGCTTGACGCCCTCCTGGCCTGAAGGTTTCCCCAACCATTTTCGTTGTCGCCGCACCGCCCGTTGACCACAGGCGGGGCGGCGACGTTTTTGACCCGGCCGGTTCCGACCGCGCAAACCATCCGCCTGCGACCTCCAATTCCCATGACCCCGATCACCGACTCCCAACTCCTCGGCGCCCTCAACTGGCGCTACGCCACCAAGTCCTTCGACGCGTCGAAGAAGATCCCCGCCGACCATTGGTCGACGCTGGAACAGGCGCTCGTCCTCAGCCCGAGTTCCTTCGGCATCCAGCCGTGGAAGTTCATCGTGATCACCGATCCGGCCCTGAAAGAGAAGCTGGTGCCCGTTTCGTGGGGCCAAACGCAGCCGAAGGATTCGTCCCACTTCGTCGCCTTTGCCGTCAAGAAGGGGTTGGGCGAAGCGGAGGTCGGCCGCTATATGGCCCGCACGGCCGAGGTGCGGGGCACCACGGTCGAGTCGCTGGCCCCGTTCAAGAACGTGATCATGGGCAGCCTCGGCAAGGCCGCCGCCGCCGGCTACCTCGACCAATGGCAGACGCACCAGATCTACATCGCCCTCGGCCAGTTCATGGCGTCTGCCGCGTTGATCGGCGTCGACACCTGCCCGATGGAAGGCATCGAGCCGACCAAGTATGACGAGATCCTCGGACTGACCGGGACCGGCTGGGCGACCGTCGTCGCCTGCGCGGCCGGGTATCGTTCCGCGGCCGACAAATACGCAGCGCTTCCGAAAGTCCGCTTTCCCGTGGACGAGGTTGTCGACCGGCGCTGACCCTTCCGGGTTCCTGATCCTAATCTTCCTCCTGCTCCTGCTCGTCTCCAGAACTCGAGAGGCGTGAGACTAATATCAAGTTTAAGAGTCAGAGTGAGAGGGAAGGCTGACCGGCCATCGTTGCGGGAATAATCCGGTCCGGTGAGACTCCCACCACTGTGGCAAGGCCCGACATGGACGATCTGGTGGAGCGGTTCTACGAACCGCTCTACCGTTTTGCCTACAGCCTGGCCGGAGCGGAGCATCACGCGGAAGACCTCACCCAGGAGACGTTCTATCTTTGGGCCGAGAAGGGTTCCCAACTGCGCGACGCGTCAAAGGTGAAGTCCTGGCTGTTCACGACGCTCTACCGCGAATTCCTCGGATCCCGGCGGCGCGAAACACGGCATCCGATCCAGCCACTTGATGAGTCGATGGACCAGATTCCAGCGTCAGTGACCGATTCCGCGCGTGCGCTGGACGCCACGTCGATCATGTCCGCCTTGCTTCGCGTGGAGGAAACCTACCGGGTTCCGCTCACGCTGTTCTATCTGCAGGAGCTTTCCTACCGCGAGATTGCCGAGCTGATCGATGCGCCGATCGGCACGGTCATGTCGCGGCTTTCCCGTGGCAAAGAGCAGCTCCGCCGACTGGTCGCGGATGGTGCTGCGGCCCACGAATCCAACATCA
>JBBRDN010000289.1:0-3719 GCA_038203875.1 Verrucomicrobiota bacterium
CACGACGAGCTGGCTCGTATCGAAGGCCGAACCGGACCGGATGGCCTGGAGAAGTTCCTTGGTCGCGTCGGAATCGGGTTTGCCATCGAGCCAACCGGCGCGAATTTCCTTCACCGCCGCCAAGTTCCGGCGGAACGGGCGGTCGGCCGGCAAGTCGGCCTTGGACGGATTCTCCTTCGCACCGACGCGGTCGAGCATGGCGTAGGTGACGGAGCGCAGGACCGGTTCCGCATGGTGCCAGCCGATGGCTTCGAGGGCGCGGAAGCTGTTCGCGACGTAGATCTCCTTGTGCCCGAGTTCGCGGAAGTCACGCACGCCGTAGCGGCAAAGAACCTCGTATATCTCGTTCGCGCCCGCCGTGCGGACCATGCCCACGATGGCGGCATCGGCGGCGGCTTCGTCCCAGCTGTCGAGCGCATCGATCAGAGCCTGCTTTGCGCGGTGGCTCGGAGGAACGGCGGACTCGTCAATGGGTGCGAGCGTCCAATCACCCTCGCGCACGTCGGCGGCCTGCGAACTCTTGAACTGGTCCAGCGCCCAGAAGATCGGCAGCCAGCGGTCGGTGTCGGGTGAGGCGAGGCTGGCGATGTGGGCGGAATTCACCACAAGCACGGCGTGGAATTTGAAGCCGACCGGGCGCGGTTGGATGTTGCGAACGCCCGCCAGCAGCAGCGCGGTGAGCAGTTCGCGATAAGCCAGGCCGCGCCGGATCTTCGCGCCGACCTCCTCCAGCAACCGCTCGCGCGGCGTGTCTTCGAGGAAGCGGACGAGTGGTTCGATGTCGCGGTGGAATCGGACGGTCTTCGGATCGAGCTTCGCCTCGGCGGCGGAGACGCGCGGAAGCTGGGAAAGGAAACCGAATCCACCGAGACCAGCGAGGGCGCTCGTCCCGGCGGCCACTTGGAGAAAGGCGCGCCGTTTCATGAGTTAACCGGGGTTGACCCGAGTGAACGACTCCACAGGGCTGAAGTCGATGGGGATTCACACCCATCGTTGCTCCCCGCCCGTGCCGAGGTCATGTTGCCGAGAGAGATCCCCCCGATGCAGAAAGAACCCGCCAATCCGACGCAGGCAGGCGAGATCCGCCACATCGAGTTGAGCCTGCGGGACGTCCATCAGCTCTTCAACACGATGGACCCATCGCCCTTCCACGAGAAGGACCTCGATGACGATGCGGCGGAGTTCATCCTGAGCTGGGCGCAGGAGTTCCATCGGCCGGAACCGGTCGCCTTGATCGTCCACCTGGAAATCCTGCCGGAAGGGATCGACGCCCAGCGCCTCGTCGAAGAGGCCGTGCACCACTACTTCGCCTACCGGGCACGTTTGAACGGACTCGAATTCAAACGGCTGATGAAGCACGGTCGGATGAGCTTGCTGGTCGGCCTGTCGTTCCTCGTGGCGTGCTTCCTCCTGCTCGGCTTCGCGGCGCCGAAGGACGGGTCGACGGTTTCGCGTTTCTTCGAGGAAGGCCTGACCATCGCCGGATGGGTGGCCATGTGGCGCCCGCTGGAGATCTACCTCTATGAATGGTGGCCGCTGCGGCGCCGCGGGCAGATCCTCGTCAAACTGAGCCGCATGCCCGTGACGGTCCGCAAACGCGTCTGAAGCACCCTTTCAAGCCAGGCCCGCTGCGCCGCGATTGAGCGAGATCGTCACGGAGAAGCCTTTTGGCCGGAGGTTCTCGGCGCGGACGACTCCGCCGAACGACGTGACGCACGAGCGGACGATGGCCAGGCCCAAACCGGTCCCGCCGGTCTCGCGGTTGCGCGACGGATCGATGCGGAAGAACGGCTCGAATATCTTCTCCAGGTGTTCATCGGCCACACCCGGACCGTTGTCCTCGACCCGGATCTCGACACCTTCTCCGGTCTCCAACGCGGACACGGTGATCGGCCCGTCCGTGCCCGCATGGCGGACCGCATTGCGCACGAGATTGCCCACAGCCCGCGCCAGCAGGCCCGGCTCGGCCATCGCGGCCAGCGTTTCGGGAACCTCCATCCGCACGTCGGCCCCGGCGGTGTTCTCCCGTTCGATGACCCGTTCGACCAGCGGACGCAGCTCGACATGATCCAAGGGAAGATCCTTCGAGCGGAGTCCGGCCTTGGAGAACGAGAGTAGCTCGTTCACCAGTCCCGACATTTCCTGGATCTCCTCCTTGATGTCCTCGACGTAGTCCAGTTGGCGTTCGTCGGCCCGCATTTCGAGAACTCCGATCGCCATCTGGAGACGGGCGATCGGTGCGCAAAGTTCGTGGGAGATGTCGCCAAGGAACCGCTTCTGGCCCGTGACAAAGCCGTCGAGCTTGCCGGCCATCTGGCCGACGGCGGTTCCCAATCGACCGATCTCGTCACCGCCCTGCTCCCCGAGATCGACGTCGAACTTTCCGTCCGCGATCTGCTCCGTGGCCTTCGTCAATCGGCCGAGACTGCGCGTCATGCGGTGGATGAACGGCAGCCACCAGAGAACCGACACGGCGATGACGCCGGCCGCGCCCCAGATCCAGGGCGTGGGATCAAAGAAGAGGCCGCCGGCAGTAAACGTTTCCGAAATAAGCGCGAGCCGCGCGGGAACCATCCGACGGCCGCCCGGTTCCGGCAACAGGACGCCGAAGACCATCCAGTAGCGTTCCGGGTCGTGCGACTGGACGAAGACCCGCGGAGGCGGTTGTCCCCGCGGAGGCCCTCCCTCGGAACCCGGCGGCCTGGACCCACGGGGGCCCTCGCCACCGGGCCCGCCATTCTCAGGTCGCCGATCCGGCGGACCGCCTTCCGGCCTTGGGCCCGTTCCCGATCCTTCACCGCCCGGCAACTGGCCCCGAGAGCGGAGTCGTTCCTGCACGGAATCGGGGATCGTGACCTTGGGACCCGCGATATGTCCACCGTCGTCGCGGATGACAACAATGGTCACGCCGTTGATCTCGCTGAAACGGTCGAGGACGTTGTTCCACTCCCGCCGGCTCGTCGTCTGCACTTCGCGGATCACCGTTTCGGCCAAGCGGGTGGACCGCTCGCCCGCGAGGATCGAGATCCAAGCGTCGGGCCGGAGCTCGGACCGCAGCAGCACCCAGGCTACGACGCCCAGCAGGACGAGGTTCAGGAAGAACCAGCCGAGGATCTTGGCACCAAGCGGAAGGCGGAGGTTCTTCATTCGGCGTCGGGGTTGATGAGCATGTAGCCCGCGCTCCTCACGGTCCGGATGAAGCGCGGGTTCTTCGGATCATCGCCGAGCTTCTTGCGCAGGGCGGAGATGTGGACGTCGATCGAACGGTCGAAGACGTCGTAGTTGCGGTCGCGGATTTCATCGAGCAACGCCTCGCGCGTCTTCACCCGGCCGCGCCCCCGCGCCAACGCTTCCAGCAGGTCATACTCGACGGGCGTCAGCACCAGCGGCTCATCGCCGAGCACGGCCTTGCGCGACGAAGGAACGACGCGGAGTGGACCGACGACGAGTTCCGCTTCCGCGTCATCGACCAGTGCCGTGCGCACCGTCCGGCGCGTGACGGCCCGGAGTCGGGCGAGAAGTTCGCGGGTGGAAAACGTCTTCGGCAGGTAGTCGTCGGCCCCGATTTCGAGCCCGACAATCCGGTCCGATTCATCGCCCCGGGCCGTGAGCATGAGCACGGGGACGTCGCTCTTCTTGCGGATCTCCTTCAACACCTCGAAGCCGTCGAGGCCCGGAAGCATGACGTCGAGGAGGATGGCGCTCCAGTCGGTCCCGAT
>JBBRDN010000290.1:0-3702 GCA_038203875.1 Verrucomicrobiota bacterium
ATCCACTACAACACCTCCGAGAACCATCGGGCCATCGCCGAAGCCGTGCAGCAGATGTGGAAGAAGAACCTGGGCGTCGACGCGACGCTCCGGAACGAGGAATGGAAGGTCTACATGGCCACGCAGAACGCCACGAACTACGTCGTCAGCCGCGCGGGTTGGACCGGCGACTACCCGGATCCGTCGACCTTCCACGAAACCTTCCTCTCCAACAGCGGCAACAACCGCACCGGGTGGGACAACCCGGAGTATGACCGCCTCGTGAAGGAAGCCGCCTGCATGGTCGATGAAAAGGCGCGCTACGAGAACTTCCAGAAGGCCGAAGCCATCCTGCTGGACGAGCTTCCGCTGCTCCCGATCTACTACTACACGCGGGTGTTCCTCCTGCATCCATCGGTGAAGAACTGGCATCCGACCTTCCTCGACCACCATCCCTACAAACACGTTTACCTCGAAGCGCCGGCCAAGTAGGAATCTGGTCCGTCAGCCGAACACATGCTCCGCTTCATCACCTTTCGTCTCCTGCAGGCCATCCCGGTCGTGTTCATCGTGGCGGCCGCGACGTTCATCATGTGCCGGCAGATTCCGGGCGGCCCCTTCGACTCGGAGAAACCGCCGCCGCCGGAGATCAAGCGCCAGCTGGAAAGCTTCTACGGCCTTAACAAGCCGCTCGGCCAGCAGACGCTCGACTATCTCTGGAGCATCTGCCCCAAGAAGTTCATGCCGCACCGGCTCTTCCTCGATGCCAACAACGACGGCCGCGCCGACTTCGATTTGAAGGCCGCGTTCGGATCCGACTTCGGGCCCAGCTTCAAGTCGGTGCGTTCGGTCAACGAAACCATCGCCGACTCGTTCCCGGTCTCCTTCCAGCTTGGCGCAATGGCTCTGGCCATCGCGCTCCTTCTGGGGATTCCAGCGGGTGTGGCCGCTGCGCTGCGTCCCAATTCATGGGTCGACTATTTCGCCTCGGGCATCTCCATGCTCGGCGTCTGCGTGCCGACCTTCGTCATGGGCCCGATCCTCGTCCTCGTCTTCGCCTTGAACCTCCGGTGGTTCAACGCCTCGGGCTGGTTCGATTTCAAGGACCAGCTACTGCCCTCGCTCACGCTTGGAATCGCCTACGCCGCCTACGTCGCGCGGTTGACGCGTGGCGGAATGCTCGAAGTGCTGAACCAGGACTTCATCCGCACCGCTCGCTCGAAAGGCGCCAGCGAAGGCCGCGTCATCCTGAAGCACGCGCTGCGCGGCGGATTGCTGCCCGTGATCTCGTTCCTCGGACCGGCGGCGGCGGGCATCATCACCGGGTCGTTCGTGATTGAGACCATCTTCCAAGTGCCCGGGCTTGGCCGCCACTTCGTCACCTCGGCCTTCAATCGCGACTACTTCCTCATCACCGGCACCGTCGTCTTCTACGCCGCACTCGTCGTGCTGTTCAACCTGGCCGTCGACGTCGTGCAGGTCTGGCTGAATCCCAAGCTGAAGTTCGAATGAACACCCCGGCCGCCCCCATCCCCAACGCTCCGTTCGTTCCGGACACGGCTTTCGAGGAAGCCGAGCAAGGAACGTCGCTCTGGAAAGACGCCTGGGCGCGATTGCGGAAGAACAAGATGGCCGTCTTCGGCGCGGGCACCCTGGTCTTCATGGCGCTGTTCTGCCTGATCGGGCCGTTCATCTCGCCCTACACCTACGACGCGCAGGACCTGAACCAATACGCCAAACCACCCAGCGCCCAGCACTGGTTCGGCACCGACAAGCTCGGCCGCGACCAACTCACACGAATCATGTATGGCGGCCGCATCTCGCTGGCCGTCGGCATCTGCGCGACGATGGTTTCGCTCACCATCGGTGTTCTTTGGGGCGCGGTCGCCGGATACGCGGGCGGGAAGCTGGACACGGTGATGATGCGCATCGTGGACATCCTCTACGCGCTGCCCTTCACCATCTTCGTCATCCTCCTGATGGTCTTCTTCGGACGGAACATCATCCTGCTCTTCGCCGCCATCGGCGCGGTGGAATGGCTCACCATGGCGCGCATCGTCCGCGGTCAGGTGCAGTCCTTGCGGAAAATGGAGTTCATCGAAGCGGCCATCGCCCTCGGCCTCTCGCGCCGCCGGATCATTCTCCGCCACATGATCCCCAATGTGCTCGGACCCGTCATGGTCTACACCACGCTGACCATCCCGGCGGTCATGCTGCTGGAGGCGTTCCTCAGCTTCCTTGGTCTCGGCGTGCAGCCGCCCATGAGTTCGTGGGGCTCGATGATCAAGGACGGCGCCGAGGTCATGGAAGAGTTCTGGTGGATGCTCATCCTGCCCGGCCTGTTCCTCTCGTTGACGCTCTTCTCCCTCAACTTCCTCGGCGACGGCCTCCGCGACGCCCTCGATCCGAAAGCCTCGAAGGACTGATGCCCCTCCTCGAAGTCAAAAACCTCAAGACCTGGTTCCACACGCGCAACGGCGTGGTGCGGGCAGTGGATGACGTTTCATTCTCCATCGAGAAGGGCGAGACGCTCGGCATCGTCGGTGAATCCGGCTCCGGCAAATCCGTCACCTGCTACAGCATGATGAGGCTCATCCCGCAGCCGCCCGGCCGCATCGAAGGCGGCACCGCCATCTTCGACGGCACGGATCTGCTGAACTGTTCCAAGGCCCAGCTCGCCGCCATCCGCGGGCGCCGCGTGGCCATGATCTTCCAGGACCCGATGACGTCCCTGAATCCCTACATGCGGATCGAGGAACAGATCATCGAGCCACTTCTGATCCACCAGATGTGCGACAAGGCCGAAGCCCGGCGGCGCGCGTTGGAAGCGATGAAGAACGTCGGCATTCCCGAGCCCGAGACCCGCTTGCGGAGCTTCCCGCACGAATTCTCCGGCGGCATGAGGCAACGCGTCATGATCGCCATGGCGCTCATCACCAAGCCCGACCTTCTCATCGCCGACGAGCCGACCACCGCGCTCGACGTCACCGTGCAGGCGCAGATTCTGGAGCTCATCAAGAAGATGCAGCGCGAGCTGGGAACCGCCGTCATCTTCATCAGCCACGACTTGGGAACCGTCGCCGGTTTCTGCGACCGCGTGATGGTAATGTATGCCGGCAAGGTCGTGGAGACGGCCAAGACCGACGAGATCTTCTACCGTCCGCGCCATCCCTACACCCGCGCGTTGCAGAAGAGCCGTCCCGCCCTCCAGGCCAAGGGCGCCGAGCTCTACACCATCCCCGGCATGCCGCCCGACGTCTCCAAGCCAATCCAAGGCTGCGCCTTCAAGACCCGCTGCGAGTTCGCGCTGGAATCCTGCAAGCAGGCCCCGATGACCCTCGTCGAAACCGAACCCGGCCACGGCACGGCGTGCCCGAGGGTTTCCGGAGGAGAGTTGAAGCTATGAGCGCCTTCCTCGAACTCACCAAAGTCAAAGCGCTGTCGTCCGGATCTTGAGAACTGCGTCCGGCTGAAAGACACTGCCACCATGACGATCACTCTTCCCGCCAATCTGGAACGCTCGCTGACCGAGAAGTCGGCGCGGCTGAACCTTGCCGTGGGTCTCTTCTCCTCGGAGGAGCTGACGCTGGGGCAGGCGGCGGAGCTGACAGGCTTGCCGCAGGGCGAGTTCATGGAAGAGCTGGCCCGTCGCAAGATTCCGCTCCACTACGGCCTGGAGGAACTGGAGGACGATCTGAAAACCCTCGGTCTGCCCAAGGCCCG
>JBBRDN010000291.1:0-3699 GCA_038203875.1 Verrucomicrobiota bacterium
CAGAAGTTGGTTCCCTTCTGAATGTCGGTTTCGAAACGCACCTCGCGGTTGGCGTCGAACATGAACAGTCCGAAGTATTTTCCCTCCGCCGTCAGCCGCGCGTCGCCCGGGATCAACAGATGACAGCAGCTTCCAGAGAGCGCGACGACGAAGATGGCTATGGTCGGCCAGTGGCGCCGGGAAAACCGAAAGCCGGCCTGCAACGGTTCGTCGAATCCCAAGAACGCTACCGCCACCAACGGCAGCATCAGCGAGGTATACCAGTAGCCCACGATGAAGCCCGAGTAGATGTGGAAGAGGATAAACGCGCCGAAGGACAAACGCCGGAGCCACTTGATCCGCGTGAACCAACAGAGGGGCCCGAACAGCTCAAGGACGATCAACGCCACGCTCGCCGACGTCACCACCCAGTTGGCCTGGGGAAACAAAGGCAGCTTGCCCGGAACCGAGTTGAAGTATTCACCGAAGAGCCACGACGGGGTCATCTTCACGATGGCCGACATCACGTAGCTCAACGCCAGCACCGCGCGGAACGACCGCATCTTTTCAGCCGAGACCAGGACGATCAACGTGAAGAGGAGATGGAAGTGGTGGTAGTTGGCGAACAGGCGGAGGTCGCACAGGTAGAAGAAGACCTTGTTGAGGAACAGGAACGCCAACACGCAAAGCGCCAGCAAGCTTGTGCGAAGGAAGAACAGGGAAAACATCCCCAGCAACGCCAGCATCCCGAGGAGATACAGGTAGGACTCCGTCTGGAAACCGTCCATGAACACAAGCCAGCGGAGGTTTTGGAACAATGGGGACGGCACGAAGTCGAACGTCTCATTGCCCCGCGTGGACAGCGGCCCCGAGTGCCTCCACCAGAACGCAAATGTCATGTGGAAATAGAACAGCAGGGCGGCGCAAACGGCCTTCAGCCTTGGGTCACGATCCACCTCCTCGCAGCCGAGCCAGCGTGTCAGGCCGCTGCAGAGCCCGGCGAAGCGTCCGGCTTTGGTGGTCCCGTTCAACGACACGATATCGGATGGATGCCGGAGAGTCGCCACGCTTCAGGGCTTGGCTACCGGGTTGGAAGCGACCTCTTCGAATTCGAAGTGGGCGAAGTTGTTTCCTTTGCCGTAGTGAAAGGTCAGGAGCTGTGGACCCGATTCGGGGAAACGGATCGTTCCGATCTCGGCGAGGTTCCAGTGGTGGTAGCTGGCCGTCTTGACGGGAAGACGGCAGGTGGAAGCCACGTTGCCATTGAGATCGAAGGTCACGGTGTTCGTCTGGAAGGCATAGAGCGCCTTGATGCGATAGGTTCCCGCCTTGGCCACGTTGACCGTGTAGTTGCACCACTCCCCGTCCTCCGTCCACCCGATGTAGAACTGGTTGATGTGCGGGCTGACGAGGTTGGTGTGGTTCAGGTCGGCCCAGTCTTTTACGAACGAAATGTCGGTCCCTTCGTCGCGGCGGAAGTGCCAGACGTAGGCGCTCGCATGGGCGCGCTGGTGGCCGGGTTCTAGATTGAGTTTGCCGCTGCCGTTGTTGGTGGAGTCGGTGTCGTGATACGCGACGCCTTCGCCGCCGAGATCGTAGAGCGCGCACTGCACGATGCCCGGGATGTTCGCCACGCCTGCCTTGTGAACCGCATCGGCGAACGGCGCGCCCTTGTAGCCTGGCGGCACGCCCGCAATTCCGACGACGCAGACAACCGCGGAGATTATGCAGGCGATCAATCGGGAGGACATGGCCGGACGATAGCGGCCGAGGAATTCAATTGTCATCACCCGTTGCAGCCGGATGAATTCGTCGATGCACCCCGTGGATCGCAGAACCTTTCTGCTGAAATCGGGCGCCGCCATGGCGACCCTCGCGACGGGATGCCATTCACGCCACGTCGGCGCGCCTCGTGACGCGATGCAGCTTCCGTGCCCCCCTGATCGTTGGCGAAAGCACGGCATCGTGCTCGAAGGCACCAAGCCTTGGGAGGGTGACGACGTGCAGAACTTCACGGCCCGCGCCGAACCGATCGGAAAGGACGACTGGCGCCTGTGGTATTCGGTTTCAGGCAGTCGTGCAGGTTTCACAATCGCCTATGCGGAAGGTTCCCTGGGCGAACCATTGAGGAAGGTCCCGGCCGTGCTTTCATCGGGCGATCCGGCGGATGCGCCGTTTGCCATCGGGAATCTTCCGGACAAATGGCGCCCGATCCAACCGGTCCATGTCCGACTCCGAAACGGACGGCTTCGCCTCTACTTCTGGGCGCACGGCCCCGGTGTGACCCGCTACCTCGCGGCCGAAAGCGACGACGGACGCCGATACCGCGTGATCGATCCGCTCCGGCCAATCCTCTACCACCCCTACGACCGGGCCGCTGCCGGACGCCCTTCTCCCGATGGAGTGATTCTCGGAAAGCTCGCGACAAACCGCCCGTCGGAAGAACCGTCCGCCTCGAGCCGGTTGATCTCGAACGACGCGGCCAACCTCTACCAACTGGCCGACGGCACATTTGAAATGTATTCGGTCGGGCTTGTGAAAGTGGACCGGTCGGACCCGGGCTATGTCGCCGAGGACAACGCACCAGGACTTCTCCGCGTCATCGATCGCTACACGTCGGGCGACGGACTGAACTTCGAGACGCGCCAACGGATCATCCAACGCGACACAGGAGATCCGGCCGACCAGCAGTTCTACTATCTCGCGGTCACCCATACACCGCGTGGACGGGTTGGCATGCTGGGGCATTACCGGTGCCGGGCGCAGACGATGGATCTGGAGTGGTGCTACTCGCACGACGGCGTCGATTGGCGGCGGCCGTTACGCAGCGGCTGGCTACCGCGCGGGAATCCACCGGCACCCGACTGTCTTGGGATCTACGGCGGAAGCCAACTGGTCCACCGCAACGGCCGCTGGCATCTGTTTTATACCGGTGTCAACAGCACCCATAACGGGCGGGAAGCCCATGGAAAGCCACGGCAAGTCGTGATGCACGCGTCGACCGATTCGATCTGGGCCGATCGCTGAAGTGAGAAATCACTCCGCTGTCCACAGTGTCAGCGAGTCTTTGTCTTTGATGAAGATCCGGTTGCCCGAGACGACGGGATACGCGTGAGTCTGTCCGGACGCGACCTTGTAGCTCGCGACCTGTTTGAATTCCTTTTCTCCCGGCTCGAAAACAACGAGCTGCGCGCTCGGAGTCAGGGCGAACAGGACCGATCCGGCATCGACGATTGTGCCGTAGCCACCACCTCCGCCGCCCATGCCTCCACCGCCACCACGTCCACCGAACCCGCCGGGTCCGCCCGGCCCACCGGGGCCATTGGGTCCACCGGGACGGCGTTGTCCTTCGGGCGGAGTCGCCTGCCCGAACACGGTCGCCACAGAAAATCCGCCAGGCAGCGACGCACGCATCCCACCGCCTGGCCCACCGGCCGGCATCGAGGCGGACCACGCGGTCTTGCCGTCCTTCGAACTGAGGCAGAACAGTTCGTTGTTCCCGGTGAGTCCGTAGATCAGGCCGTTCTTCAGCGCGGGCGTGTTGAACGAAATGGTCTTGTCCGGATTACTCCAGAGTTCCCGGCCCACGAACTTGCCGCCGTCCTTCTCGATCTTCACCGCCGACACCCCGCGTCCGGCGGTGATGATGACTGAACCCTCGATGATGGGTGTCGAAGCCTTGTAATCCCGGCCGCCGCCGCCCCGTCCACCACCACCGGG
>JBBRDN010000292.1:0-3647 GCA_038203875.1 Verrucomicrobiota bacterium
AGTGGATTGATGATTGCAGACGATGAGACAAGGTTCTGACGGAATCAGGTCGCGACCCGTCTCGACATAATCCAGCCCTACGACATGCTTCAGCCCGAACAGCACCCCCCGCACCCACAGACGGGTTGCAGCCCTAATTGCTTTTCGCGGCGACCCAACTAGCCAGAAGACCAGCACCCCCAAGGCGAACCAAGCGGTCCAGCCAGCAAATAACGCGTCGAACAGGTGCGATTTTAGGTTCATCTTATGCATAGGCGAGGTCATCTCACACTGTGAGAAGCGGCTGATTGAAGCAGGCTGGCTCGGGCGTTTTCCGGCCGAGCCGGGAATGCGAGTGTCGCCCATTATAAACGCCGATTCACCTATGCGCTGAAACTAATTCGAATGCTGCTGCACCCGCTTTATTTCGCGATCATGCGCCAGGCGACCGGATGGAAGACGCGGCCGCTCGACTTCCGCGACACGACGCGGCCGTTCAGGCGCGCTCGTAGATCACCTGGCGGACGTCGATCAACCCCTGCCGGAAGCCGGCTTCGCAATAGTGGAGATAGAACTCCCACATGCGGCGGAAGCGTTCGTCGAATCCGAGGGGGGCGAGTTCCGGCCAGGCGTCGAGAAACCGTTCGCGCCATATCCGCAGGGTGCGGCCGTAGTCGCGCCCGAAAGCGGTCTCCCCGGCAATCGACAGACCGTGTTCAGCCGTCTTCTCGCGCATGATCTTCGCCGTCGGCAGCATGCCGCCAGGAAAGATGTAGCGCTGGATGAAGTCCGGATTGGCCCGGTATTCGGGAAAGGCGCGTTCGGAGATGGTGATGACCTGAAGGCCGGCGCGGCCGCCCGGTTTCATGACGTCGCGCAGCTTGGAGAAGAAGGCCGGCCAATATTCCTCGCCGACCGCCTCGAACATCTCGATCGAGACGACCTTGTCGTAGGTCTCGGTCTCATCGCGGTAGTCGCGAAATTCCAGATCGACCCTGTCGGACAGGCCGGCGCGCCGGACGCGTTCGCGGGCAAAGTCCAGCTGCTCCCTGCTGATCGTCAGGCCGGTGACGCGGCAACCGATCTCGCGGGCCGCGAATTCGGCGAAGCCGCCCCAGCCGCAGCCGATTTCGAGGACGTGGTCACCGGGGCCAATACCGGCCGCATCGGCAAGCGCCCGGTATTTCGCCGCCTGCGCCAATTCCAGGTTATTCGCCCCGTCCCGGAACAGGGCGGAAGAGTAAGTCATCGAGGGATCGAGCCAGCAGGCGTAGAAGTCGTTGCCGAGGTCGTAGTGGGCCGAGATGTTCTTTCTGGCGCGCGTCGGCGTGTTGCGGTTCAGCCAGTGCACGAAACCGTTGAAGGCGGAAAACAGGCGGCTCCCGCGCGCGATCTGATGGTGCAGTTCCTCATTCGCGACGAAAAGCTCGAGGAAGGTGGTGACGTCCGGGCTTTCCCAATCGCCATCCATGTAACTCTCGGCGACACCGATGGTCGACGCCGTCAGCGCCTTGCGCGGCAGTTTCCAGTTGTGCAGCACGGCAACGGCTTCCGGTCCCGGCGCGTTGCCGCCAACGCGCAGGATACGTCCGTCCGGCAGGCGCACGGCCAGTGATCCGCACGGAAGTTTCATCGCGGTGCGGAGCGCGAGGCGGGCTTTTATCGGCAGGCCGCGCAGCTGCGTGCGCAGGTTGGAGGCCGTTAGGTCGACAGCGTTCGACATCAAGTCGTCGGCGAGCCGATCATTGTCGCCATAGGCGGCGGCCGGGGTCGGTCTGGCAATCATCATCCGGGATTCCCCATTTGTCTTTGCTTCGATGATCTTGCCGCTGCAAGAGCATCGATCAAGCAACGCGAGCTCGAGTTGCCCGACTGGTGCCTCGTTTCGAGGGAAACGTGCGCCCGAAAAAGTGGTCACTAGGCGGACGCTGGGCTCGCTCCGCTATCCTATTGAAAACACGTGCCTCTCTGGCGAGAGTCGGGTGACCCTTTTCCGGACGCCATGGTAAACCCCCGACTTCGTTGGCTGGCATGGAGCTTCCGGATCGCCATAGAATGACGACAAGCCATCGATTGAAAAGCATCTTTTATGGTTGGCAATCCTTGTGACCACTTTTTACACTTATCCTGAACCTACCCCATCCCCATTGTCGTCCCCGTCCCCATTGTCGTGGGTCCGGGATCGGGTGTCCTGTCCCACGGCATGCAGGTGTCGTTCGAACGACACAAACAGGAGGTCACATGACCAAGGCCGTACGATCGGCTTCGGCCAGCACGGCGCTGGCCAGCCGGATGGAGCAACGGGTGCTGCTCGCGGCAGCCGCAGCGCTCATGGCTCTCGCCTTCGGCACGGCTCACGCGCAGCAGCAGCCTAATGCGGCAGCGGCAGCCGCGGCTGCCAGCCAGAAGCGCGCGACCGTCGTTGACCGCAACAACGATCGTCCCAACACGCTGTCGCTGATCGACCGTGCGGCCGGCGACAAGATGACTGTCACGGCGGACGACCTCTACCGCGGCTTCCGCGCGACCCGCCTGCTGGGCCAGCACGTGAAGGGGCCGAACGGCAACGAGATCGGCGAAGTCCAGGACATCTTCGTGGACCATGAGGGCAAGATCACAGCGATCGTGGTCGAGGCCGGCGGCTTCCTCGACATCGGAGACGCCGCGTTCCGGGTGAAGTGGTCGGACGTGAAGACGACGCCGGGCCAAGACGGCATCCAGATACCCATCACGGAGGCGACGGCCGAGCAATACGGCCTGTTCGACGGGCCGGAGACCTTGATGCCGAACGAACGCGAGTTCCGCGTATCCGAGATCATCGGGGACTCGGTTCGCCTAAGGAACGGCACCGGGTACGGGCGCGTGTCCAACGTCGTGTTCGGCAAAGACGGGCGCATGCCCGGCGTCCTTGTCGGCCGCGACATCGGTTACGGCGCGGGCGTGTACGGCTATCCCTTCTACGGTTACGGGTATGGCTGGACGCCGGGCGCGGCCTACTACGCGCTCCCCTACGACAACGCCGGTCTCGCTGCGCGCGTGTCCCGCATCGACTACGGCCGCTTCATGGCGGCGGAGAAAGAGATCCTCTGAGGGACTGAGCTTCCGATACTGGATGGCGGACCCGCCGGGCATGGCGAGAGCGTGCTAGAAGATGGTGATAGCCGGCAGGAACTCGGCACATCTCGGAGAATTGGATGACAGCGTACAGGACCGTCAAGCTGTTCGATCTCGGCGATGCTCCCGCCCACGTCAGGGAAGCGATCCGCCCCATCGCCTTCGCGCATGTCAGCACGGTCGATGCGAGCGCGATCTGGGAGGTGACGGTGGGCACCTACGATTGGCAGGATGCCGCCGAGGAGTGGGCGCTCCACCGCTGGATGCGCGAGAACGGGGCCACGGACGGGGAGGGAGTGCTGGTGAAGATGGAGGGCTCCACGTGAGCCTGGAGCCACGGCCCCGGGCGGTGCTTCGGGCAGCCGCCGTCAGACTACGGCGACGCTCGATGGTACGCCGTGCTCGTCCGCCGGCGAGAGCATGCAATCCTCTGGGGTTCATTACGACGCCAATGCGACTGGCTCATCGTCGTTCGCAGGGCGGAAGCCGGGATAGCGATGACGGAAGGCGTCCGAGAGGGTATCGTTCAGCACCGCCGTTCGCACGTCGAGGAA
>JBBRDN010000293.1:0-3604 GCA_038203875.1 Verrucomicrobiota bacterium
CGTCGACTGGAGCGAGGAGCGCTACCTCGAGATCCGCGCGGAGTTCGAGAAGTTCCTCCCCCTCCTCGACATCAAGGACGTGAAATTCATCCCGCTCAGCGCGCTCAACGGTGACAACGTCGTCGAGCCGTCGAAGCACACGCCGTGGTATGTCGGGCCCACGCTCCTCGGCCACCTCGAAACCGTCCACATCGCGAGCGACTGGAACCTGAACGGCTTCCGCCTGCCCGTGCAGTGGGTCAACCGCCCAAACAATCCGACGAACAAAGAACTCCACGATTTCCGCGGCCTCAGCGGCCAGGTTGCCAGCGGCATCGTGAAGGTCGGACAGAAGGTCATGGTCCTGCCCAGCGGCATGAAGAGCACCGTGAAGGAGATCTGGACCTACGATGGCAAACTCCAGGAAGCCTTCTGCCCCCAGAGCATCACGATTCAGTTGGAGCACGATCTCGACATCAGCCGGGGCGACATGGTCGTCGGCCTCGACGTGCTGCCGGGCATGGGCACCGAACTCCACGCCAAGGTCTGCTGGATGAACCAGCGTCCTTTGCAGCGCGGGAAAAAGTATTTCCTCAGGCACGCCACCCAGACGGTCCAGGCTTTGGTCACGTCGATCGACAGTCGGATCAACATTAACAACTACGATGTGCAGCCCGAGCCGGCCGAGCTGGCTTTGAATGACATCGGCGAGATCCGCATCAAGACCGCCAAGCCGTTGATCTACGACGGCTATGCGACCAACCGGCTGACCGGCTCCTTCATCCTCATCGAGCAGGGGACCAACGCCACCGTCGCCGCCGGAATGCTCCAGCCGCCGCTCGAAGCGGTGAAGCCCGAGTATAACGACTTCGCGATATGACGGCGGAGTTCTTCACCGCCGAGTTTGGCTACTACGTCCTGGCGGGATTCGCCGCGCAGATGATCGACGGCGCCCTCGGCATGGCCTATGGCGTGACCGCCACCAGCATCCTCATCGGTGCGGGGGTTCCTCCGGCCGCCGCCAGCGCGACTGTGCACGCGGCCGAATGCGTCACCACCGGCGCGTCCGCGCTGTCGCACCACGCCTTCGGCAACATCAGCAGGACACTCTTCAAGCGGCTGCTGCTTCCCGGAGTGATCGGGGCCGCCATCGGCGCCTACATCCTTAGCTCGCTTCCCGGCGACAAACTGAAGCCCTACATCGCTGGATACCTTCTCTTCATGGGACTCGTCATCGTGCTCAAGGCGTTCCGGCAGATCCCCTCGAAGGAAGTCAGCTCGCACCTTGGGCCGCTGGCCTTTTTCGGCGCGATGGTCGACGCCATCGGCGGCGGAGGCTGGGGCCCGATCGTGGCTTCCAACCTGATCGCCCGGGGCAATTCGATCCGCGAAACCATTGGCAGCGTGAACGCCGTCGAGTTCTTCGTGACCCTCTCGTCGTCCATCGTCTTCTTCCTGACGCTCGGTCTGACCAATTGGCAGATCATCGTCGGTCTCGCCCTGGGAGGATTGATCGCGGCGCCGATCGGGGCGTGGGCGACCAGGAAAATTCCCCACAGGCCGGCCATGGTGCTGGTCGGCTTGCTGGTGATGGGCCTCAGCATCCGCACGCTCTACCGCACCTTCCAGTGAACCACCGGCCGAACCGGCAACCACTCCGATGAACAACCCCTCCGATCCCGGGACCACCGCCGTAACGGCCACGCAGGCCGAGAAACAGCAGCTCCGCGACTCCCACATCCGCAGCATCCTGAAAGCGGTCAGTTGGCGCGTCATCGGCACGATCGACACGTTCGTCGTCAGCTTCGTGGCACTCCATCTCGTCGGCGGCGGCGCGACGAACTCCGCCCATGCCGCGAGGACCGCCGGCAGCATTGCGGGCCTCG
Organism: Verrucomicrobiota bacterium; assembly: GCA_038203875.1. GTDB lineage: Bacteria > Verrucomicrobiota > Verrucomicrobiia > Limisphaerales > CANJSG01 > CANJSG01. The sequence goes on from JBBRDN010000293.1 coordinate 1,866, forward strand.
AAGTCTTCACGAAGATATTCCTCTACTACGTCCACGAACGCGCCTGGGCCCGCCTTCCGCTCGGCACACTGCGACGGATCTTCGGCCGCACGAAGAACTCCGAAGCCTGAAACCTGGCCCCGGCGCCGGCCAGGTTCATCGGTAGCATTCTCCTCTGAGGCTGATTCGGGTTTGCCATGTGGTGATCCGGCAGGGCACTTACCATTCATGCGATCGAAGAATCCCTTCGAGAACATGAAGCGCCGCCAAGCCGCCGAATGAATTCCATGATCAAGGTCTACGCCTACTCCGGTTGCTCCACCTGCAAGAGCGCCCTCAAGTTTCTGAAGGAACACAAGGTCATGCATGAAGTTCTCGCCATCCGCGAAACGCCTCCGACGAAGGCCGAGTTGAAAAGGATGCTGGCCGTCTACGACGGCAACGTGAGGAAGCTGTTCAACACCTCGGGGCAGGATTACCGGTCGCTCGGGCTCGGCGAGAAGCTGGGCGGAATGAGTTTGGCCGAAGCGCTCACCCTGATGTCGGGAAATGGCAACCTGGTGAAACGCCCGTTCGTGCTGACGAAGGACGGCGGTGTGGTGGGTTTCAAGGCGGACGAATGGGAGCGGCTGTTCGGTTGAGAAAATCTTGGAGGACGAAACAATTCCTTAACATGTCTGCGGCAGATTCTGGCCATGAAACTGAAACGGACTTTGCCGACGAAGTTTGCCCTGGTGTTGGCAACAGCGACCATTCTGGACGCTGGTATCGCATTCGCCCATGAAGGCCATGGTGATTCCCTGGAACCGGATTTCCCCGTCATCGGACTTCTGGCCCAGGCGGGGCCGATGGCGGCGGCACCGGCCGCCCAGTCGAACCGGATCAGCGTCACCATCGAGGGCGACAAACGCGTGATCCGTGCCAACGGCATCCCTGATCACACGCCCGGGCAATTCCCCAATCGCGGCAATCCCAACCGCATCTCGGCGCAGGACTACTCGCTTGCGGTTCCGCTAAAACCGGTCGTCGCGGGTGCCCCGACGCGAACCGGTCCTGCTTGGTTCGGTATCGCGGTGAACGGAGTTCCTTTCGAGGCCGGCACCGCCGAATCGTGGGGTCCCGACTGGCGATACGAAGCGATCGGCGGCTCGATGAATCTCGGCCTCGACCAGCACCTGGCCCATGTCCAACCGACAGGCGCGTATCACTACCACGGCTTGCCGAAAGGCTTGCTGGACCGTTTGGGCGACGATGGCAAGAAGATGGTTCTTGTGGGTTGGGCCGGTGATGGCTACCCGATCTATTCCTCCTACGGCTACTCTGATGCTTCCAGCGCGGCGAGCGGCGTGAAGAAACTCAAATCGAGTTATCGCCTGAAGACCGGGAAACGTCCGGAAAAACCCGACGGCCCCGGCGGCAGTTTCGACGGGGCGTTCACGGCGGACTACGAGTTCGTCAAAGGCAGCGGCGACCTCGACGAATTCAACGGGCGCACCGGCGTCACGCCGGAGTTTCCGCAGGGCACCTACTACTACGCGTTGACCGCGGAGTTCCCCTTCATCGCCCGGCAATGGCGCGGTGTGCCGGATCCGACATTTCTGCGCAAGGGCGGTCCTCCACGGGGAAAGAATGGCGGGAAGCGCGGTGGTCCTCCTGGCGGACCGGGCGGCGGACGCCCTGGTGGTCCCGGAGCAGTGGGTCCCGATCGTCCATAACCAAACAGGAGACATCCATGAGACTACTTGTTTCTACGGGAGCGT
>JBBRDN010000294.1:0-3528 GCA_038203875.1 Verrucomicrobiota bacterium
CAGCTGCAATCCGTCCGACCAGCGTGCCGCATGGCGCGCCACCGTGGGCGTCGCGGCAAGCCCGATGGATGCCCGCAATCCCTGCCCCGCCAGTGCGGTGCGAAGATCTCCGGCCCACGCCAGCAGCCTGGAAGGTTCCCCGCCGCTGAGCCGGCTCAAGCCCCGCAGATCCAAAGTCGTCAGGCCGGGCGCCGTCGTCTCGACGTGCGGGGAAAATCCGTAGGCGCATTGCAGCACGGCCGCGTTGGCCGCGCTCTCCTGGGCCGGCACACGATGGCGGACCAGGACCGTGCCGCAGCGGGCCAATGCCTGCGTCGGCGTCAGGCCTTCGATGATGCCCGCCTCACGCGCTGGGAGCGTCGCGTCGGATACGATCGGCGTGGTGCGCGCCGGATCGACGAGCGCCACGGCCCGTATCCACAGCTCGGGTTCGTGCCGGAGAGCGGCCTGCAGCGGGAACTGCGCGAGATGGATGACAGCGAACATGGGTCAGGCGCAGACGAGATTGCTGGGAGACATTTTCACCCCGCGGCCTCCTCGCGGTCGGTCACCGCGGTGGAGCGGAGCAGCGTGAAATTCAATCCATCCACCACCTCCGCCGGCCGCCGGGCCAGCACGTCCAGACCGAGCCGAGCCTCCACCTGCACGCGGGCCGTCACCCCGCTGACGAGCGGATACGGCGTCACGACGAGCACGGTCGATCCGTTCTGCTCCAGCAACCGCGCGAAGCGATACCACATCGTCCCCTGGATCCGGCGGAGCTCGGCGACCGCGTTCAGCTTCAGGTCGATCACGATCAGCGGGAAGTTGCGGTCGCGTAGCAGCAGGTCCGCGGCCTTCATCGCCTCGTCGGATTTCGTGCAACGGACCCAGAGAAGATGGGCCAGCACTTCGGGCTCCACCGCATCCACATCCAGGCTGTCCGCACCGTCCACCACCGCCACGAAACCGCCGTCCAGCGCCACTCGCCGAAGCAACGCATGCAGCACCTGCGCGCTGCCGGAACCGTCGCCCGTCCCGACCAGTTCGGTGAACGCGCCCTTCGTCAACCCGCCGCCCAACGTCCGGTCCAAAGACGCCACCCCCGTAGGCAGCATGTCCGCCGCAGGCGCTGCCGGCGCGAGTCCGAAACGGACATGCGGAAGCCGTTCGGCGAGGAATTGCCGAAGCTCGATGATCTTGCCGGAAGTCTGCATCAGTCACACCAGCCGCATCGGGGCGGGCGGTCAGGATACGGTCCCGGCGCTCGCTTCAAACCCCAATTTGGCACCCGGGGTTTTTATCATCCAACCCGGACAACGGCTGTCCTGGGAACCATCTTGTGGACGGTTCAACGGCCGCATTCTCGACAACTGAGGCGAATTCATCTCCCGCACAACCGTGCGGCTTGCCCACACCGCTGGTCCTTGGCAGTTGTTTGCCCGATGGCCAGCCCCGATGTGCTCGAGACCGTGGGACTCCTCTTCATGCACCGGGGATTCAAGGTCGAAGTCGTCAATTCGCCGGCCCGCGCAATGGAGTCCCGTCAGACCAGTGAATTCGGCCTGCTGATCATGGATCTCAACTACACCCGCGACACCACGTCGGGTGAAGAAGGACTCGACCTTCTGGCCAAGGTCCGGGCGATCATCGCCAAACCGGGGTTGCTCCTCGCCGATGAATCGACGGGCAATCTCCATTCGGACCAGGGCCGCGAGATCATGGAACTCTTCGGCAGGCTGAACTCCGAAGGCTCGACGATCGTCCAGGCGACCCACTCCGAAACCAACGCGGTTTACGGCAACCGAAGCATCCGGATGCGGGACGGATGGACGGAAAAATAGCAGACGGGCATTCGGCAGAAACGGAAAACGCCGAAGGCATCGCTGCCTTCGGCGTTCGAATTGTTCAGCGGGAACTTACAGCCCCTTCTCCTGCGCCTTGACCATCTGCTGGAGCGCCTTGACCTGGGCGTCGGCGGTGCGGCCGATGATGGCGATGGCGTGACGGGCCTGCTTCTCCTGCTGTGTCAGGTCGGAGGCTGTCGCCAGACGATCGGTCATCTTCTTGATGTCACGGAGGGCGTGAAGCGTCTTGTCGAGCTTGGCCTGGAGCGACTCTTCGCCGCCCATCCGAGCGCTGAGGTATTCGGCAAGGAACCGATCGATCTCGGGCTCGAGCTTGGCGAATTCGCTCTTATCCTGGCCGGCCTTGAGGATGGCTTTCACCTGGACGATGTTCGCCTGTAGAAACGAGTCCAGCTTGGACCCGAGTTCCTGGGAGGCCTTGAATCCGTGGTCCTTGAGGCTGGCCTCGACCTGTTTCTCTAGTTCGAGGCGGTAGGCAGGAAGCTGCTTGATCACGTAATCCGGCAATCCGGCGACCCACGCGGGCAGCTGTCGTTTTACCTGGTCGGAGAGTTCGTCAGCCTGGGCAGTGACTCGCTCGGCGATGAACGCCTTGGCGAGATCGGCCGCCTGCACCGGCACAAGTGCCTCACGGATCTTCATCGTGACCACGCCCATGTAGGCGACGATCGCGACGAGGACGATGAGTCCGATCACCTGGGTGCGCTTGAGCGAGGACCGGGCCGCGGCCAGCTCGTCGATGAGGAATTGTTCGGCGGACGTATTGTCGGGCGCGCTCATTTGGCACCTCCCTTCGTTCCACGGGCGACCGGTGTCGCATCCACCTCGTGGACGTGCAGTTCCTTGAACTCATCCCGGAGCAGGTCGATTACGAGCAAGGCAGTATCCCAAGTCGCGAGATCTTCGGTCGGTCCGAGCTTTTCCGAGGCGCGGATGCGGTCGATGTTGCTGAGGATTCCGTCGAGCTCGATCAACTGGGGTCCGAAGAGTTTTGCGGTCAGGCCGTGCGCCTGCTCCTCGGCTTCGGCGGTCAGATTGGATATGAACGTGGTGACGTTCTGTTCAGTCGCGTCGGGAAACATCTTCCGGATGTCCGACTCGCGCTTCTTGATCATTTCGCCGAACGTCGCCTTAAGGGCGGATTCGCCCCGCTTGGGCAGGTTGTTCAACAGCTTTTCCACCTCGGCGCCCAGGGTCTGGCTGATCTCGGGCGCTCGGGAGTTGAGACGGTCGAACTCACGCTCAAGGCCGGCACGGGTGTCGGTGTAAGTGCGGCGGGCGATCGACTCCACAACCGGAGCCACATCCTGTTTGAGGCCACCCGTGAGGGCGGTGACGAACTCCTCCCGGCGGGGCCCTTCGGTGACGAGGCCGCGGGCGGCGTCGGTGATGAGCCAAAGTCCTGAGAGGACGATGAGAATTGCGACCACGGGGATGCCGACGCTCCAACGCGTCAATTGGCCCCTAAGGTCGCGAAGGTCGGCGATCTGCCGTTGGGTTTCTTCAGGCGACATAACGGATTTTTACCAGGGTTGTTGGTGGGCTGCTGGTCCCTAGGAACGGCAACCATCTGAAGAATCCGCCCAAAACGGCCCGAGGATTCGTTGGAGGTAGGCACCAACGTAAAGGCATGCCTGACTACCGCACGAGAACCCTGAACCGGTCAGCGGGATTCTTCAGA
>JBBRDN010000295.1:0-3513 GCA_038203875.1 Verrucomicrobiota bacterium
GTTGGGATTGGCGCGGCCATCTGGACGGACGGCCATGGCTTCACCTCCGAAGATGAGCTTGGCGCCGCTCTCGCCGAAGCGCTGCCAACGCCGGCGCATCTCCTCGGTCACCCCGCCATCGGTCGTGCCGTCCCAGCCTTCCATCGGATGGATGGCCCAACGGTTGCCGATGGTCCTGCCGTTGACGACAACCTGGCTCAAAGGCTGGAGCAATGGTGAATCACCGGTGGCAATGGCGTCTTCGGCCGGGATGTCCAAACCAAGCGAAGCGACGTGGGCGCGGAAGTCCGCCACTGTCTTAAGTGTCGGGATGCGGGTAAGTTTGAAGGGGGTGCTCATGAAAAGGAGTAGCGGTTTAGGAAGGCTGGACTTTGCTGTTCGGTTTGAGCAGGCCACGAAGGACTTCATCCGCCGATTTGTTGAGGACCTCCAACCGGGCATCCCAAACAAAGTCTTCGCAGGTTTCTGCCAACGGAATCGTCAGTCGCGGGGTTAATGGGTCACCCGAACTGAAAAGACCGATGCGGATATCAGATTCAGCCGTGGTGACGAATTCGAAATGCCTCGCCGGCCAAGGCATCGCTTCGTCCGCCGGACAGGACTCTTGGTCTTTGAATATGACGCATGAGGCCGGACCGGCCTCAAACAGATACCCATCGCCCTCATCTTCGAGCTGCTCGAAGAACACGACGGAGGCCGCTTCAATCGATAGAACCTTCACGCGGCCGTCATGAAGTGCGGCGTGGATTTGCGGATCCCATTCAGATACCTGCTGCCGCTGGATGCGCCGGAGGTTGACCGCGCTTGAAATCATGTTCCCTCCGACGAACACGGAACCGAAACCGACGAGGAACGCGAAGACTCCAACCAACACGGTGAGGGCGGCCCCGGAGTTCAAGGGAAGAAACCAACCAAAGAATGCCGCCACCAAAGCAACACTCACGGCCAAGAGGCCGACGCCTATGGCGATAGGTCTGGCCAATGCCCGCTCCGGAACATTCGCCGAGAGCCTCGATTCAAGCTCGGCGCGTTCGCTGGCCGTCATTGCGCGGATGGTTTCCTTGATCATCGGAACGGACCCGATCGGAGGCTAAGCCACCTTTGCCGCGACGGCCTTCATCTTCGCGAGGCCGGTGGTGGCCACTTCGAGGGGTTTCTGCGTCCAGTAGGTGCGGTTGAAGAGTTCCAGCGAAAGCACCTTCGTCCCGCCGGTCTTGTGCAGCGCGGTGAGGATCTCGAACAACGGCGCGGATCCGTCGCCAGGAAAGATCCGGAAGCTGTCGTCGATCTTGTCGGCCGGAGGATCGACCGGGAAATCGTTCATGTGCATGACGGGAATCGTGTCCGGACCCAGCAGGCGCATGCCGCGGAAATCGGAGCCGCCCTTGTGCAGATGGAACACGTCGGCGAGGACGCAAGCCTTCGGATGGCCCGTCTCCATGGCGGCGAGGACGCATTCGCCGAGGTGGTTCAGGTTTTTGGAGAAGCCCCAGAGTTCCAGCATGGGCACTATGCCGATCTGGTCGCCCAGCTCCAGCAGGGCGCGGTAACGCTCGGCGACCTTCAGGAGATCGAGTTTCGGCAGACCGGTCGCACCGGCAGGAGGCGCGGCGAAACGGATGGCGCCGATCTGGAGCATCAGGTCCATCTCCACCTTGGCCCGTTCCATTCCCTTGGCGCGCTTCGCGTCGTCATCGACGATCCATTCCGGGAAACCGATGGCGCCTTCGACGGTGAGACCTGCGTCCACGATGCGCTGCTTGAGATCCCTCAACGAGCCGCCGCCTTTCACGTATTCCTGGATCGAGTCCACCCACGGTTCGATGCCGTTGAATCCGGCCTGCGAAGCGACTTCGACTTCCTTCACGATGCCGAGCTTGTGCCCGCGGATTGTGGCGGTGTTCAGGCAGAAGCGGAACGGCGTTACGCCCTTCGCTGGCGCGACTGTCGCCGCAGCGGCGGGGAAGGCGATCCGGTCAAGGACCATGGCGGCGCAGCCGAGAAGACCGGTTTTGGCGAGGGCGTTGCGACGGGTAATTTTTGTCGTGGTCATGATGTGTTGCTATCTGAAGCGCCGCAGCCGGGCCAGAATTGAATCCGGCGGTTGCGGCCAAGGCGGATTCAAGGTTTCGGAGCGGGAGCGGGCCAATGCGTTTTCCATTCGGCGTATCGATTCGCCATTTCGGCTCCCCAGTTGCCGTGCCATGCGTAGCCGTTGCGGCGTTCGGCATCGATCTCGGCGATGTCGAAACGCTTCACGCCGTCGCGGCTGCAATAGAACGGCCGGTTGGTGCCAAGTTCGTAGAAGCGGGCCCAGAGCGGCGGTGCGGCCGCGTCGCGGACAATGGTTTTGTTGCCGTCGACCTTCACTTCGCGGATGCCGGTGAGTTTCACGGAATCGAACCACGCTGCTCCGGCGTGAACCGCCTGGACGACCCCGGGTGGAGGCTTGTCCAAACTCATCAGCAGATGGAGCAGGCCGGCGCTCTCGTTGCCACTGAGCGAAGCCAGCTCATAGGCCCGGGCCGGGCGGGGCTCCAGTGTCACGGCGTCGTGCTGAGCACACCAGGAGGTGAGCTTGCCGTCGACGCGGACCTGGCATTTCACGATGCACTCGATGCCTTTGGCAAAGGCGGCGGCGGCATTGGCGCGTCGGGCCGGGTCGATGAAGGCGAAGAGGTCGTTGGCGGCGATCGATGAGGAAGGCTGGTAGGGTGAAGGCTCCCGCCGAGCCGCCCCAGCGCGATAGATTGTCGAGGCGGCTCCAGCGGCAACGTCACTGGCTGTTCGAACAACCTGGGCTTCCCACGATTCGCCGGTTAGTCCGGAGCCAGCGTCGAGGCGGCTCGGCGGGAGCCTTCGCCCTACCTCCTGGGTGGTGGCGACTTCGCGGAGGAGTTCGAGCAGCTTGCGCATGGCGTCGTCGTTGAAGGTGATGTGGCGGTGGTAGCTCTTGGTCGGTGGCGGGGAATACTGCGGCCAACCTCCGTTCGTGTATTGCGCGCCGAGAATGTGGTCGATGCCGCGCACGACGGCGTTGGAGAAGACGGGGTTCGCCGTCGCGTGGAATGCCTTCGCCAGCAACCGCAGTTCGCCCGTGGTCGCGCCGTTGTCAAAGGTGCCCTTGAGCTTCGCGGGATCATCGGTGTAGGCCGTGGCTCCGGTGTTCTCGTTCTTGGGCCAGCTACCGACGGACGATTGGTGCGAAAGAACGTTACTGATGAAATGGGAACCTTCCGGCGAAACGAACCACGCGGCTGGTTTTTTCAACGCGTCGCGGACGGTCAAAGCGCCCTGTGAGGACACGAGGCCGATCAGCAGAACGAGAGCCGTAAGGAATAGGGGGTGGAGCAGCAGCTCCGACCTACCCGCCACGGTGGGGCCGCGCAGCTGCGCGCCCCCACCGTGGCGGGTAGGTCGGAGCTGCTGCTCCACCCCCTATTCCTTACGGCTCTCGTTCTGCTGATCGGCCTCGTGTCCTCACAGGGCGCTTTGACCGTCCGCGACGCGTTG
>JBBRDN010000296.1:0-3483 GCA_038203875.1 Verrucomicrobiota bacterium
GCTCAAGGAAGAGGTCAGTGGTCAGATGCAGGGCGGCGTCATCAAGTTCCCCCTGAAGTTCACCTCCTCGGCCATGCGCCCGGTGTTCAACAAGGTCGACGGCCAGCTCTATGTCGCCGGTCTTCAAGGTTGGCAGACCAAGGCCGTGAAGCTGGGCGGCATCGACCGCGTGCGTTACACCGGCAAGCCCCGCTACACCGTCGATGATCTCAAGGTGACAAGCGACGGCGTGCAGGTCCGCTTCACCCAGCCTCTCGACGCTACCTCCGTGAAGGATCTCCAGAACTTTTCCGTCCAGCGCTGGAACTACGAAGTGAAATACATGGACGACAAGACCCAGGGCGGCCGCATCGTCCGCGCCGAAGGGCACAACAAACTCAACTACGGCGGCACGGAAGTCTCCGCCGCCGAACCGCTCAAGATCGGCCGCGACAAGATGGAAGTTATCAAGACCGACCTCTCCGCCGACGGCAAGACGGTCACGCTCCACTTCGCCGACTGGCGCATCGCGCACCAGGTCCTGACCAAGTTCACCCTGAAGTCGAAGGACGGTAAGGAAATCAACCAGGAAGTCCTCCAGACTGTGAACGTCGTTCCGGGTGCCGCGAAGCTGAACTAAGCTGAAGGGTATCCAGTAGTAATTCAACGAACGGGCTCCGGTTCACGCCGGAGCCCGTTTTCGTTGGTGAAGATCACCCGTAGATCGCCATCGGCTCGACCGTGAAGTCGGGGAAGATCTTCGACAGGTCCGCGCCCGCGCCGTGGCGTTGCAGGACGGGCGCGAGGACGTTGCGGTAGTTGTGGACCACGGGCAGATCGCCGGGGCCCTCGAGCAGTTCTTCCTTCAGCCCGCTCCACTTGGAATGGACGGTCCCGCCCTTCACGCCGCCGCCGAGGACGAACATGACGCTGGCCCGGCCGTGGTCCGTTCCGAAGGCGGAATTCTCCACCACACGGCGGCCGAACTCCGTCATGACCACGACCGACGTCGTCGCCATGTCACCACCCATGTCCTTCGTGAAGGCCGCGAGACCCTGCGCGAGATTCAGGATGCGAGGGTCCATGATCGCACCCTGGTTCAAGTGAGAATCCCATCCGCCAAGGTCGAGCGAGGCCGATTCGAGGCCGACCTTCGATTTGATGAGCCGTGCGATCTGCCGGAGTCCCTGGCTGAATTCGTCGCGGGCGTATTCGGCCCCGTTCGAGGGCAGATACGGAGTGGCCCGCAGGGTCTCGATGCGTTCCAACGCGGCCAACGTGTCCCGCGCCGCGCCGCTGAGGGGACCGGTTTCCAGTCCGTAGAGCCCCGCGAGTTGGCGTTGGAGCTTCGCGGAATTGCCGCCCAGGGAAAACTCGTCGAGCGACTGGATCACCGTCGCGCTGGGTGCGCCGCGCAGGCACTCGGGCAGTTCGCGTCCCAGGGCGACGGCGGACAACGCCCCGGCGGGAGCGCCGTTGCGGAAGCGGAGAAATCGGCCGAGCCAACCTCCCGCGACCACGCCACCGTGTTCCATCAAGTCCTGCGCTTCGAAATGCGAGCGGGTCGTGTCCTCCGATCCCGCCTGGTGGATGACCGACATGAGCCCTTCCTTCCACGCCGGTTCGAGATCCTTCATCAGCGGGTTCAGGCCGAAGAAGCCATTGAGTGGAACGGCGTCCTTGCGGCCGATGCCGATGCGGGGGCGGGCCTTGTAGTAGCCGTCGTCGTCGAGCGGTGCGACGAGGTTGAGGCCGTCCGCGCCTCCGCGCAGGAAGACCACGATCAGCGTCCGCCGTTCGTCGCCATTACCCGTCACGAATGTCTGGAGCTTGGCCATGTCAGCACCTCTGGTAGGACGGTGCGGCCAGCATCAAGGCGAGGCCGGAACCGGAATCGTGGTAGGCGGAAGTCTCGGCCTCCGATGGTTTGCGTCCGAGCAGATGGGCGATCAGGCCGGCATCGCCGCCGAAGGCGTTGCGGAGTTTGTCCGCCTTGATCTTTGTTCCGCCCACGCGGCCTTCGGCCAAAGCGACCGCGAAGTTCCAACGCCAGAGCAGGGTGCCCAGCCAGGGCGAGGCTTCCTCCGGATAACCGTCCGGCGTGGGGTAGTGGAACGGCGCGTGGCCCATGCGCAGGAGGAAGTCGACGACCGGTTGGCCTGCGTCCGTTTCGGCGCCGGTCGCGCGCAACGCGGAGACGATGAAGTGGAAGGGCCGCTTGAATTTGCCGCCGCGCGTTTCGCGAAACTCCGCCGTCGCGAACAAGGAGCGCAGGGTCGAACGGATGTCACCTCCGGTTTTCAGGAAAGCGGCCGCGACGGAATCGACCGCGCTCTTGGGCGGTTCATCGGCGATGAATCGACGGCTCAGCTTGGTGGCGATGTGTTGGGCGGTGGCCGGGTGATCCGCCGCCAGTTGCAACAGCCTGACGACCTCGTCGCGTCCGCGCTGCTGTTGTTCGTCGGCGGACAAACCCTCCGGCCAGGCGGGAAATTCGTGGCCGAGCAAAGTCTTCCGGCCCTTGTCGTGTTGGCGCGGTTCAAATTCCACCTTGCCGATGTCGAAGCGGCTGCGTTCGGTGGCCCTCACGGTCCAGCCGGTCAGGCAGCGGGCGGCCTCCATCACGTCCTTCTGCGAATAGCCGCCGTGGACGCCGAGCGTGTGGAGCTCGAGCAGTTCGCGGCCGTAGTTCTCATTCGGTTTTTCAGAATCCTTGGAGCGGCGGTTCACGCGGCCGTCGAGATACCAGAGCATGGCCGGGCTGAAGGCGGAGGCGTTGAGGAGGTCGGGAAATTTTCCAAGCGCGTGGGCGCGGATGACGTCGCGGTCGTCGGCGACCTTGAGCCACTTCGCGTCGCCCTTGGAGGGGTCGATGTTGAAGTGGTCGCTCCAGAACTGGACCATCACCTCATAGAGCTGGCGTTCGCTGTTGATGGCGCGGAGGAGCGTGGCCCTGGTGAGTTCGTCGAGGAGGACCTTTTCCTTGTATTCGAAGAGTTCACCCAGCGGTTCGCCGAGCGTCTCCAGTCTGCGGATGGAATAGGCGGCGAAGGCATCGTCGATCTTTTCGGGCGCAAGCTGCTGTTCGAGGAAGAGATCTGCGGCTTTGTCGGCGTCGGGATGGAGCGCGCGCACGCGTTCGTAGTCTCCGGGCCGGGCACCAAAGGTGAGACGGTTCAAGGCATGTGAAACCGCGTCGATCTCCGCCGAGGTCGGAGGCCGAAAGGGTCCGTCGAGGGAGACGCGTTCCGGCGGCAATAGCGACTTGAGCGCATCCAGAAACCGGTCGCATCCGACCGATGCCAGCAACGCCGAGGCGCCACCCGTCTGGAGAAAATGACGCCGGGTGAGGCTCATGAGGCAGTTGCGGTTTCACCCGACACCGCCGGCGCGGATGGAGGAGTCGACCGTGCGGGAACCGAAGCCGGCTTGAACGAGGTGATGGCCGCCGCGAATCCGCTGACCAGGGTCCAAGGCAGGATCAGGAACCAGCCGACGAAGGGG
>JBBRDN010000297.1:0-3436 GCA_038203875.1 Verrucomicrobiota bacterium
CGGCGGCGTTGCTGGGAGGAGTCCAGGCGGTGTCGGGAGTGACAACTCCTACATTCGACGGCCCCTTCGAGGTCAGCGGCACTGTGGGCCAATCCCTAAATTTCAGGCTGAATGTCATTCCATTCGGAGATCGCTTTATGAGGAGTTTTTCCGCCTCGGGTCTGCCAACAGGGGTAACCATCGTCACCCTTGGGGACAATTCAGCCCTACTTTCCGGAACACCAAGCCAAGGAGGCACGTTCCTCGCCACGGTCTTTGGTTGGCGCTACTCCCCGGTCAGCAATCCGGACAATCAAATCCCGGGCAACTCCGTTTCAGACAGCGTTGTTTTGACTATTTCAGGGGGAACTACACGTCCATCCATCGAACAACATCCCGCCAACATCCGCCGCCTGCCGGGAACCAACGCCGTCTTCACCGTCCTCGCTCAGGGCACTGGGCCCATCACATATCACTGGCGCAAGGATGCTACTCCGTCAGCCTTGAGCAGCAGTGCCACCCTTACAGTTTCCAATCTCACCGCGAATGATGCAGGCACCTACTCCGTCGTTGTCAGCAACTCGGCCGGCACTCAGACGAGTTCTGGCGCGGTGCTGTCCATCGCTTCCCGACCCGTCATCGGTCCCACAAAGGTGAACAATTCAATCCGGCTGGCGTTCACCGGGGAAACGGGCGTGACCTACCGGGTGGAAACAGCAACGAACGTCGCCGCGACGACATGGAACACGCTGACCAATGTGACACCGCTAGCAGACGGCCCACTGGCGGTCACGAACGCCCCAGCTTCCTCGAATCTGTTCTACCGCCTACGGCTACTCGGGCCTTGATCACTTCGCGACGGTCCTGGGCGCGCCGATCGGCCTTCCGTATTGATCAACCTCGATGTCGACGGGCACCTGGATGGTGCGGCCGTCGGATGTCGTTTCCTGACGCCAGGTGCGGACGACCCGGCGGGTGTTCTTGAACGGAATCCCGGCCGCCGCCGCAAACCCCTCGCCGACGCCCACCACCGCGGCCGCCGCATTCCCCCCGACCGCACCTCCGACAGCTCCGATCCCACGGCCGAGCGCGGGCCCTGGCTGCGACGGATTGGTGATTCCGAGACGGTTCGGATCCGACGCGCACCCTGCTAGGGCGAGGCCGGCGATCGAAAAGATCAGCAACGAAGAAGCGATGTTCAGTTTCATAGGGTTCACTGTTTCCGTCCTGGAAAGTAGGCCTTCCAGTCACGCGTGCAATCTCGTGCTCGCTCTTCCGGATTTCCCGAACCAGTATCCAATTCATGCCCGCCCGCGCTCTGATCGTTGCCACGCGCAATCGTCACAAGGTTGAGGAGATTGCCGCCATTCTCGGTCCCAACAACCTATGCCTTTCACTCGCCGATGCACCGGGCTCGCCCCACGCAGTGGAGGACTCGACCACCTTCGAAGGCAATGCCGTCAAGAAAGCCATGACGTTGGCTGTCTGGCTTGCGGCGAACCCCACCGCACCGTTCTGGGAAAAGGCGGCCGGCCTTCCGGGATTCGTCCTCGCCGACGATTCCGGCCTCGAGGTCGATGCGCTCGACGGGGCGCCCGGGGTGCATTCCGCCCGCTTCGCCGCGATCGATGCCGGAGCGCCGGGCAACAGCTCCGACGCCGAGAACAATGCCAAGCTGGTCCATATGCTGGCGAACCGTGGCATCGACCACGCCACCGCCCGCTTCCGCTGCGCCGTGGCCTTGACCCCGGTCCATCCCGGCGCCACGCCCGATGAGATCAAGTCCACCTCGCGCACGTTTTCCGGAGTCTGCGACGGGCACATGACCCTGAAGCCGCACGGGACGGGCGGCTTTGGATATGACCCCCTTTTCATCCCGGCAGGACGTGACGAGTCCTTCGCCCAGCTCACCCGCGATGTGAAAAACCGCATCAGCCACCGCGGGAAGGCGCTGGAAAAACTGAAGACCGCCCTCGCCTGAGCCGGCTGACAAACCGGAAGAAGAAGCAGAAAGGCGTTGCTCCCCGTTTCGTGTTTAGGAGTAGTATCTGGGACTGATGAACAGCGCCGCCCTTTCCGCTGAACCGACCAAGCCCGCGACCGCGACGGCGAAGCCCGGACCGTCCCTGCCACCCGTGCAGAGGCCGACGAAGTCCGTGTTCAAACTCGTTGGCGAGGTGCTCAAGCACGGAGGCCCCGGCTACCTCCAGTTCGCGATCACCAACGTCTGCAACGCCGACTGCGGCTTCTGCGGTTTTGCCCGCTCCAAGTTCGATCCCAAGGCGCGCCGCAGCGTCACGCTGCAGGAAGCCAAGGACGTCATCGACCTCTCGGTGAAGAACCACATCGGCTACCTGCTCTTCGTCGGCGGCGAACCCCTGATCCACCGCGAGCTGCGGGCGATGACCCGCTACGCGGCCGAGCGCGGCATCAAGCCGATGATCTGCACGAACGGCGCCCTCTGGAACGAACAGAACATGGCCGACCTGGCGGACGACGGCCTGAGCAGCGTCATCATGTCGATCGATGCGCACGATGTGGCCAAGCACGAGGCCAACCGCGGACTGCCCGACGTCTGCCGCAAGATCAAACGCGCGAACGAGTTCTTCCGCGCCCGTGGCATCCAGACGACCGCGAGCATCACGGCCAGCCGGTTGATCGAAGACTACGCGAAGCTTCCCGAGTTCCTCGAAGCGCTCGGATTCACCAGTTGCACGTTCAGTTATCCCCTCACGTCGCTCGCGAGCAGCTACCTCAGTTTCAGCGACAGCGGCCTGGTCAATTTCTCCAAGGACGAACTCATCGGCCTGTTCGAACAGATCAAGAAGATGAAACGCAGCAGCGGCTATCCCGTCGTCAACCCGACGGAGTCGCTCGACGAGATGCAGCGCCACCTGCGCGGCGAGAAGGAGAAGTTCAGCTGCCTCGGCGGACACAAATACTTCTACCTCGACTGGCATCTGAACCTCTACCGATGCCATGCTTGGGAGACCCCCATGTGCAACGTCTACGATTGGGATGATTCAAAGCTCATCCGCGATGGCTGCACCAAGTGCATGATCGACTGCTACCGCGATCCGAGCGTGCTCCAGTTCGTGGCCATCAGTGCCAGCGACGCGTGGAACGCGGCCAAGAAAGGCAAGCTGGTCACCGCGGCGAAGCACGTCTTCGACTCGCGGAACCTGACGTCCCTGAAGGCCGTCTGGGACGACCGGAAGTGGATTGGCAAGGTCTGAGCCGGTTGCCCGGATGAGAAGCATGCCGGCATCGGAATGCCGGCGAAGTGAGGAATCTGATTGACCGTTTTTTCGATGCAGGGCCGACGATTCGAGTCTCTGGTCGTTATTGTTTTCTGAAGCCATGCCGAGAAGTTCGAAGAAGATAGCCGTATCAACACGCTCCGCCGCGGCGGCGCGTTACGACGCAAACCACACCGTCCTGCAGAAGACCTATGGCG
>JBBRDN010000298.1:0-3363 GCA_038203875.1 Verrucomicrobiota bacterium
CTTCGCCCTGCTCGTGGCCGACTACTCCAACGCCTATCGCGTCAGGAAACGAAAGGATCTCAAGCCGCAGGAAAAGGCTTGGCTCGTCGAACAGGGCAAACCCGCCAACGGCAATCCCGACGAAGAGGTCTCGCTCTACAACATCCATTCCCAGCGCGGCACGATCCAGAAGTGGGATGCCCGCACGAAGAAACTGGAGACCATCGCCACCGGTATGCGCGTGCCCTACACGCTCGCCTTCAACCGCGCCGGAGACCTCTTCAACACCGACCAGGAAGGCGAGACGTGGATGCCCAACGGCAATCCGGTCGACGAGCTAAACCATATCGTCGCCGGAAAAAACTATGGCTTCCCTCCAAGGCATCCGAAGTGGCTCCCGGACGTCGTCAGCGAAGCGCCGGTCGTGGGTTTCGGCCCGCAGCACCAGAGCACGTGCGGGCTGGTCTTCAACGAACCGCATGGCGCCTTGAATCCCACGGCCTCAACCGATGCGACCGGGATCGCGCTTCCATCCGGGCCGGCCCAGGGCCTGTTCGGCCCGAAATGGTGGGACGGGGACGCGTTCGTGGCCGGTGAATCGCGCGGCCAAATCTGGAGGGTGAAGATGGTGAAAACACCGACCGGCTATGTCGGCCAAAAGTTCACGATCGCAAGGCTGCAGATGCTGACGCTCGATTTCGCCATCTCACCGAAAGGCGATCTGTATGTCTGCTGCCACAGCGGCAAACCCGACTGGGGCACCGGACCCAAGGGTGACGGAAAGATCTTCCGCATCCGCTACACCGATCCGGCGGCTGCACAACCAACGGGAGCCTGGGCCGCTGGACCGACAGAAGTCCGCATCGGATTTGACCGACCGGTCGACGAATCGTTGGTGAAGCGGGTCAAGGCGGAAGGCCGGATCGAATTCGGCGACTACGTTTCCGCCGGAGACCAGTTCGAGACGCTCAAACCGCCCTACGCCGTGGTAAAACAGCAGGACGCCATCCCACGCGGCCGGCTTGCGATCCACGCCGCCAAGTTGTCCGAAGATCGACGGGAAGTGGTGCTGACAACCGACGCGCATCCTGTCCGCACGGAATATGTCGTGACGATCCCGGGCACTACCCCGCTCTCCATCGGCTACAACCTCACGGCGGGGAGCAATCCGCAGTTCCTCTCGGCGGCTCCCGCTTCGGTTGAGGCGTTCAATACACTCGTCGCATGGGCGCCGACTAATCGCCCGTCGTCGGGGACATCCAGCCGGCCAATGGCGATCGCCGGGGCCGATTGGGAGCGCGGGGCGGCGCTCTTCCATGGACCCAAGACGCAATGCGCCACCTGCCATCGCGTGCGCGGCAAGGGCGCGGTCGTCGGACCCGATCTCAGCAACCTGGTGCACCGCGACGCTGAAAGCATTCTGCGCGATATCCGAAGCCCCGATGCCACGCTGCACCCGGACTACATCGCCTATGAAGCCGAGCTGAAAGACGACACCTCGCTGGTCGGGTTTGTCCGCGAACAGACCGACACGGCTGTTCGGATCGTCGATGCACAGGGCAAGGAAACCCCCGTTCAACGTTCCACCATCCGGAATCTTCATCCCACGGGCCGGAGTCTCATGCCCGCCGGGCTGATCGACTCGCTGACTGCGGGCGAGGTGAACGATCTGCTGACGTATCTGATGCACGAACCTCCCGTCCGGACCCGGACTGATGTCGAAGGAATCTTGAAGGCCGCCGCCGGTTCATCGAACCGAGCGGATCGTCCGAAGATCGTGCTCGTCGCATCGAAGCAGGACCACGGCGCGCTTCAGCATGACTACCCGCGTTGGCAAACCAATTGGCACAGACTCCTTTCGCCGCACGCCGCCGTGACCACCGCCTGGCTCTGGCCGACGGACGAGCAGTTCGCCTCGGCGAAGGTTCTCGTCTTCTACTACTGGAACCGCGCGTGGGACGACGCGAAGTATTCCCAGCTCGACGCCTATCTCGCCCGGGGAGGCGGGCTGGTCGTGCTGCACAGCGGAACCATCGAAGACAAGGATCCCGAGAAGCTCGCGGCGCGCATCGGCCTGGCCGCGCATCCGAAGCGCACGAAATACATCCACGCGCCGTTCGAACTCTCGCTCGCACCCGCGAAGACCGCACCGCTGACCGCCGGTCTTCCCCGCAAGATTCCCCTGATCGACGAACCCTACTGGCCGATGATCGGCGACCGGTCGAAAGTGGACGTGCTCGCAACCGTCCGGATGGACGATGCCGACCAACCGGTGATCTGGACCCATCGTCCCGGACCGGGCCGCGTCTGGGCCACGTGCCTCGGGCACTATGCGTGGACGCTCGACGATCCGTTCTTCCGGGTTCTCGTGCTGCGCGGCATCGCGTGGGCCGGCGGCATGGAAAAGCCCGATTCCCTCCTCGCTCCGGACACGCTGGTCGCGGCCGAATGAGTGCCTGGATCCCGAAGCCTTGCCTTGGCGTCTGAACGCACGCAACGTCGCCCCTGTCTTGCATTGCGTGAGTCCCGTGTTTGAAGAAGCAACCAGCCCCGCCGCCGCGCGTCCCCGGATGTTGCGCGGCCTTTTCCTGTTCATCGCCGTGTTGTCGATGGTTCTCGGGGCCGACCGCGCATTCGCCCAGATCCCGGGACTCCAAGCCACACTGGACCGCAACACCATCAGCATCGGCGAACAGGCCGTCTTGTCCGTCGTCTGCAACAATTTCACCCTCCCCACGCCGCCGCAGATTCCTCCGGTGCCGAATAGCCAGGTCCAGATCGCAGGGTCTTCGCGGAACATGACGATCAGCGGCGGACAGGTGAACCAGCAGACCACCTACAGCTACGTCGTCACTCCGCAGAACATCGGCAACATCATCATCCCTGCCATCACCGTCGACGCGGGCGGCCGCAAGCTCAGCACCCAGCCGCTGACGCTGCAGGTCGTTCCTGCCGGACAAAGCCAGCTCGGCGGTGGCAACCCGGGCGCGGCCAACCAGCCCAAGCCCGCCTTCCTCCGGCTCACCGCCAGCCGCACCAATGTGTTCCTCGGTGAGATCATGCAGGCGGAGATCCGGCTCTACTATCTCGACGGCCGCCTCCACCAACTGCCGCAGCTCGGCGGCGAAGGCTTCACGATGGGGAAAGTCGTCCAGAACGGACAAGGCGTGGAAACAGTCGACGGCATCAACTACACGGTCTTTTCGTTTGTCTGCACCGCGATTCCCAACAAGGCGGGCGATCTTGCGCTCGGGCCGGCGACGATGGAGTTCGGGCTTTACGGCCGGCCCGCCGGCGTCTTCGGCACCGTCGCGTTCCAGCGGGTGACGCTGCGCAGCGACTCGACTCCCGTCACCGTCCGTCCCCAGCCTACAACCGGCCGTC
>JBBRDN010000299.1:0-3346 GCA_038203875.1 Verrucomicrobiota bacterium
CGCACCGCGTCCCGCTATGCTTTCTTCATTCGAAGGTGTCGATCCCACGGGCAACTGGAACCTTTTCGTCTGCGATATCTCCGCCGGCGGCACCAGCACACTGAACAGTTGGAGCCTGCAGTTCGTGAATACTGTAACTCCTGTGCCGGAGCCCGGAACGATCGCCCTGCTCGGTCTCGGTGGAGTCGCCTTGGTTGTCGCTGCTCGTCGCCGCAAAGCCTGAGTTTCCCTTGTGGTCTGACTGCAAGCCGGTCCGTCGAAAGGCGGACCGGCTTTTGTTTTTGACCCGTCGGAGTCCACCGGCGAATTTAACTCATGACAGTTGTTTTCCTCCGTCAACGGCGGGTCGCCGTCATTGTTTCGGTCATTGGTTTTCTGTTTCTCCACTCCGTAGCCCAGGCCCAGATCAATTGGATCTGGTATAAGCACGCGGATGCCGCCGAAGACGCAAAGCCGAAGTTTTTCCGGAAGACCTTCGAGCTCCCGTTTACTGCGACCAAGGCCGCCGTCGTGTTCACGGGCGACGACAGCGCATCACTTTCCGTCAACGGCACCACGGTCGGAAGCACCCGCAACTGGCGGCAACCGGTCCGCGTCGACATCGCGAAGCATCTGAAGCTCGGGACCAACGTGATGCTCGTCGAAGCCCGTGACGCCGATTCAAAAGGGGGGTTCGCGCTCATCGTCGAATTCTCGGGCAGCGACGGGAAGAGGATGACGCTCGTCTCGGATCCAAGCTGGGAGTTTGCGTCAGCCGCGACGTCCACCACGTGGCAGCCTTCCGGTGTCGTGGCCCGGATGGGCGATGCTCCTTGGGGCGACGTCTTCACTCCGCCGCCGGCAACCCCGGTGGAAACGCTCAAGATACTCCCCGGCTTCAAGGTCGAACTCCTTCACTCCGCACTTCCTGAAGAGGGCTCGTGGGTTTCGATGGCCTTTGACCCCAAGGGCCGGATCATCGTTTCGCCCCAGGCCGGCGGACTTCTGCGGGTCACTCTTTCCAACGCCCCCGGAGCGAAGCTCGAAGCGAAGCGCATCACCGGCCAGGTCGGCAACGCCATGGGGCTGCTCTACGCCTACGACAGCCTGTTCGTTTCCGGAGAGGGCCCCAAGGGTCCCGGTCTCTATCTCCTCCGCGACACCGACGGCGACGACCAGTTCGACTCGGCTTCGCTGCTCCGCGGCATCCCTTCGGCCACCGGCGAACACGGTTCGCATGCCCTTCGCCTCGGTCCCGACGGCGCGATCTACTACATGAATGGCAACTTCGTGAAAGTGCCGCAGGACATCTCACCCGATTCGCAGCACCGCAACTACGCCGAAGACCAACTGCTCCCGCGTTCCCAGGACGGAAACGGGTTTGGCAACGACACGCGTCCTCCCGGCGGTTTTGTCCTCCGCATGGACCCTTCGTCGAAGAACGTGGAACTGTGGGCCTCCGGCCTCCGCAACACCTACGACTTCGCCTTCAACGCCGACGGTGAACTGTTCGGCTTCGACAGCGACATGGAATGGGACTGGGGAATGCCATGGTATCGGCCGACGCGCGTCTACCATCTCGTCAGCGGCGGCGACTACGGTTTCCGTGAGGGCACCGGCAAATTCCCTGCACATTCGCAGGACATGCTTCCCCCGGTCGTCGACGTCGGCGTCGGCTCGCCGACGGGAGTCGAGTTCGGCACCAAGGCGAATTTTCCCGCCCGCTACCAGCGCGCGCTTTTCATGATGGACTGGACCTATGGCCGGATCATGGCGACCCACTTGAAGCCGGATGGCGCAAGCTATTCGGGGACCGTGGAAACCATCGTGCAAGGCCGCGCGTTCAACGTCACCGACATGGAATTCGGCCCGGATGGCGCGCTCTACTTCATCACTGGCGGCCGCGGAACCCAGACTGGCCTCTATCGCATGACCTACATCGGTGCCGATTCCACCATGGCCATCTCGAAGGAAGCTCCGAACGCCGACTCCGAAGAAGGCAAGGCGGCGGGACTGCGGGCGCTTCGCCACCGCATCGAGCGCTTCCACGGCAAGGCGGATCCCACGGCCCTCGAAGAAGTCTGGCCGCATCTGGATCATTCCGACCGCTTCATCCGCTACGCCGCGCGGATCGCGATCGAGCGCCAGCCCGTGGACGGCTGGAAGGCCCGGGCGCTTTCCGAGTCGCGCCCGAATGCCGCGCTGACCGCGTTGATGGCCCTCGCCCGCGTCGGGGACAAAGCCGGCCAGGCGGATCTCCTCAACCGCTTGGGCGCATTGCCGCTCGATTCACTTTCGGCGGAGCAGCGCTTGATCAAGCTGCGGGCCATTCAGCTGAGCTTCATCCGGCAGGGAGCGCCTTCGGCGGATCTGGCGACACTCGCCATCGAGAAACTTGGTCGCCAGTTCCCCTCGGCCGATCCCATCTACAACCGCGAGCTCGCCCAGTTGCTCATCTACCTGCGCGCTCCGGAGTTCGTGAACAAGACCCTGGCTCTCGCCCAAAAAGCCGCCACCCAACAGGAGCAGATCTTCTACATGTTCCACCTCCGCACCACGCTGGACGATGCCCAGTGGACGGCCGCGCAGAGGCAGGAATACTTCCGGTGGTTCAACACGATGAGGGAAGGTGCGGAAGCGCCGCCCAACTATCCCGGCAGCGTCGGCTATTTCGTCCCGGGGAACCGAAAGTATCCGGCCGAATTCGAAAGCTGGTTCACCGCCGTTGCGCGCCCGGCCGGCAATGGATCGAGCTACCCGAAGTTCATGGACAGCTTCCGTCGCGAAGCCCTCGCCAAGGTTCCGGATGGCGAGAAAGCCGCGATCATTCCGATAATCGCCGGCCAGTCGCCCGCCGCAGCACCGGCAAAGGCGGTCCCGACCCGCCGCGTCGTCCAGAATTGGAAGACCGAGGACCTGCTGGGCGCTTTGCCCATGGCGTCGAAGGGCAGGAATTTCGCCCGTGGTAGAGAGGCCTACGCCGCCGCTCAATGCGCCGCGTGTCATCGCTTCGGAAACGCAGGCGGCGCGACCGGACCGGACCTCACCGCCGTGGCCGCGCGTTTCAGCCGGAAGGATCTGCTCGAGTCGATCACAGAGCCTTCGAAGGTTCTTTCCGAGCAGTATCAGAACAGCGTCTACACGTTGAAGAACGGCGACGAAATCGTCGGTCGGGTGGCGAGCGCTTTGCCCGACCGGGTCACGGTGACGGTGAACCCGATCGTTGGCACGACGGTGACGCTGACGAAGGAACAGATCGCCAAACGCTCGGTATCCAAGGTGTCGCCGATGCCTGAAGGATTGATCGATATCCTGACGCGCGAAGAGATCCTCGACTTGCTGGCGTTCCTTGAATCGGGAGGCGACG
>JBBRDN010000300.1:0-3335 GCA_038203875.1 Verrucomicrobiota bacterium
CGACGAAAGCATTTCAGCGCGGAGTCGGATCGGCTCCGGCTCGAAGTGGATGAAGGCATTGTTCGCCTTGAGAGCCTCGGCGGCTTCGATGCTCGTTTCGGCGAGTTGGGAGGGCGAAACTTCGCCGTGGTCCGCCATCGCCGCTAGTTCGCGTAGAGGCAGGCTGGTTAGATTTGAACGTGCATTCATTATTTGATCTTCGGCCGGGCAGCAGTTGGCGAAGGAGCGCGCTGCTCCGCTTCGGAAGCGTTCGAACAGGCTTATGAGCAAGGCGGGTTCCGTTTGGCTTCGGTAGGCACCTTGGCTCTTCTGGCTCTTTATCCATTCAGTCAACGCATGGAATATCCCCTGCTTATGAGGGCGCATGGGCCGCCCTGATCCAAATGCCACCGCCGCCGACCTGTCGTTCATGCGCGACTTGGCCAAAGGCACGGCCGCGTATCTTGGCAAGCCGACGCAGACGCCCTTTGGCTCCGACATTGTCGAGACGGCCACTGGCAAACGCCTCCTGCGCCGGCTCAATGCCGTGGCCCGCGAATACGACACGACGTCTCACGCCGAAGTCCGCGCGCTGCGGGCCGCAACCAAGAAGCTCAAGAAACTCTCTCTCAAAGGCTATACGCTCTACACCACCTGCGAACCGTGCCCCATGTGCATGGCTGCGGCGCTATGGGCCGGAGTCGACCGCGTCGTCTTCGGCGCGACCATAGACGACGCCGCCAAGCACTGCAGCCAGATCTACACCTACGCGAAGGACCTGGTGAAGAAGAGCGACCTCAAGTGCGAGGTTGTCGGTCCGGTGGCTCAAGTGCTGTGCACCGCGATTTTTGAAGACCCACGGATGCAAGCCGCCATCCGTCTGTGGAAAACGACGTCGGCCAGAGCCGGAACCAAGAAGCCATGATGACCGCTGGGATGTTTGCAGAACTGATCGCCGCTCTGCCCGAGGGCCGCGTCGTGACCAATTCAGCCGAGGTGGATCGGCTGTCGAAAGACTTCTTCTGGTATTCTCCAATTCTCGAACGACAGCTCCGTGACAAGGTTGGAGAAGTCGCGGTTCAGCCGAAGTCGTTGGATGAAGTGAAGACGGTGCTCCGCTTCGCCTTCGGCAACGGCGTCCCCGTCACCGTGCGCGGCGCGGGCACGGGCAACTACGGCCAATGCATCCCGATCCACGGCGGCATTCTTTTGGACATGGGAGGCTTCGACAAAGTCCTCGAGATCCGTCCCGACGGCACCGCCGTCTGCGAGCCCGGCGCGCGCATGGGCATGATCGAAACCACCGCCCGCAAGGCCGGCTGGGAACTGCGCTGCTATCCGTCCACGGTGCAGAAGGCTTCCATCGGCGGATTCCTCTGCGGCGGCTCCGGCGGCATCGGCTCCATCACCCACGGCCTGATCCGCGACGGCCTGGTCATCTCCATCACTATCCTGACGATGGAACCCGAGCCGCGTGAGATCCACCTGACCGGGCCCGACATCTTCAAGGCGCTCCATGCCTGGGGCACGACCGGCGTGCTCGTTCGGGTGGAGTTCCATCTCGCGCCCAAATTCAACTGGGCCCAGCTCGCGGTCAGCTTCGACACGTTTGACAAGTGCTTCTCCTTCACCGAGGCCGTCGCGCAGAACGAGTCCTTCCGCAAGCGCCTCGTCACCTGCTTCGAGTGGCCGATCCCCCAGTGGTTCACGCCGCTGCTCAAGTGGATCGAGCCCGGAAAGGCGCTCGTCTTTTTCGAGATCGTCGACGACCAATTGGAGCGCCTCAGCCGCGCCGCCGAATCGGCCGGTGGCAAGGTTGCCTACAGCGCGCCGTATTCCGAACCGCGCCGTGGCGCGCTGCTGTCCGATTACACGTGGAACCACACCACGCTCTGGGCGCTGAAGGGCGATCCGACGCTCACCTATCTCCAATGCGGCTTCGACCCGAAGCGCGCGCGCGAGCAGATGCACCAACTCAAGGAGAAGTTCGGCGACGAGATCCTCTATCACATCGAGTTTGCCAAATCGGCCGGCGTCATCGGGCCCGGCAGCATCCCGATCATCCGCTTCACCACTGAGGAACGGCTTCAAGAGATCATCGACTACTGCGGCCAGATCGGCGTGGGCGTGGCCAATCCCCACATCAACCATCTCGAAGGCAGCGGCCGTTGGCGATCGGACGACGCCAAGCTCGTGGCCAAGACCGCCTACGATCCGCGCGGCCTGCTCAATCCCGGCAAAATGATCGGGTTCAAACCCGTCTCCGAGTCCGAACCGCAACCGGCATGAAAACCTGGATTCCCGATGGACGCTTTCTGCCCTACTTCACCTGGAAACAGGTCGAGGCGCTGAACAAGGACAAGTCGCTCGTCATCATCCCCACCGCCGCCATCGAGCAGCACGGCCACCATTTGCCGCTCGCGACCGACACTCTCATCAACAACTACATCCTCGGCCACGCGCTGCAGAAGCTGCCGAAGGACCTTCCCGTGTATGCCGTCGCGCCGGTCTGCTACGGCAAGAGCAATGAGCACATCGGCTTTCCGGGAACGCTTTCCCTGAGCCGGAACACCTTCATGGCGGTCCTGCACGACTTGGCTGAAAGCCTCCACGCGGGAGGCTTCAAGAAGATCGTGTTCTTCAACAGCCACGGGGGAAACCATTCGCTCATCGACGTCATGGCCCGCGATCTCCGGGCCGAGTTCGGCCTGCGGGTCTTCTGCCTCTTCGGCGGCGGCGGCGCGTCGGGACTCGGCGAACAGGAGGCAAAGTATGGCTTCCACGCCGGCGAAGTAGAGACGTCCGTCCTGCTCGCCGCCACGCCGGAGCTCGTCCACACGGACAAATACACGGTCAATTACATCGCCAAGGTCGGCGACCCCGGCGTCCTCAAGCCCGAGTTCGCCTATGCCACCTACGCCTGGCTCACCCGCGACATCGCCCCGAGCGGTGTCATGGGCGACCCGAATCCATCGACCGCCGAGAAGGGCCTCAAATGGTGCGACGAGATGTCCACCCGCGTCGCCGCCGCCCTCACGGAAATGCACGCCTACGAGAACCTGCTGAAGCTGTGACCAAGTCCGCCGCGAAATCATTGGCCGTAAAGAAGCGCAAAGGAGGCAAAGACAAAGCCGCTACGCGCATCGACTGCGGTGATGGCGTCACGGTGGAACGCGGGGTGAAGTTTCGTCTGAAGGACGGCACCGTTCTCGTCTCCGACCACTACTACCCGGCCGGCGACATATCCGCGCCGACCTTGCTGGTCCGCCAACCCTACGGCCGCGACATCGCGACCACGGTTGTCTACGCGCATCCGGTTTGGTTCGCGCGCCACGGCTACAACGTCGTCATCCAGG
>JBBRDN010000301.1:0-3231 GCA_038203875.1 Verrucomicrobiota bacterium
CAACGCGACCGCACGCACGCTGGAAGGGTTCATCGGCCTCATTTTTCGTCGTCCCCCGTTCATCAAGGTCCCGGGGCCGGATACCGCCCTGGGTGGGACGATCGCGGAATTCCTGAACGACGCCGACCTGCTGGGAACGCCGTTCATCCCGTATGCGAAGAACGTCGTGTCGGAGGTGATCGCGGTGGGCCGCGCGGGGACGTTGATCGACTGGGAGGGTGGGACGGAGGAACGGACCTATGCCTCGCTCTACCGTGCCGAGGACATCCTCAACTGGAAGGTCGAACGGGTGGAGGGACGGAACATCCCGACGATGGTGGTCCTGCGGGAACGCGTCGAGGTGGACGGGGACGACGGGTTCAACCCGACGACGGAGGAACAGATCCGGGTGCTGAGACTGGTGGGGTCGAAGGTTACCGGTCCAAAGAAGACCCCCGGGGAAGAACCGGCAGCGGCCGGCCGGATGTGCGTGGTGGAGGTGTGGAAGAAGGCGGCGAAGGCAGGTGGGAAAGGGGGTGGGAAGAGCGGCTCGGCGGGAGCCTTCGCCCTACCAGCGAAAGGAGACTGGACGCTGCTGGAGGAACGGGTGCCGATGCGGCTGGGGAAACCGCTGCCGGCGTTGCCGTTCGTCTTCCATGGGCCGAGGCATTCGCTGCCCGCGTGCGACAAGCCGCCGCTGGCCGACATCATCGCCGTCAATCTCGACCACTACCGCCTGGATGCCGACTACAAGCACGGCATCCATTTCACGGCGCTGCCGACGGCGTGGGTCAGCGGCTTCGACAAGTCGTCCGGCCTGCGCATCGGCTCCAGCACGGCGTGGGTGACCGAAACGACCGGGGCGACGGCCGGGTTCCTGGAGTTCACGGGCCACGGGCTGATCACCTTCGAGCGGGCGATGGACCGGGACGAACGGCTGCTGGCGGTGCTCGGATCGCGCCTGCTCGAAAGCCAGAAGAAGGTGGGCGAGACGGCGCAGGCCATCGAGCTGCGGCAGAGCGGGGAGAACAGCGTCCTGGGAAACGCGGCGGCCAACGTGGGCGCCTCGCTGACGCAGGTGCTGCGCTGGGCGCACTGGTGGAACTCGACCGAGGCCTCGCCCGACGACGTGCCGCCGGACCGGGTGCTGGTGGAGCTGAACACGGACTTCAGCGCGAAGGGCCTCGCGGCGACGGAGATCACGGCCGTGGTGTCGGCCTGGCAGGCGGGGGCGATCAGCCGCGACACGATGACGGAGCTCTTCCGGCGCGGCGAGGTGCTGCCGGAGGGGCGGACGGTGGAGGAGGAACTGGGCCTGATCGGCAATGACGAAGCAAGAAGGCCAAAGGCCGGAGAGACGACGGCGACCGCAGGTGGGCGGGTGGGCGGGTGAGCGGGTGAGCGGGTGGGAAGGTGGGAAAGTGGGAAGGTGAGAGAGGGAGAGGATTGACAGGATACGCCAATGGCGTATAGCTGAGCCGGATGGAATTCATCGAGACCCCGACGTTTACCAAGCTGGTGTCGGAGCTGATGGAGGATGACGACTACGCGCGGTTGCAGGCGGTCCTGGCGCTCAGGCCGGCCACGGGCAACGTCATTCCCGGCAGCGGCGGCATCCGCAAGATGCGGTGGGCGGGCAGCGGGCGCGGAAAGCGCGGCGGCCTGCGGGTCATCTACTACTGGCAAACGGCCGATGATGTCGTCTGGATGCTGTTGGCGTATCCGAAGAACGAGAAGGACGACCTGTCACGCGACCAGGTGCGCCAACTCAAGGCCCTCGTGGAGGATCTACTGTCATGAAGAAGGAACTGTTCGAAGAACTCAGCCGGAGCCTGCGGGAGGCGGGAAAAATCCGCCGTGGCGAGATGAAGGCCGGCCGCGTCTCCAGGATCGACCCCAAGAACGACATCGTGAAGGTGCGGGGCAAGCTGGGGCTGTCGCAGTCGAAGTTCGCGGCGATCCTCGGGATCAGCGCGGACACGCTGCAGAACTGGGAGCAGGGACGGCGGGAACCGACGGGCGCGGCCAAGGTGCTCCTGAGGATCGCCGCAAAACATCCCCGCCTCCTGCTGGAAGCGGTGTGAGCGGCGCAGGCCATCACCGTCCTCGTTCACCCCGCCGTGTGAGGGCACGTGGCATGAAAACCAGCCCGGGAATCACCTGCGTCCTGCAGGCCCGGTCCTCCGACGGGGCGTTCCCTGCCGGGGCCCGGAGGTTCAAGACGGGTGGGGCCGCGTGATCGGCCGCCTGAAAGCGCTGGCTAAAACGGGCAAATTCCCCTACCTACTTTGCGTATAAACGCAAATCGCCGCTCAGCCTGCGGGATAGGCTGCATCAAGTGCGGCTTAATTACAATGTTAGCCGTCATTCGCGCGTCTTGTGAAGTTGACACTCATCATCCTCAATGTGATAGCGGCAGTTGCCTTGGTTCTTCTCGGCAGCTTCGCGGTGGCGGCACATCGCACACATGCTTACAGTGTCTATGGCGAGTTGAAGGCACAGAATGTTTTGGTCGAGCGACCGGATTACGACGTGGAGCGTAGGTTGCGCACGATCGCCGCTGGTGGCACTTATTCATCCACGATTGGTTGGATAGGCGCAGGCATTTGTCTTGCGAACGCAACAGCGATTGGATTTTTGTGGAGGACGCCAAAACCATGACGGCTCCTGAGTAACAGGGACTCTAAACCACTGGAGATCAACGTCACGAATCCTCCTGTTAATCCCGCGCCGGCAAAGGTTCCCCTCCCTGTTCTGCTGCTAACCATGCGCTGCAGCGAGCGCCGGTGATCCGTCGCGGTTGCAATCGGCGCGCCTCGTGGTCGCCGTCGCTGAGCTTGGGTCGTTAGGCGTTTCTGCGTTTCTACCGTGAACGAAAGCCAAGCAAACAACTCGTAACTCCATACGCGATATGCAACCGGAAGACACGAAGCCTGAATCCGAAGCACCGCCGAAGAAATCCTTGCTGACTCGCTGCGCCATCTGGTCAGGTGCTATAACAATTGGGGTGCCCGCTTTATGGGCATTGCTCACCACCGCCCTTGGTGGCAACGCCGGTCTTGCTGTCGGATGGTTAGGTGTGCTTCCAGTGCTTATCTTGGTTCCAGTTGGCATCGTCGTCACGATCGGACTAGCCATCGCGGCGGCAGTCGAGGCCAACAAACGAAAGGACGCCGGCAAATCTATCCCGCCAAGCACAACCAATCCGCAATGAACGAAACGTTTAACCATGCGCTGCAGCGCCTATGAGGG
>JBBRDN010000302.1:0-3228 GCA_038203875.1 Verrucomicrobiota bacterium
CGTCACCTCACGTTGACCACGAGCGTGCCCGCGAAGATACGAGTCGAGGTGGACCTCACCGGCGAAGGCCTTTGGGTCACACACCAAAGCTTCGAGGTCACGCCAGGAAAGCCGGTGAAACACCCGTTCCCCGCCGCTTTCCAAGCCCGCTGGGTGCGCTTCGTCGCCGACCGCAACTGCGCCGTCACCACGACGCTTCGCTATCAATAGCCCAAAAGCCTGTGAAGGCCGCTCTCGTGCTGCTCTGCATTTGACCGGCGGCCGCTTCACCATCAACCGCATCATTCACAGCACGCGCAGCGTCGGCTCCACGGGCCGGCTTGGCGTTATGACGGATTAAATCCGGTTGCCGGGCGCGGAGCAGTTGGGAAGCTCGCCGCGCTACGAAATCAAACGAAGATTGAAGTTTGCAGAACCCGCTCCATGAAGTTCCTCCAAACCAGCAATCTCGTCCTGCTTCTGTCGGCATTTCTTGCCATGCTAGGCGGGGCTCGCGCCGGAACGCTGCCGGAAAACTCATGGATGTCCCTGCCTCACCATCCGCGATTGTATGCGGATGCCGCGCATTGGGCGGTGCTGAAGCAGCAGGTCACGAACGATCCGGTGTCCCGGCAGATCTTCGCCGTCGTGAAAGACTCGGCCGAGCGCGTGCTCGACCAGCCGCCGGTCGCCTACGTGGACACGGGCGCGTTCTGGCACGGACCGATGCGGCAGGCGCAGGGACGTATTCTCGCCCTGGCGATGACCTACCGGCTCACGGGCGAACCGCGTTTCCTCGTGCGGGCGAAGCTGGAGATGCGGACGATGGCCGACCTGCCGAATTGGTATCCGCAGCATTTTCTCGACACTGCCGAGGGGGC
Source organism: Verrucomicrobiota bacterium (assembly GCA_038203875.1). Taxonomy (GTDB): domain Bacteria; phylum Verrucomicrobiota; class Verrucomicrobiia; order Limisphaerales; family CANJSG01; genus CANJSG01. Next base: position 861 of record JBBRDN010000302.1, read on the forward strand.
GCTGGGCATGGCCATCGGCCTGGATTGGCTGCATGACGCCCTGTCGTCGGAAGAACGGGAGCGCTTTGCCACCGCTCTCGTGGAGAAGGCGATGAGAGCGTCGCTGCTCGTCAGCGACGGGAAGACGTGGGTCACCGGGAACAACAACTGGACGGCGGTTTGCCACGGCGGGCTGGTCGTGGCTGCGCTCGCCGTGGCGGAACGTGAACCGCAGCTCGCGCGGCAAATTGTCGGGCGTGCGCTAAAGAACATGCCGCGCTACGCGGAACTCTATGCACCAGCCGGAGCCTACTCCGAGGGGCCCGACTACTGGGCCTACGGCACGACGTTTTACGCGCTGATGGCGGAGGCCCTGCGGACGACGTTCGGCACCACGTTGGATCTCGAACGCGCCCCCGGCTTTCTGCCAACCGCCGATTACACGCTCCAGATGACCGCGCCGAGCGGGCAGCTTTTCAACTTCGCGGACAACGGCTCGGGCCTCGGCTACGAACCCGTGATGTTTTGGTTCGCCCGCGAATTGCGCCGCAGCGATCTGCTCCAGCGGGAAGCCGCCAATCTCGGAGCTCTCGAGGAGGCCATTGCAGCCGGCGCTCCCCGCGGCGACTCCAGCCGCATGTTGCCGCTCGCGTTGATCTGGCGCGATCCATCGATCACGACCGCACCGTTTCCCAAACGTCCGCTGACCTGGTGGAGCGAAGGTGGATCGCAGCCGCAGGCGGTGATGCGGTCAGCGTGGAATGATCCGCGCGCGACCTTTGTCGGCATCAAGGCGGGCCGCGCCGATGATTCCCACGCGCACATGGACATCGGGTCGTTCATCCTCGAAGCCGATGGAGTGCGCTGGGCCGTGGATCTCGGCCGCGAAAGTTATCCCCACGCCCGCGCCAACGGATTGGCCGACGATCTCTTCAAGACCACACAGACGAGCCGACGCTGGAGCATTTTCCGCTGCGGCCCGGAGAGCCACAACCTGCTGCGTTTTGACAACGCACCGCAGCTCGTGGAAGCCAAGGCGGAGATCCGCCCACTGCCGCCCGGCAAAGAAGCGCCCGGCTTCCTTGTCGACATGTCGCCAGTCGTTCGCGGACAGGTCGCCCGCGCGGAGCGGCGCATCCGGCTCCATCCCGACCGCTCGGCGACCATCGCCGACGAGTGGACGACCGGTGCGAAAGCCACGGTTGTCACGTGGCAATGGCTGACCCGCGCGCAAGTGACCGTGACGAATAGCGGCGCCATCCTTCGCCAACAGGGCGAGACCCTGCACCTGCGCATCACGGAAGGGGCGGGCGCGCGAGTCGAAGTCGAGGACGTCTCGAAACCACGCCACGCGTGGGATTCCCCGAATCCCGGTCTCAGCCGCATCCTGATTCACTTACAAACACCACCGGAAACCACGGGACGCTTGAGCGTCCTGGCCAAACTAGGTTCCAGCCGATGAACTCATGAAGACTTCACCCGTCAATCCAGCCATGAACCTCGCCGGCCTAAACCGTCGCCAGTTTCTTAGCGCCACCGCCGCAATCGGGCTCGCAACTTCCCTTCGCTCGGCGGAGTCAAACCACTCCCCGCGCATCCTGCTGCGTTCATCCTGGCAGGTCGTGAACATCGGCGACATCGCGCACACGCCCGGCGTCCTAGCGTTGATCGAGAAGCACATTCCGGAAGCCGAGGTCCGACTCTGGGCCTCCGGCGATCTCTCCGAAGAAGTCACGGCGATGGAGCATCGCCGCTTTCCGAAGCTGAAGATCGTCAAAGGCACCATCGGCTCGGAAGGCAAGGCGTCGAACGCCGATCTCGCCGATGCCATCGCCTGGACCGATTTCCTTCTGCACGGCTCGGGTCCGTCGCTCGTCGCGGCCAAGGATGTCACCGCTTTCGTCCAGCACACCGGTAAACCCTTCGGCGTCTATGGCATCACCCACGGCTCGTTCCTTTCCGGGAACGACAACGCGATCCTCGACCAGGCCAAGTTCGTCTTCTTCCGCGATTCCGTTTCATTGGAACTGGCCCGCAAGCAGGGTGTGAAGTCGCCGCTGCTCGACTTCGGACCGGACGGCGCCTTCGCCTGCGACCTGCGCAACGACGCCGCGGCCGAAACATTCCTCAAGGCCAACAACCTCGAAGCCGGCCAGTTCCTCTGCTGCATCCCGCGCCTACGCTACACGCCGTATTGGACGATCCGCGACGCGAAGAAGGACGACAAGCGCCACGCGCGGAACGAAGCCATGAAGGAGTCGGACCACGCGCCGTTGCTCGAATCCATCATCGCCGTTGTCCGGGAAACCAAGCTCAAGATTCTCATCTGTCCCGAGGACAAAACCCAGATGGCCATCGGCAAGGAACAGCTCTTCGACAAGCTCCCGGC
>JBBRDN010000303.1:0-3188 GCA_038203875.1 Verrucomicrobiota bacterium
CAACTTGTAACGCCCGAGCGTCTGACCCACGGCTTCGTCTGGGGCGTCGGCGAGATCGAGCTTGATGGTGGGTCGGGCGGCTTCGGCTTGCGTGGCCAGCAGCGTGACCGGTTGTTCATGCGCCGCGAGCAATGCTTCGAGACGCGCGCGGAAGGCCGCGTCGCCGGAGCAGGCACCGTCGAGGAAGGCTATGCGTGCGGGGGCGGGCAGCAGGAGTGCGGCATGGAACAGGGTCTCTTCGCTGGTTGGCTGGGACTTCATGGCTGGTGCTTGCGACTGCATCTATCCCATCCAGCGCAAACCGGCTTCAAAAAGTATGGGCAAATCTTTTCCGAACCTGTCCGCGACCGGCGCTGCGACAGTCTACTACGCCGTCGGCGAGGCGCTAAAGGTCAGGAAAGCATGTTCGCCGGAGAAGCTGGCGACCGGATGTTTCCCCAAGGGTATCGTTTGAAAACCGGGTCCGAGCCGCCGGGCCGCCTGCTCGCTCAGGAACCTTGGTTGGCCGAGAGAGCTCGCAAGTTTCTCCATCCGGAAGACGAAGTTGACCCCGACACCCGAAAGGCTTTCCTCACCGAGGGAAGCCATGCCGCCCATGACAACCTGGTCGCAATGCAGGACGATACGGAAGCCGGGTTCGCCCAAGTCCTGTAGCTTGCCCAGCGCTGCCAACGCCGCTATGACGCGGGGCGGGGCGGTCCGGGTTGCCGGCCAGTAGGCGAAGAAGCCGTCACCGAGGTATTTGTTGATGACGCCGCCTTGGCTTTCGATGGCCTCCTTGCACCGGGCAAACCATCGGCCAATCAGCATGGCGAGCGCTTCGGGATCGAGTTTTTGGCTTAGATGCGTGGAACCCTCGATGTCGACCAGCAGGAGCCAGCAGGGAGATGACTCGACGGCCACAATCGTCTGGTCCGAAGCGGTGGTCGTGGTGGAGATATCTCGACCTCGGCCGCCCGCCTCACGGAAGACCAGGTGCATGGAGCCGATCTTGATGACGTCGCCGTGGTTGAGCCGGCCCGGTTGGCTGAGGCGCCGGCCGTTGACGTAGGTGCCGTTGCTGGTGCCGAGGTCGACCAGCCAGAATTCGCCGTCGCCCTGGGCGTGGATGACCGCGTGGCGTCGGGAGACGCGGTCGTCGTCCAGTATCACCTGATTGCCGGCGGCCCGTCCGATCGAACAGTTTCCGTCGATGTCGGCGCGTGTGCCGTCCGGCTTTTCCAGCCAGGCAGGAGATTTGACGGGATCAGACACAGGTGCGCGGAATGTAGAGGCGACGGTTTGGACGGGAAGCCCGAAGGCGATTCGGAGTCACTCCTTGCGGCCGATGAGCTGGAGGGGCTTGGGTCCGCCGAATCCGACGTTTGCCTCCGCGTCGCGGGTCACGGTGTCGCCAGCGAAACGCAGCCGGAGCGTGAGATGGAACGGCGATTCGTAGAGGCAGAGCTTCACCACGAGAGTGTCGTCCCCGGCCCATGCGGCGCTGGCGGCGACCGGTTCGGATGAGGTGGTCGCTCCGACGGATGTCGCGTAATCGATCGTGCCGGTTTTCCAATTGCCCGCGCCGAGGGCGAGGCGGCTTTCCTTGCCGGCCGTGCGGGTCACGAGCGTCATGTTGGCCCCGGCGGAACTGACCTCCAACGAGAGCGATTCAAGCTTCTCTTCATTGGCCGGAAACACAAAGCGGCGCGCGGCAATCTTAGACACCAAGGGCGAAGTGGGTGCTCCTTCGGGCAGGCGCACGGTGAGCTTGGCGAGGCGGTCTTCGAGCTTCCGGCGGGTGGCGGCATCGGATGGCATTGCGTTCGCCTTCATGGCGGGAAGGAGTTTGTCCCAGACAATGTTTAGCACGCCCTGCATGTCCTTCACTCCGCTGGTAATGGCGAGGACCGCATCTTGTTCCGGCATGACCAGGCAGTATTGGCCGAATGCGCCGTCGCCGCGGTAGGCCCCGTGCCGGCTGCGCCAGAACTGGTAGCCGTAGCCCTGGTCCCAGTCGCTCTTCGGATTGCTGCCGTTCGACATCTGCCTGCCGGTGGCGGCGTCCACCCACGATTCGGGAACCAGCTGCTTGCCGTTCCATTTGCCCTTATGGAGATAGAGCTGGCCGAACTTAGCGATGTCCTCGGTCCGCACTTTCAGTCCGTAGCCGCCGAGGTTGATGCCTTGAAAGTTCGTCGCCCAAGACGCGCCCACGATGCCGAGCGGTTCGAAGAGTCGCGGTTGAAGGTATTCAAACACCGACAGGCCCGTCTGCTTCTGGACAATGGCCGACTGCATGAAGGTGGCGGCCGTGTTGTATTTGAAGTGGGTGCCCGGCTTGTGCGGCACCGACTGCGCGAGGAAGGACCTGGCGGAGACCTTGTCCGGTGCGCTCGACGGTTCGTCCTGGTGGCCGGTGGACATCGTGAGCAGGTCACGCACGCGCATGTTCTTCAGGTTGGCGGAAGGACTGGCCGGGGCGTCTTCGGGAAAGAACTTCAGCACTTCGTCATCGATGCTGAGCCTGCCCTCGGCCACGGCCAGCCCGACGGCGGTGGAGGTGAAACTTTTGCTCAACGAGAAGAGGACGTGGGGACTGTTGGCGTTGTAGGGCGTCCACCAGCCTTCGGCGACGACCTTGCCATGGCGCACGAGCATGAAGCTGTGCATCGCATCGACCTTGTCCACGGCATCGACGAACTCGAGAATGCCCGCCGACGAAACACCCTGCGCCTCGGGGTTGCTTCGGGGCAGGGACGCGGCGTCGACGGAGAGGCCGCCAATGAGGGTGGCCAGAAGAATGGCGCTGCCGGAAAGATGACGTTTCATGGAAGTGAGGAGGAAACCCTGAGCGGATTTTTCCACGAACGCAACCGCAGGACGTGGCGCGGTGGTCGCGCTACGGTTTGATCAGGGCCCTGGCTTCGCGGGTGGCAAGATGGACGGCCAGATGGTCCGCCTTGCGGAGCACGAAGTTAACCCGGACGCGATCCGGTTCCGGGATGGCGAGGGCGTCCACTTCGGCGAGGTCGGCGCGGGCTTCGGCGGCGCGTCCCGTCGACCAACGGACCCTTGCGCGAACTGCGAGGGCCAGCCCTCGCTGCATGCCGTTTCGGGCCGTGTCCACGACGTCGGTCAGCAGGGAATCCGCCTCGCCCAGCTTGTCCGTGCGCGAGTCGCCGAGGGCCTTGGTGATCTTGAACCAG
>JBBRDN010000304.1:0-3159 GCA_038203875.1 Verrucomicrobiota bacterium
ACTGGGCAGTTAAGCGCCAAAGGACTCTCCGCGCTCGCCTCCCGTCTCGCCGACACCTCCGACGCTGGGGAGGTTTCCATGCTCCGTGATTCCATCGAGTGCGGGTTCTACGGCCAGAAATCCAATGCCTAAGGTTCGTCGCCAGAACCTGCCGCCAGCTCTGCTCCGGCATCTTCGCGACCGAATCCAACAGCACCGGAGGTGCGAAAGAAAGTAGCCCACAGCGTGAGCTGTGGGTTGGGTTTCTGATCAGGCAAGAGCCCTGGAAGGGCGACAGAAAGGCGTCTGCCGCTCCTCCGGAGCTTGCCCATCTTCATCGCTGAACCACGGGCTCACGCCCGTGGCTACTTTCTTCCGCTGCTCCGCAGCTAGATTGAAGAAAAGTTCCGAACGAAAAGAGGGTCCCGGGTTTCCCCGCTCCCTTGTGATTTCAAGCCGCGCCGTTCGTGCTCTGGTCGGCGTCCTTGATGACGAAGCGGGCCTTGAGGCGCGCGACTTCGCTGGCCAGTCCGGCCTTCTTCACCGAGTCGAGCACGGCGTCGAAGTCCTTGTAGGCGGCGGGCGCCTCGTCCTTCGGATACTGGCGGCAGTTCGTCAGGATGTCGTGGGCCACGAACTCCGCATCGACCGTCTTCTGGTCGAGCGCGCGGTCGGCGGCTTTGCGGCCCATGGCGCGTCCGGCCCCGTGGTTCACGGAGTAATGGCTGAGCGCGGCGCCGGCGTCGGCCACCATGACGGCGCTTCCAGCCGTCGGATTTCCCGGTAGCAGGATCGGATGCCCGGTCGTGGCGAACGGCGTGTCCTTGAGCGACGGATGCCCCGCCGGGAACGCACGTGTCGCTCCCTTGCGATGGACCCACGCCTCGCCCTGAAACCCGCCGTTTCCGTCGGTCAGCAGTTCGCGGCGCGCGATGTTGTGGCTGATGAAATACACCAGCTCGCCATTCACTCCGGGGATGACTTCCTGGAACGCCTCCAGCACGAGCGCGTTGATCAGGAGATGGTTCACCGTGGCAAAGTTCGACCCCAGCGCGAGGTCGTCGATGTAGGCGTCGGCCTCGGGCGTTCCGAGCGGCGCATAGACCAGTTCGCGGTCGTCTCCCGGCAGCGGGATGGACCAGTCGGCGAACTTGCGCTGGAGCACACGGAACTGCCCCATCGCGAGCGCATGGCCGAAGCCGCGCGACCCGCAGTGCGAGAGGAACCCGGCGCAACCGTCGCGCAGCCCGAAGGCCGAGGCCACATCGCGTGCGCGGTCGTTGTCCGAGACGTGCACGATCTCGCATTCGCCGAAGTGGTTTCCGCCTCCATACGAACCGAGCTGGCTGACCTTCTCGCCGAAGTGGCGGAAGAACTTCGCGTGCAGATGCGCCTGGAGACGAAGCGCGAGCGAGTCCTTCGTCTCATCGTGCCCGACGTGCGCGGCGTCTTCACAACGCGACGCCCACGCGGCCGGGATTCCCAGCGCATGGCAGACCGTCGGCGAAGCGCCCTCCGTCGCGGCGAGGAAGCCGAGTTCCTCACCGATCTTGCGGGCCTTGTAGGCGTGGCGCGAGCCGCGGCCAGGACCGGTCGGGGTGCGCAGGGCGATGGCTTCGATGAGCGCGCGGCGGACTTCACGGCTGGCCAGTTGATCGGCCGGCAGATCCATCTGCAGGAAGCTCATGGAGCACTTGATGTCCACGCCGACGGGTCCGGGATAGATGTGGGTCGGCGAAACCATCACGCAGCCGATGGGTGCACCGTAGCCGGAATGCGCGTCGGGATTGAGGACGAGGTCGGTCACACCGGGAGCGCCGCGAGAGTTCAGCGCCTGCCTGAGGCAGTTCGCGTCGAAGCCCGCGCGGATGGAATTGGTCCCGATCACGGTGATCGGCTTGCCCTTATCGCCCGGCGCCGGGATGAAGCCCGTGGCCTCGCCGGTCGCATGGATCGGAATGGTCGTGTCTGTGTTCATGATGTTTTGGTTGTTCGTGGACACAGCGATCCTTCCCGGCGGTGTTTGGTCTTTGTTGAAAGTGGGAACGTCGCCATCCATGTGACGAAGCAATTACTATGCAGGCTCTTCAACTCATCGCTTGCGTTGACCAGGAGAACATTCTCCTACAGGTCGGGCGCACCGCTGCTGAGCAGGACTCCCGGCACGTTTCACCCTGGGCTTCTTGGCAGGCTTGGCGACGGGCCGCTTCTGCCTGGCGAGCAGAGCGGTGAGGACTTCGTCGGTCTTCGCGTTGTCCACGAGGCCGAATTGGCGAAGCGTCGGCAGTTCGATCGAGCGGCCGGCCATTTCTCGGACGGGGAGAAACTCGTTGATGAGCTGGAGCACGCGGATGTAGTCGGCGCTTTCGAACTCGTCATCGGTCAGCGTGTCCGGCTCCTGCCAGGGCGTGGCGCTGTCGCTGTTTTCAAACGGTCCGGCGGCGCGGAAGTGAAGGCGCGCATCCTCGCGGATGAGCCTTTGATCACCGAGCAGCCATACCAGCACGGCCGCGCCATGGAGGCTGGATCGGGCATGGGTGGTGACGAGGGTGCGGGGCGAACGCGCATGTAGAATGGACCGGAGGAGGAGCGCGGTGTCGGGCGGCAATTCGCCGACGCCCACAAGTTCGATGCGCAGGCGGGCCGGCTTCTTCCGCAGCAGGGCTTCGAGTTCGGCGGCCTCGTCGAGGTAGCTGCCCCATGAGCCGAGTTGCAGCACCACCTTGGGCTGGCTTTCGGCGGAGGGTTTTCTGGTTTTCATGTCATGAACGGGTTTTGTGAAATTGAAGCGGGCGGAAGCCTGCGCCTCCGCCCGCGTGTTGGGGCCACCTCCGTGGCGTTTTCGAATGGTCCGGCCCTACGACCGGACGAAGTCCGCGATGACGGCCGGGGCCGTCGCGTCGAAGCCGACGACGTCGAGCATCCCGCGGTCGGCCGGATCGGCGATGGTGAAGCCGTTCGATGTCATGCCTACCACCACGGCCTTCGCGTCCGGCACGAGCGCACCGCGATAGTCGCGGAGCGCCTGCGACGGATGGACCGCTCCGGCCCACGTCTCGCTGTCGGTGTAGGTGACGAACGCGCCGAAGCGCAGTCCGCGACGGCGCGCCCAGAGCATGGGCAGCGCACAGTCGGTTCCACCCATCGGGATCGCTTCGATACGCCGGATGACTTCCGGCA
>JBBRDN010000305.1:0-3124 GCA_038203875.1 Verrucomicrobiota bacterium
CCGCGCGAAAGGCACGCCGCAAGGCGGGCCGCTGTCGCCGCTGTTGGCCAACATCTGCCTGCACCCGCTCGATCTTGAGCTGGAGAAACGCGGCCTGGGCGAAGGTGAAAGCCAACGCCGGGGCCGCCGGAGTGGATGGAAGGACGGTTGCCCAAACCGCCGGGCTGCTGAAAACCCACCAAGATGAAATCCTCCAAAAGCTGCGCACGGGCCGTTACTGGCCCGAAGCGGTCAAGGCGGTGGACATCCCGAAGGCGAACGGCGGCACCCGGCGACCGGGCATCCCGACGGTGCTGGATCGACTGATCCAGCAAGCCCTCCACCGAAAGCCCAGCCCGCTCCGGGAGGCTGAGTTTAGCGAACACAGTTACGGCTTCCGGCCGAAGCGCTCCGCGCATGACGCGGTGCGAGCGGTCCAAGCCTACGTGCGAGCAGGGAAAAGCCGGGTCGTGGACATTGATCCGAAGAGCTTCTTCGATCACGTGAACCACGACCGGTTCATGAGCCACATCGGCCGAAAGGTGCGTGACAAACGCATCCTGCGGTTGATCGGGGATTACCTGCGAGCGCCCATGGAACGAACGGACGGCACGCAAGAACCCCGCGCGAAAGGCACGCCGCAAGGCGGGCCGCTGTCGCCGCTGTTGGCCAACATCTGCCTGCACCCGCTCGATCTTGAGCTGGAGAAACGCGGCCTGTCGTTCGTGCGCTACGCCGGGCGACATCGCGATCTTCTGCGCGAGCGAACGGTCTGCGGCACGGGTGGCGGCCAGCGTGACGGCATGGATCGAACGGGAGCTAAAGCTGCCGGTCAACCGGGAGAAAAGCGGCCACGGCCCCGGCGATGGGACCGCGTTGCTCGGCTTCCGTTTGGAGACCGACGGGACGATCCGCTTCGCGCCGAAAAGCGTGGAGCGGTTCAAGACGAAGGTGCGCGCGCTCTGGGATGCGAGGCAAAGCGTGACGAGCGAGCAGCTGCGCGAACAATGGCGAAGCTACATCCGCGGATGGTGGGGCTACTTCCGGCTGACCGAAAGGCCCCGGGACCTGCCCGCCCTGAGCGGATGGACGCGACGGCATATGCGCAAATGCTTCCGGCTACGGTGGCACCACCCGCGCGGCCGTCTCAACGCGCTCAAACGACTGGGGCTGCGAGGCAGCAACCTCGGCATGGCCTACAGTGGCAAAGGCGCTTGGGCGATGGCGCGGCACCGGGTGCTCCAAAGCACGTTGAACAACCGCACGCTGGAAAGATACGGGTTCACCCTGCCGCGGGAAACGGCGACGACATAGGTCGTCCTCTGTCTCAACCGCCGGATGCGGAAAACCGCACGTCCGGTGGTGTGGAAGGGTCGCGGGGCGCAATCCCCGCGACCCCATCCGATCATGCGGAGGACTCATGTTCGGGGTTCACAAAAAAGCGCGGTCACGAGGACCGCGCTTCGAAAACCCGCTCCACATTGCGACCGACTATTTCTTATCGAAGCGGTGGATGCGGCCAAAGGTGTTGTATTCGGAAACGAAGATGTCGCCTTTGGAGTTGAAGGCCACGCCGTGCGGGGCGTTGAAAATGCCGGCGCGCCACTTGTCGGGGCCCATCTTGTTGTTGGCGGTTTCCTCGGGAACGGAATTCGTGCCGAACTTGGCGACGACCTTGCCCTCTTTGTCGAAGATCGTGACTTGGCCGAGGATTTCGCCGACCGCGGCGTAGTCGCCATGGACGGCGACGGCGGCGGGGCGGAGGAGGTCTTTCGCGATGACGCCGAGAAACTCGCCGTCCAGGGACAGGTGCACCAAACGGCGACCCTCGCGGTCGACGACGATGATGCGGGCCGGAGCGAAGCGCGTATCGACCGCGATCTTGTGGAGCGTTTTGAAGTTGTAGGGCTCTTTCTTGCCGCCGAAGGACGTGAGATATTTTCCGGTGCGGTCAAAGCGGTGGATGTAATCGCTCGAGTAGCCGTCGGTCACGTAGAGGTCGCCGTTGGGCGCGACGTCCATGCCGGTCAGGCGCACGACGCGCTTGTTGCCATCGGCATCCGGGACCATCTCGCCCTTGGCGTTTTTCTTGGCGGGCGGCGTGAGGATTTTGAATTCGTCGGGGATGGCGGACGACGGAATCTCGAGGACGGTTTTGCCGTCGAGCGTGAGCTTCACGATTGTGCCGGCGACGAGGCGCGGGCCGTAGATGAACTCGCCGTCCTTGTCCTTGCGGATGACGAAGCCGTGGAAGTCATTTGGAGCGTTCGGCACGTCGCGCAGGTATTTCCCGTCCTGCGAGAACACCTGCACGCCGCGGGCGGCGTCCATGGTGCTGACATAGACGTCGCCGTTGGAGGCGATGGCGACGTCGCCGTGGAGATTGGTCGGGCGTGAATTGACGTCGGGAAGGCGCACCCAGTCCTTGGTGGCCTTGAAGTCGATGGCGAAGGCCGGGCTCGCGGTGAGGGCGAGCGCAACGGCGGCGAGGAGGAGGGATTTTTTCATGGGGAAGGTGAGCGGTAGCAGTTAAGCGCGGCGGCCCTTGAACGTGAGTTCGGCGACGCCGCTTTTGTCGAGGTGGCCGAGGCCGAGGGCAACCATCTTGTCGAATTGCTGCTTGGTAGCGGCGGCGAGCGGCAGGTTGAGGCCGGCCTGGGCGCCGAGCACCCACGCGATGGTGGAATCCTTCGCGGCGTGCGCGCCGGAGAAATAACAGTCGTGCGCGCGGTTCTGCATGTCCTCGCCGTCGGTTTTGAGGACCTGCGAGTTGGCGCCGGTTTGCGCGAAGACTTCACGAAGCATGTCGAGGTTCAGCCCCAGCGCGGCGCCGAGGCCGAGACCCTCGGCGAGAGCGCACGTGTTGGTGTTCATCATCATGTTCACGAGCGACTTTACCTGCGCGGCCTGGCTGGTGCTGCCGATGTGGCGGAGCGCGGTGGAGCGTTTCTCGAGGATTGGCTTCATGCGCTCGAACGACGCGGCCTCGCCGCCACACATGAGATAAAGCGTGCCGTTGCGCGCCTGCGGGATCGACGAGGCCATGCAGCCCTCGAGCGGCACGGCCCCGACGGCCTTGGCGCGGCGTTCCACTTCGACGTGGGTCGCGGGCGTGATCGTGGCGCAGTTGATGAAGAGCTTGCCC
>JBBRDN010000306.1:0-3113 GCA_038203875.1 Verrucomicrobiota bacterium
GAGCAGCGCGCGGATTTGGACGCCGGTGCCGGTGTCGGGGTTCTCGCGCAGGATCTGGCCGAGGCGTTGGAGGCTTTGCATCTGCACTACTGGACCGGACATCGACGGCATGGTGCACCCTAGTAGTCGGAGGGTAGCAGGACGGTGGTGGACGCGCGGTCGGCTTCGCTGATGATCCAAAACGTTTCGCCCTTGGCCGTCTCGTAGGCGGAGAGGATACGGAACCCTTGCCGGAGCGAGAGGTCGTTCTCGCGCCGATCCTCGGCTCCTAACTTCCCCCAATCGCCCCGCGAGTGACGGTTCAAGGCGGTCAGCAGATCTTCCTGCGTCAACACCGCCTGCGCTGCCGGCGTGATCAATAGCCGCCCCAAAGGAAAACTCACCTGCTCCGCTGCCCGTCCCACTTGTTCTGGTCCCATGCTCGATCCTCCAGCCTTCGTCATAACACGGATCGTGGATCAAAAGATACCCCCTGTCGGAACGAGGCCGTTCCGATCCATACTGCGGTTTTAGGAGGACCATTTATGCCCAAACCAAGCAACGAAATCAAAACAGCCGCGCCCGTGCACGAAGTGCGGATCGGCCTGATCAAGGCCGCGATCTGGGCCAACCAGATGGACGACGGCGTGCGCCACAACGTGACGTTCGAGCGCAGCTACAAGAACGGCGAGGAGTGGAAGACCACGACGTCGTTCGGACGCGACGACCTGCTCACGTTGTCCAAAGTGGCCGACCTCGCCCACACGTGGATCATCCAGCCGGACCGGAAGCCCGACCTGGCCCGTGCGCGTTTGCCCAAGGCGGAAGTCCTATGACGATGGACGCGGGCGGGGCCGTGTAGCGGACGGAACGGATGCGGGCGCTGCGCGAACGCTTGCAGCCTAGGCCTTGAGATGAAGACCCGATCCATGGTATGCTGATAGCAAGATGAAGGTCGTGGTCGTCATATCCGAACAAGCCCGGGCGGCGTTGCCGCCGACGGCGGAGCTTTCCCGCGAGCTCCTCGAAGCCTACGTGGTGGAAAACTACCGCAAGGGGACCATGACCCAGAAGCAGGTCGGCATCGCCCTGTCGCTCGACCGCTGGTCCGCCGAGGAGCTGCTACGCCGCTACGACGCGCTCAAGATGCTCACTCTGGACGATTACGAATTCGAGCGCGGGACGCGTCGGTGACGCTGCAACTGAAGGCGCAACGCATCCCATCGATGAAAGCGACGGACGCCATTTCCACGAAGAGTCTCTGAAGCGGGCACGGCACGAGCGCCAGCGATGAACGCTTCGGGTTCGCAGTCCGTTCTTTCCTAAGTCCCGGAAAATTGACCGATAAGCGGTGGAGCTTTTGGTCTCCTGCGGAAGACGGGGACATGCGTCGCAGTTCTGGTCCTCAAGATGCCGTCGGCGCGAAGTGAAGCGGCTCCCTCAACCGCCCAAGGCGAAGGGATCTTATCGGTCATTTTCCACGAACTTGATGTCAGTAGGCGACCTTGAACGAAGGGGACTCCTCGGGTTTGGAGCGGCGTTTGTCGTAGAGCCGCGTGGTGACGATGGACGCGTGGCCCAGCCATTCCTGGACCTTGGTGATGTCGGCCCCGTTCTCCAACGCGTTGGTCGCGGCGGTGGCCCTGAGCACATGCGGTCGCAGCATCCCCTCCGGAATCCGTGCATCGCGGGCATAGCGCTTGAGCACGTCCTTGTAGATCGACGACGGGCTGATGGCCTTCTCCAAGTCACCGCCGCTGTTGCGCACCGGGCGGAAGAGCGCGCCCATCTCGTTGGCGCGATGTCCGGCCAGGTCGAGATACTCCTCGATGCGCTGCGCCGCCTGCGGATGCACCGGCAGGTAGCGGATCTTGCCGCCCTTGCCCTGGACCATGAGCGTCGGCACGCCGCGCCGCAGCTGGTAGTCGCCCACGCTGAGCAGACACAGCTCGGAGCGCCGCAAAGCGTGATAGAGGAGTGTCGCCAAGATGGCCCGGTCGCGTTTGCCCTTGAGCGTGGTTGGCGTCGGCGCATCCAGGAGCCTTCGGGCTTGGGCATCCGAAAGCGCGGGCGTCTTGCCTTCATTGGCACCTTCGCGGGGTCGTTGCACGCCGTTGACCGGGTTCCGGTCGATGGAGTTCTTTTCGCAGAGGAAATCGAACAGCTCGGACAAGGCCGCGAGCTTGCGGCGGATGGTGGCCGGTTTGAGCGAACGGCGTTCCAGTTCCTTGCGCCACGCGATGACGTGTGGACGCGAAACGGTCCTGAGCTGCTGCGGCTGGTTCAGTCCGACGAACTTCATGAACCCGGCGAGGTCGTCGCGGTAAGCCCGGCGGGTGTTGGCGTTCGTGATGTTGGCCAGCCACTCGAAGAGATCGGGGACGTCGTTCAAGCGTCCGAACTGTTCCGGGGTCAGCTGCTGCTGGGGAATGGTCGTCGGCAGGCGGCGCATCAACGGCTCCGCCAGATCACGGTTGGATTTTGCATGGGAAGTTCTCCTGACTCCGTTATCCCACGGTGTGAACACTCTCGCAACAGGCTAAGATAAAATAGGTTATCACGGCCTCGTTCAACACCGGAAGTCGAGCTGGGCCAAGGGCGTGGGTTGTCGGCCAACCAGCATTTCGCGGATGGTTTGTTTGTCATGTTGGCCGAAGTCGACCTGCTCCAGTTGCAACGCTTCGGTCTGGTGGCCGGACTCGGTTCTTTTCAGGGAGTCGAGGAACTCGCCGTAGTTGGGTTTGGAGGCGAACATGCCGCCGTCGGCGTAGAGGATCTTCAGGTGGTGCCGCCATTCGGCGATTGAAGGATCACATGATTTGAAGACCACGCGCGGTCCCAGCCGGAACGATTCGCGGCCTACGAAGACGGTCCGGCCTTCGTAGCCCCGTTCCTGCGGCTCGGGTCCGCCGTAGTCCTTCGGACGGATGATCGGATGGCACTGCGCCTCGGTTTCGAGGCTGCCCCGGAAATGCATCCCGCACGGCACGTAGAGCTGGCCCTGATACTGGAAGGTATGGGCTTTGGGGAACGATTCGAGGCGGCAGGCCGCGTGGATGTCCCCTTCCGGCACCCGCCACAGCCCGCACGAAAACCGCCGCCAATCCACCTCCACCCTCTCCGGCCAGCGCCGA
>JBBRDN010000307.1:0-3093 GCA_038203875.1 Verrucomicrobiota bacterium
AACCGGGTAGTGGCCGTGTTCCAGAACCCGCAGTAACAGGTGCGCGCAACCCCTAGAAGCCGCTCCCCGGCGTCGCGAGGAGGGTCAGGGTGGAGGCCGAAGGCACGACCTTGACGCCCGCAGGGACGCCGTAAAATGGCGGCACGAGTCCGCGCGCGGGATTGGTCCCGGCACCGGGGGATGGGTTGGAGCGGCGGAGCCGAGCGAAGTCCGACAACCCGGCCTCGGGTGCCTTTACGCCGGAGACGAGCGCCCGAAGCTCCGAGCGGAGGGCGTTGGTCGGAGGCTTCAAATAATGCGGCAAGCCGCCTCCTTGTCGGTCTATTGCCACAAGGCGGTGGATCGTGGTAAGCTGACTCCATGACACGGTCCACCATCACCGACAAGTTCCAGACGACCATCCCGCAGGAGGTCCGCGAGGCGCTGGGCCTCAAGCCCCGGCAGCGGGTCTCCTACGAGCTGCGGTCCGACGGTTCGGCCATCCTGCGGCCCGAGCCCGGCCTGGACAGCCTCTTCGGCAGCCTCAAACCCAAACGGCCCGTGGTTCCGGCGGAGGAAAAGAAGGCCGTCCGCGCCGGCATGGGTAGCGATGCGGCGCGGAAGGGGCGGGCATGAGCCGGCGTCTCCTGCTCGACAGCAACGTCCTGCTCCGGTTCCTGACCGGCGAACCCAAGGCCCAGGCGGAAGCCTCGCGCAACCTGTTCCTTTCCGCCGCAGCAGGGGATGTTGTCTTGGAAGTCTGCCCGGTCGTCGTGGCCGAGGTGTTCTACACCCTGGAGTCGTTCTACAAGGTCGACCGCGAAGAGGTGGCCTCGCAGTTGGCGGCCCTGTTGTCGCGGAAAGGGATCAAGGTCATGGAGCATGAACGCGTGTTCGACGCGCTGGCCCGGCTCGCGAAGGTCAACGTCGGGTTCGCCGACGCGTATCTGGCGGCGGGAGCCGCCCTGGACTCGGTGGCGGTGGCCTCATTCGACAAGGACTTCGACCGGTTCAAAGACATCAAACGGGTCGAACCGAAGTAGCCCGCCGGAGCGGGGTGGCGGGCTTGCACGGCGATTTTTTCGCGCCTAGCTTCACCGCGTGATTCAGCCCGCCGAAATCGAGCGAATGAGCCTGGAGGAACGGTTCCAGGCGATGGAACTGCTGTGGGCGTCCATCTCGCGCGACCCGGACGCGGTCCAGTCGCCGTCCTGGCACGGGGACGTGCTCGATGGCCGCCTGGCCAAGATCGAGCGGGGCGAAGGCGAGTTCCTGACGATGGCGCAGTTGAAGGAGCGGCTCCAAAAACCGGCGGCATGAGGCGTGTCGTCATCCTGGCGGAGGCGGCGGAGGATTTGGAGGAGGCGAGGGACTTCTACGATGAACGGGAGGCGGGTCTGGGCGGCTACTGCGTCACGTCGCTGTTGGCGGACATTGAAAGCCTGGCCCTGTATCACGGAATCCACCGGCAGCACCATGGCTGCTTCCGGATGTTGGCGAGCCGGTTTCCCTTCGGCATCTACTACCTGGAGACGGTAGCCGAAACGCGCGTGGTGGCCGCGCTCGATTTGCGGCGGCATCCGGGCTGGATTCGGGAACAGGTCACGGGAAGACCGTAAGCAACAATCGGCACCCGTGGTTCTTTGTTTGGCCTCCTTCGACAAGGACATCAACCGGTTCAAGGATATCAAGAGGGTCGATCCGAAGTAGATTCCGCAGTTGGCACCACTGTAGTCCGAAGGGACGGGTTATTTCCACGAATCACGGCAGCCGTGATCAATCCCGCTCCAAAGACCGCAACGCCCTGGTCAGTTTATAGTGGCCGTCGCTGGGCGGGGTGGTGCGGAGGATGCGCACGAGCGAGGACTTGGCGTCGTCGAGGGCGGCGACGTTGTGCTCGCGGTCATACCTCTCCATCTCACCACATTCGATGAGCGTCTGTTTCACCTGCGAGTCGGTGAGTCTGCCCATCAACGCCGAGGTGAGGACATCGGCGGCCAGGCGCGCGGGTTCGTCGTTCAGGCGGCTGCACATGGTCCAGAGGTTGACCATGTGGTGCTGGTTGAGGAGCGACCAGAGCAGCGCGCGGATTTGGACGCCGGTGCCGGTGTCGGGGTTCTCGCGCAGGATCTGGCCGAGGCGTTGGAGGCTTTGCATCTGCACTACTGGACCGGACATCGACGACATGTTGCACCCTAGTAGTCGGAGGGTAGCAGGACGCACGTCGAGGAGCGGTCGGCTTCGGTGATGATCCAGAACGTTTCACCGGCCCTGGTTTCGTAGGCGGAGAGGATGCGGAACCCTTGCCGGAGCGAGAGGTCGTTCTCGCGCCGATCCTCCGCTCCCACCTTGCCCCAATCACCACGCGAGTGACGATTGAGCGCCGTGAGGAGCTCCTCCTGCGTCAAGACCGCCTGCGCCGCCGGCGTGATCAGCAGCCGCCCCAAAGGAAAACTTACCTGCTCCGCTGCTCGTCCCACTTGTTCTGGTCCCATGGCCGATCCTCCAGCCTTCATCATAACACGGATCGTGGTTCAAAAGATACCCCCTGTCGGAACGAGGCAGTTTCGATCCATACTGCGGTTTTAGGAGGAACCATTATGCCCAAACCAAGCAACGAACCCAAAACAGCCGCGCCCGTGCACGAAGTGCGGATCGGCCTGATCAAGGCCGCGATCTGGGCCAACCAGACGGACGACGGCGTGCGCCACAACGTGACCTTCGAACGAAGCTACAAGAACGGCGAGGAGTGGAAGACCACGACGTCGTTCGGACGCGACGACCTGCTCACGCTGGCCAAAGTCGCGGACCTCGCCCACACGTGGATCATCCAGCCGGACAAGAAGCCCGACCTGGCCCGCGCCCGTTTGCCCAAGGCGGAAGTCCTATGACGATGGATGCGGGCGTGGCCGCATAGCGGACGGAACGGCTGCGGGCGCTGCGCGAACGCTTGCAGCCTAGGCCTTGAGATGAAGACGCCGTGTTCCATGATATGCTTACCGCAAGATGAAGGTCGTGGTCGACATATCAGAACAGGCCCGGGCGGCGTTGCCGCCGACGGCGGAGCTTTCGCGTGAGCTCCTCGAAGCCTACGTGGTGGAAAACTACCGCAAG
>JBBRDN010000308.1:0-3046 GCA_038203875.1 Verrucomicrobiota bacterium
CAGCTTGGCACCTACTGGCTCTACAAGCTGCCGGATGTCTCCTTCCGTGAAACGTTGCAGAGCTGTCTGGAACGTCGCGCCACCGGCAAGCTCCCGGCGCACGGACAATTCTTTTATCCGAAGAAATTCGGTTACGGCGAAGTCTGGCGGCGTATGGGGCTGGCGCTCGGCGACCGCTTCGTGCCGAACTGTCCTGTGACGCAGATCGACATCGAAAACCTCACGATCAACGGCCAGTTCCAAGGCGAGAAAATCGTCAGCTCCATCCCGTGGACGCTCTGGCCGAAGATGGCGAAGGTTCCCGCCGAGATCACCACCGAGATAGGCAAACTGGTGAACGTCCCCATCGATGTGGACTACGATCCGACGATGCAGAATACGCCCGCGCATTGGGTCTATGATCCGGACGAAGCGCTCACCCACCACCGCCGTTTGGTGCGCTCGAACTTCTGTCCCGGCAGCCGGGGTTGCTGGACGGAGACCAATGCCCATCGTTCGGGTCCGGTGAAACATTTCCGGCACCACAACGAATTCGCCTACCCGGTCAACACCCTCGGCAAACCCGAAGCCGTCGAAGCCATCGGCCAGTGGGCGTTGGGACGCGGCATCCATCCGCTCGGCCGTTGGGGCATCTGGGAGCACATGAACAGCGACATCGCCACGCAGCTCGGCATCGAGGCGGCGAAGAAGATTCTGGCGAACCGCTGATCCGGTTTCGCATTGATCCCGCCTTTGAAGCTGCTGATCTCATCCCATTTCTTTGCCCCAAATGTCGGCGGCATCGAACTCGTCAGCGGCATTCTGGCGACCGAGTTCGCCGCACTCGGCCACGAGATCCGGGTCATCACGCAGACTCCTGCGACGAAAGAGCCTTTTGGACAAGGGTTCACCGTCATTCGACAACCCTCCGTAGGCGCAGTGTTCGCCCTGCTTCGCTGGTGCGACGTGTATATGCAGAGCAACATCAGCTTGCCAACGTTGTGGCCCGCCTTGGTGGTGCGCAAACCCGTTGTTGTGGTCCATCACACGTGGATAGCCCGGGCGGACGGCCGGATGGCCTGGCAGGATCACCTAAAGCTTGGCGCCACCCGTCTCGTGAAACGCAATCTTGCCGTCAGCAGGGCGTTGGCAGACACGATCCCGGCCCGCTGCGGATTGATCGCCAACCCATATCAGGACGACATTTTCTGGGAAGATCCCGCAGCCCGGCGTGACCGCGACCTCGTTTTCGTCGGCCGTCTCGTCTCAGACAAGGGATGCTCCATCCTGCTTGATGCCCTGGCTGCGCTTGCCGAGAAAAAAATCAAGCCGACACTCACAATCATCGGAGCAGGTCCCGAGTTGGAGGCACTCCGGTCAAAGGCAGCTGCAGCGGGTATGGGTGAGCAGGTCTCGTTTGCCGGACAACTGACCGGCAAGACCCTGGCCTCCGAATTGAACCGTCATCGGATCCTCGTCGCACCGTCGCTCTGGAAGGAGCCGTTTGGCATCGTGGCGCTCGAGGGAATCGCCTGCGGCTGCGTCGTCGTCGGTTCGTCGGGCGGAGGTCTGCCTGACGCGATGGGGCTTTGCGGGGAGTCGTTTCCAAACGGGAACTGGAAAGCCCTCGCCGAAGTTCTCGACGGATTGCTGGCTTCTCCCAAACGTGTCGCCCGCCTCAGAGAAGGCGCGTCAATGCACCTCGCGGGCCACACTCGCACAGCCGTGGCAAAGTCGTATCTCACCGAACTGGCCGGCATGAAGGCATGATTCTGGTATCCCATCCGACGGGTAACACTTTCGTCCGGGCCCTGTTGGAGTCCTCGCAAGAAAGGGGGGTTCTCGGCCTGTTCGCGACCGCACTGGGTTTTCGGGCAACGCCGAAATGGTTCGGCCTTCTCCCGACCGGACTTCGTTCAGAACTGGGCCGCCGGTGCTATTCGGTATCGGCAGCCAAACTTGTTTCCAGACCCTCGCGCGAGGCGATCCGGCTGGTCTCAGGCAAGCTCGGCTGGTCCGCGCTGAATCGCCACGAAACAGGATGGACTTCTGTGGACGCGGTCTATCAGGACCTGGACAGGCATGTCGCCCGCAACCTTCAAAACTGGATGGAGACTCGATCGATCAACTGTGCCTACGCGTATGAAGACGGCGCGCTGGCCACGTTGACCAAGGCCCGGACGCTCGGAATCCCGACGGCGTATGACCTCCCGATCGCCTATTGGCGGACCGTGCGACGCCTGATGGAGGAGGAGGCGCAACGATGGCCCGAATGGGAACCGACCCTGGGGAGCACGCGAGACTCCGAGGAGAAGTTCGCCCGCAAGACCGCTGAACTGGCGGCGGCGGACCATGTCATCTGCCCTAGCCAATTCGTTCTCGACAGCATCCCGCCCGAACTGCGGAAGGGCCGGAATTGCTTCGTGGCCGAGTTCGGGTCGCCGCCGATCGCGGCCGCCCGGAACCCGCGCCCTTCCGGGAGGAAGGTCCGGTTCCTTTTCGCCGGGTCCATGGGCCAACGAAAGGGACTGGCCGACCTGTTCGCGGCCTTTCGTCTGGTCCGACGATCCGACGTGGAGCTGGTCGTGATGGGGTCCCCTCTCATGTCCATGGAGTTCTACCGCAAACACGGCGGCGACTTTACCTATGAAGCCCCCCGTCCGCATGGAGATGTGCTGAAGCTGATGGATACCTGCGATGTGCTGGTGCTACCCTCTATCGCCGAAGGCCGGGCACTCGTCCAGCAGGAGGCGATGAGCCGGGGTTTGCCTATCATCGTCACCCGTAATGCCGGTGGCGAAGATCTTGTCGTCGAGGGCCAAACCGGGTTCCTTGTGCCGATGCGTTCACCGGAAGCGATCGCGGAAAAGGTCAACTGGGTGGCCGATCACACCGATCAACTCCAGTGGATGTCGAATTGCGCCCGCCAAAAGGCGGCATCGATCTCGTGGCAGGGCTACGGAGCAAAGATCCTGGATTCGATTTCGGCACCGCCCGGCACCACCAACGCATGACCACCGCGCCAGCAATGAACCGCCCCGGGCCAAGACAAGGCGCCGAACGTGCC
>JBBRDN010000309.1:0-3001 GCA_038203875.1 Verrucomicrobiota bacterium
GCATCGAGGGCCACGAGCAGGGCTGCACCACTCGCCAAGTGACGCTTGATCAGCTCAACGAGTCGGACGTGAAGCTCATGAAGATCGACGTCGAGGGCATGGAGTTGAAGGTGCTGAAGGGCGCCGGAGAAACCATCAGACGTTGCCGGCCGCTGCTCTATCTGGAGAACGACCGGGCCGAGAAGGCCGCCGAGTTGATCAACCATCTCCGCTCGCTCGACTACGACCTCTACGAGCATCTCCCGCCGCTCTTCAACCCACAAAACTTCTACCGCAACCCCGAGAACGTTTTCGGCGACATCGTCTCCGAGAACTTGCTCTGTGTGCCGGCCGAGAAACGCTGGACGCCGCCGGGATTGGTGAAGAGATAGGGAGGATCGCCTTCAACCCGGTGCTTCGGCCCGCGAGCCGAACCCGTTGTGAACAACTCCACGGCAGAGTCCCTTGCCAATCCGTCGTTCGCTTGCAGTTTCGCGCCATGAACGTGGCCGTCCTGAAACGCAAAGGGATCTTCAACCGGAGAAATTTTCTTGTCGCCGGAACTCTCGCCGGCCTCGGCGGCGCGTGGGTTGCGACATCGTCCTCGTGGTCCGCGGGATTCATCCGGGATCGGTTGGCGGAGATCGGCCGCAAGGTTCCGTCGGCCCGGTTCCGTCCCGTGCCGGCCACTTGGCGCGACAATGGCATCACCCTCGCCTGGCTGGGCCACGCCACGGTTCTGGTCAACTTCTACGGCGTCCGCATCCTCACCGATCCGGCATTCTTTCCGCGCATCGGCGTCGATCTCGGTGTCGGCAGCCTCGGACCGAAACGCCTCGTTGCCTGCGCGCTGTCGCCGACGGAGTTGCCCGAGATCGACCTGGTGCTGCTGTCCCACGCGCACTTCGACCATCTCGACACGCCCTCGCTTGCCGCGCTGCGTGGGCGACCGCAGGTCGTGATGTCGCGGGATACATCCGATCTCGTTTCCGCCGGCCGCTTCTCCGGCGTGAAGGAACTGCGCTGGGGCGAACGCGTCGTTGTCCGCTCTCCGCGGGGCGAGGTGGCCGTGGAGTCCATCGAGGTCCGTCACTGGGGCGCGCGCGTCCGCCGCGATACCCACCGCGGCTACGGCGGCTTCATCGTCGAACGCGAGGGGCGCAGACTGCTCTTCGGTGGCGACACGGCGGACACCCCGCTCTTCGCGTCCCTCCGGTCGAAGGGCCCTTTCGAGGCCGCCATCATGCCCGTGGGCGCCTACGATCCGTGGATCAGGAGCCACTGCGCACCCGAGCAGGCCGTGGCCATGGCCGATGCCGCCGGCGCACGGCTCTTCGTCCCGATCCACCATCAGACCTTCAAGCTGAGCAACGAACCGGTGCTCGACCCGATCGAACGCACCCAGGTCGCACTGGCAAAAGAGGCTGGCCGCATCGCGCTCAAGGACATCGGCGAGACGGCGTTCATCCGGGGCTGAAAGCCGGACTCCCAAAGGGCCCGTGAACTTCTGATTTCCTCATTCGTGCCCTTTCCGTTTTCGTTCCACCCGCGCTACCGTCCATCTCATGAACGAGACGATGACCGCGTTTGCCACTCCGGCGATGCCCGATGCGAACGGCCATTACGGGCCCTTCGGCGGGCGCTACGTGCCCGAGACGCTCATGCACCCGTTGCAGGAGCTGGAGGCCGAATACTTCCGCGCCCAGATCGATCCCGCCTTTCAGCAGGAACTCAGCTACTACCTGCGCGAATTCGTCGGTCGCCCCACGCCCCTCTACTTAGCCGAGCGCCTGACCAAGGAACTCGGCGGGGCCAAGATCTATCTCAAGCGCGAGGACCTGCTCCACACCGGCGCCCACAAGATCAACAACGCGATGGGCCAGATCCTTCTCGCGAAGCGCATGGGCAAGACCCGCATCATCGCCGAGACGGGCGCGGGCCAGCACGGCGTCGCCACCGCCACCGTCGCCGCCATGTTCGGCATGAAGTGCGTCATCTACATGGGCGCAGTGGATTGCGTCCGGCAGGAGTTGAACGTCTACCGGATGAAGATGCTCGGCGCCGAGGTTGTCCCTGTGAAGGCCGGCCAGCAGACGCTCAAGGAAGCCGTCAATGAAGCCATGCGCGACTGGGTGACGAATGTCCGCAGCACGCACTACATCCTCGGCACCGCCTACGGCGCGCATCCGTATCCGGTCATGGTCCGCAACTTCCACCGCATCATCGGCGACGAAGCCCGGCGCCAGATCCTCGAGATGGAAGAGCGCCTGCCCGACCTGCTCCTCGCCTGCGTCGGCGGCGGCTCGAACGCCATCGGCCTGTTCTATCCGTTCCTCAACGACACCGGCGTGAAGATGACCGGCGTCGAAGCGGGCGGTGAAGGCATCTTCCCCGAGAAACATGCCGCGCGTTTCCAGGGCGGATCTCTCGGGGTTCTCCAGGGCACGCGCAGCTACATCCTCCAGGACGAGTTCGGCCAGATCCAGAGCACCCACAGCGTCAGTGCCGGCCTCGACTACGCCGCCGTCGGACCCGAGCACGCGTGGCTCAAGGACAGCAACCGTGTGCAATACACCTACGCGACCGATCCCGAGGCGCTCGATGCCTTCATGCGCCTCGCGCGGATCGAAGGGATCATCCCCGCATTGGAAAGCAGCCACGCCGTGGCCGAAGCCATCAAGGTCGCGCCCACAATGTCCAAGGATGCTCTCATCATCGTGAACCTCTCCGGCCGCGGGGATAAGGACGTGATGCAGGTGGCGACGAAGATTGGTTTGGAGATGCCGGCTTAGCGATCCGCCAAGGCCTGCAAACACGGTAGGAAATTTTCCTGGGTGCCTTCGGACGGCGTTGTGGGGCCATGCAATCCGCCGACGGTTTTCCGCAACCCGCCGGGAGCGCGTGTCTTTCCGGTTGGGCAACGTCTCCTTCCCGATTCGCCGGTGATTGCGCGGACAACACGAGCCCGCAGCCGAGCGAGGAGGGAACCACCGAGACGTATCGCACATGAATCTCCGAGTTC
>JBBRDN010000310.1:0-2875 GCA_038203875.1 Verrucomicrobiota bacterium
CGACATCGCATTTTCTCCCGCGCCCGGGTTCTTCACGAATCTGACGACTGTATCTATGGTGAACAACGTCGGCTCGGGCCAGATCCGCTACACGGTTAACGGCTCGGATCCCACGGCGAGTTCGACCCTCTACTCCACTCCCCTGATGCTGACGGGTAGCACCACCTTCCGGGCCGGCCTGTTCCAAAACGGCTTTCCGATCTCGATCGTCTCCACCGGTGCCTTCACCCAGGTGCTGGCGGATGGGGTCAAGTTCGGTCCCATCCCCGGCCTGTTCACCAACCAGCTCACGGTCCGACTGACCAACATCGTGGGAGTCGGCGAAGTCCGGTTCACGATCAACGGCGCAAACCCGACGATTGGTTCCACGCTCTACAGCGGTGCGTTCACCATCACCAGCAACGCGACGATCCGGGCGGGAGTGTTCCTCAACGGATCGCCGGTTTCCCTCGTGGCCGTCGGCGACTACGGCCGCGTCTACGCCCTGGCCGACGGCATCCCCAACAGCTGGCGCCTGCAGTATTTCGGCGCTGGTTACCTGACCGATCCCCGCGTCGGTGCCGCCACGGACGCCGATGGCGACGGCAGCTCCAACCTGCAGGAGTATCTGGCCGGAACCGATCCGCTGAACCCGCTGTCCGGCTTTACGGTCGGCATCCAGGCGATTCCCCGCATCACCTTCGTCTCCATCCCCGGCACGACCTACAAGATCCTGCGCCGCGACAACGCCAACTCGTTGACGGGCGTCGAAGTCGGCCAGGTGACGGCCACGACGGCCCAGACTTCCTTCATCGACACGTCGGTGAGCAATCCGACGGGCTTCTACACGGTCCAGCCGGTGCCCTGACCTGGTGACACCCTGATCCACCGCAGCCCCGGACGGCCCCGCCGTCCGGGGCTTTTTGCTGGCCGGCCCCACCTTGCCCCGACCGCTTCACGGCCCGCTCCTCGACTTCTGTGGTGGCGCAGGCCTCCGGCCTGCTCTTTCCGGCGTCCCGCCGGAGAGGGTCGAGCGGGTCGCAAACGAAGTCGCCGTTCCCTGCGAGCCGGAGCGCCCGGGCTCCGCGAGGCGGGGGCGATGGCTTTTCCGGAGTCCAGGCTTGCGGATGAACGCCACAAACTGTTCCGGGCGCGACGCCCGGAACAGCAGGCCGGAGGCCTGCGCCACCCGATCCCAGTCACCTCGTCCACCACATCCGCCAGCGTGATCCGCCCGCTCTCGGTTTGGTTCCAAGCCGGAAGCGCAGTGGGCAGGCAAGATGCGCTGCCCTACCTTGCTGTGACCGCTTCGCGGCCCGTCTTCGCCTGAATCGTTTCAAGTTGGACTGAAGGTTTCCAGATCAGGGGAACCGCGCCTTCAAGTCCGTGACCAAGCGCGGAAGGTATTCGCCATAGCGGGCGTCGGGTGCCGCGGCTTTCGTGGGCAGGTTGCGGATTTCGGCGGCGACGGCGGAGGCTTTCGCGCCGAGCAGGTCGAGCGAAGCCACGGCGTTCAAGGCCGTGAAGATGTCCGTCTGGTCGGCGTTGGCCAACGCGATCAGGTTCTTCAAGCCGAGGTTCGCCTCGTCGCCGTTGTTGCCGTAGCGGGCCAGGGCCAGCGCAGCTTGGACGCGCACGATGGGAGCGTTGTCCTGCAAGGCTTCCTTCAATTGCGACGTCACCGGCGCCACACCGTCCTTGCCGCGCATGATCAACCCCAGCACCGCCCAGTAGCGCACCGAGGCGTCCTTGTCGGAGAGCGCATGGACGAGGGCGGGGTTGTCCTTTGGGTCGCGCATCGAAGCGAGTTCGGCCATGGCGACGATGCGTGTGAGGTCATACTTCGCCGTGTCGTGTCCGACGTCATACGGCGAGCCGCCTTTGGCGAGATCGTAGCGGATGCCTTCAGGGATGAAGCCGACATCTCGAATGTGCACGATGTGGTCCCGCTGGGCGGTGCGGAGCCTGGCTTTAATTTCCTGATGTGCGGGCGACGCGGCGAGATTCTTCACTTCATCGCGGTCGGTCTGCAGGTCGTAGAGTTCCTCGGAGGGCTTTTCGTTCCAGAAGGCATCCTGGACCGGATTGAGCGCCCCCTTGTCATGGAGATCCTTCCAGACCCGCGTCGTCGGCGTTTGGAACATGTAGTCGATGTGCTGCCCGTAGATCAGATGCGGCAGATAGTTGCGGATGTAGACGTAGCGGCCGTCGCTGACGCTGCGCACGAGGTCCAGCCGTTCGTCCATGCGCCCGCGAAACCCGTGGAGAAACTGCGGCGCAGTCCCGATGAACTTCCCGAGGAAGGCTGTTCCCTGCATCCACTCGGGCGGATTCACACCGGCCAGGCTGAGAAGCGTGGGGGCGAAATCGACGAAGCTCACGAGCCGATCCGATGTTCCGCCCGCCTGATAGTCGGCGGGCCGCAGGTCTTTGAACTTCTCCGGAATGTAGACGATCAGCGGCACCTGCAGGCCGGAGTTGTAGGGCCAGCGTTTGCTGCGCGGCATGCCGGACCCGTGGTCGGCGTAGTAAAAGACGATCGTGTCTTCGGCAAGGCCGGCCTCCTCCAGTTCCTTCAGGCGCGCGCCTGAATCGGCATCGGCCGCGGTCACCTGGTCGTAGTATTGGGCCCAGTCCTTCCGCACTTCGGGGATGTCCGGGTGATAGGCGGGAACGCGGACCTTGGCCGGATCGTGCACGGCGACATGGGGGGTCTTGCGGATCTGGCTTTCGTGGCTCTTCTCCGAGTTGAAGACGGCGAGGAACGGCATTCCCGCCGGGCGTTTGCGCCAGTGGGCCGTCTTCGCCGACGCGTCCCACACATTGCCCGGCTTCGACACGTTGTAGTCCTCCTTGGCGTTGTTCGAGCAGTAGTAGCCGGCTTCGCGCATGAGCT
>JBBRDN010000311.1:0-2822 GCA_038203875.1 Verrucomicrobiota bacterium
CCAAGTTCACGGCGGAGAAGGTGGCGATCCAGCCGAACGCGCGTCCTATCGGCCCGGATTCCCCCGGGACCAGACTCGCCCAGCAGCGTTGCAGCACAAGCAGTCCTCCATGCCAAGCCCCCCACACGACGAAGTTGAGTCCGGCCCCGTGCCACAGGCCGCTGACCATCATCGTCACCAGCAAACTCCCGCACGTCGCGGCGAGACCGTTCCGTGATCCTCCGAGGGGAATGAAGACGTAATCGGTCAGCCATTTGCCGAGGGAGATGTGCCAGTGCCTCCAGAATCCGGAGATGCTCGTCTGGAGATAGGGCCAGTCGAAATTCTCCGGCACCTTCAGTCCGAAGAGCCGGGCGGAGCCGATGGCGATGTCGGAATACGCCGAGAAATCGGCGTAGATCTTCATGCCGTAGGCGAGGAGCCAGACCGGCAGAACCCAGCGTGGCGCGGTGGCGACGTCCGTCGGGTTCAGATGGTCGGTGAAGGCCGTGAGCAGGTCCGCGATGGCGAACTTCTTGGCCAAGCCGCACAGGATGCGCGTGATGCCGACGCGCCAGTCGAGCGCACATTCTTTCGATGGCTCACGGAGGTTGGGCAGGAAATCCTGGAACCGCTTGATCGGCCCGGCAACCATCGTCGGGAAAAACAGGATGAAGGCCAAATACTCGCCGATCGTTCCGCGCTCAGCCCTGCCCTTCCAGCGGTCCACGGCATAGTGGATGAACTCGAAGGTGAAGAACGAGATTCCCAGCGGCAAAAACTGCCCGGCCCAATGCCATGGATGGTTCTTGTCGGCCGACGTGGCGAGCCCGACGAAGAAGTTCCAGTATTTGAAGACCCCGAGCGATACCAAGGCCGCCGCGACACCGACAAGGCACCAGCGCGAGGCGGGCGAATAGAGCCGGCTGAGGATCGACTCCCAGAGGAAAAGAAGGAGACACGCGGCACCGAGCCACCCGGCCAGTTCTGTGACCGAGTAATAGACGAAGAAAAGCGATCCCAACACCGCGATCCACCAAGAGCGCAGGGCTGGCGGGAGAAGCCTGAAGCCCACCGCGCCTGGGATCAGGAACAGGAGGAAGTAGCTGATGGAATTGAAGATCACTTGGGCGCGACTCTTGGTCGCGACTTGCGGCCGGACAGCCGTCGCACCGCCGATTTCCAAAACTGGTAATGGGGGACCATCAGACTGATCACAGACGAGGCAGGATCGCCTTCGTGGAGATCCTGCGGGGCCATGCACCGAAATGAGAACCAGACAGCCTTCGCATAGTCCTTGATCGAGATGCGTTCATCGACGCCGGCATACCACCGCCAGTAGCGTTCGAGGGTCTGGCCCAGCGTGTTTATCGCGATGGAGTAAACGACCAGATCCGGATCGCAGATGATCTTCCATCCGCCGCGCAGGAGCCGGGTCCCAAGTTCGGCGTCCTCCGTGTGACGCAGCGAGACGTCGTAGTTGCCCACGGCTTCCACGGCGCTGCGACGGACCATCGCGCCGTAGGTGGCGAAGGTGGCGAAGGTGGGGGATTCGGCGGCGGGGTTCCGCGGTGCACCGGTCTTGAAGAGGTGGCGCCCCCGCCAACGGATGACCGCGTTGCCGCCGGGGCGTTGGGAAATACGGCCATAGGCTGCGGCGACCTCGGGACGTTCCATCCATTTCAAACCCCGGGCCACGAAGTCCGGCGGGAGGACGTTGGTCGCATCGCAGCAGACAACAAAGGGAGCGGAGGTTTCGTCCATGCCGCGACGCCGGGCCGGGCCGCGTCCGAGGTTCGAGGACTGGATGACGACCCGCGCGCCTTCGGCTTGGGCGACTTCGGGCGAGCCGTCGGTGGAGGCGTCATCGACAACGAGGATGTCGTCCACCGGCACGGTCTGCTGCCGGACCGAAGCAATGACTTCGGCGAGCGTGCCCCGGTTGTTGTAGCACGGAATGTAGGCGCTGACCGGCATCAACGTGGCACAACGGACGACGAATGGTGGAGCAGGGGAAGAAGGGCATCAGCCCAAAGCCGCGTGAGCACGTCCGGGGCGAACTTGGTCTCGGCCCAGGCGCGGTTGTCCGCCGAGATGGCCGCCATGTCGTTGGCGGCGGCCCACTCGATGCGACGAGCGAGGTCGGAAACGTTGGGCAGCTTGAGATGGGAGTGGCGGATCCACTGGCTGGCGTAGGCCTTGCGCTTGAACCAACGGGTGGCGCAGCGCATCTCGGGTTGGCGGATGAACTCGTTCATCGGCGGGTAGTCCGTCGTGATCACGGGAATGCCGCAGCAGGCGGGTTCGAGGACCATGAACCCAAGCCCTTCCATCTTCGACGGCTGGATGCAGACGTCGCCGGTGGCATAGAGTTCGGAGGCTTCTCCCAGATTGCCCACGCGGACTTCGATCCGTTCGTCGATGGGCGGAAGCTCGGTCGGCTTCTGCATGCGGACGAGCAACCGGACGTCGGTCCGCTTCACCTTGTGGAAAGCCTGGATGGCGTCGCGCGTGCCCTTCCGGTCGTCGTGGTCGACGAGGCCGGCATTGTGGACGAAGAGGCGGGCCGGCCCGGAAATGCGGCGGGGGGCGAACTTGTCGAGGTCCACGGCCCAGGGCAGCACGGCCGTGTTGGCGAAGCCGTAGCTGCGGACGATCTGTTCCGTGAACCGCGTCGGGCAGACGAACAGGTCGCAATGCCTCCATTCAGGGGCATCGCCCTTGAACCATTCCCACATCGGCACGCAGACCGTGGCGACTCCCATCTCGCGGGCGATGCGGAGCAGGGCCGGATGCCAGGCGTGGCGCTCGAAGAAGACGATGCCGCGGACTTCGGACAGGAG
>JBBRDN010000312.1:0-2820 GCA_038203875.1 Verrucomicrobiota bacterium
TCCACCATTGGCGCGTCGGGTTTGTGCTGCGCTCGCATCCGCACGACTTTCGCCCCGCGCGGCCACACCGCACCAGTTAATTCCGCGCATCGAACCCAACTTTGGCTTGGGGTTCTATGCTCCTGAGTAACAGGATTACGAGGCTGTTATGCGGGAACGAGTTTCATGTTTAGGGCGTGGGCTTGGTGGTGGAGGTTTTTAATGCGCCGGGCGGTCGCGGCTGGGGTGCTGTCGAAGGCCCTGGCCTCGTCTTAGGGCCGTGGTTTTGCTGATCCTGTTTCCAAAAGGACTCTTCGGCCGGGTGTCGCCGCGCTTGTTCTACGAGCCGTCCTCCATCCCATTCCGCGTCGGGTGCCCGGAACGCGTCGCTCTGCTCCGCGCTGATCAGGGCTGCGGAGCACCGCATCCCCACCACAGAATGGTAGGGCTGACCTGCTGGTCAGCCCTATCTATCCGCCGGGTCGGAGACCGGCGTTCCGTAAGGTCGGTCGTCGTGGACAGGAGACAGTGCTGGTCACTCGGGATGATCCGTCGGGGTGGCTGCAGCGTCGGCCTTCGCCGGCCGAGCAAACAACGGAATGAATCTGGACCTGTCTTCTTGCGTCCTGATACAGACTTAAAACCATGCGCAACTCCGTCATTCTCCGCCAACTCAGGCTCGCGGCCTTCACAGGCCTCGCCGCCAGTCTTGTTGCCCTCAGCCCCGTCCAGGCCCAGCAGTCCAAGCAGTTCAACCTCCTGCAGGATGATTTCCCGTTCCAGAAGGCCGCGATCGGCACGGTGATCGTGAACAGGGACAGCACCGACAAGGCGCCCAAGGGCATCGCCATCCACGTGGGCAACAACTCCACGGTTTCTTTCGACGAGGATGTCCTCCGGTTCCAAGGCGGTTGGGTCGGCGGGTTCATTTCCGAGCGCGGCGTGACCTTCAACGGCGCGCACGGCGGCCATCCCGAGATGATCGGCGACCTGAAGTTTTCCGCGAAGACCGGTCCCGCCTGGGCCGGTGAAGACGGCAGCTTCAAGGACACACGGCCCGAGCCGTTCGGTCCGATGCCCAAGTCCGTGGCGCGCTATGACGGCATCTACGTGAGCGGCGACAAGGTCGTCCTCGCCTACACGGTCAAGGGCACCAAGATCTACGATCAGCCCGGCAGCATCGCGTCCGAGGGCGAAGTGGCCTTCGTCCGCAGCATCCGGCTCGATCCTCCGAAGGGCGGCTTCTTCGGCGGCGCGAAGACCAAGGAAACCGTCCATCACAACGTCGCCTACGTCGCCGGTTCGACCGGTTCCGTCGAAGGCAACGTGGCCACGCTGACCAAGGGCGAGTCCGTCACCAAGGTCCGCCTCGACGGCGCGCCCGAAGGTGTCTCGCTCAGCGCCAAGGATGGCAACGTCCTCCTGACCATCGCGAAGGGCAGCAAGGCCGGTTCGTTCAATCTCGTGGTGTGGGGTGGTTCCGCCGCCAAGGCCGGAGCCTTCGCCAAGACCAGCTCCGCCGGCGTTGCGATGGTCGACTTCACCAAACCCGCCGCCAACCGCTGGCCCGAGCCTGTGGTGACGAAGGGCGCACTTGAAACCAGCGCCACTCCCGACGGCGCCTACGTGACGGATTCGTTGACTGTCCCCGAGAGCAACCCGTGGAAGCGCCGCATCCGCATCGGCGGGCTCGACTTCTTCAAAGACGGCAAACGCGCCGCCGTCAGCACGTGGGACGGCGATGTCTTCGTCGTCTCCGGCATCGACGAGAAGCTGGAGAACCTCAAGTGGACCCGCTACGCCAGCGGCCTCTTCGACGCGCTCGGCCTGAAGATCGTCAATGAGCAGATCTACGTGATCGGCCGCGACGGCATCACGCGCTTCACCGACTTGAACAACGACGGCGCGGCCGACTACTACGAGAACTTCAACAGCGACCTGACGGCGTCGTGGGGTTTCCATGAGTTCGTCTTCGACCTCCAGACCGACAAGGAAGGCAACTTCTACTTCGCCAAGGCCGGTCCCGTGAAGGGCGGCGGGCGGGGCTTCGGGGGCGGCGGCGGCAACGGCGAAGTCACGAGCAGCGCCGGCAAGCTGATGAAGGTCTCCAAGGACGGCTCCAAGTTCGAGATCGTCGCCACCGGATTGCGCGCGCCCAACGGCATCGGTGTGAATCCCTGGAACGGCCAGGTGACCACCGGCGACAACGAAGGCACGTGGGTGCCCGCCTGCCCGATCAACTGGATCAAGCCGGGCGGCTTCTACGGCGTCGAAGAGACCGGCGGCATGAAGGAATTCGCCAAGCGCGAGAAGCCCCTTGCGTGGTTGCACCACGGCACCGCGGACAACTCCGGCGGCGGCCAGACGTGGGTCCAGGGCAACAAGTGGGGCCTGCCCGAAGGCGAGCTGCTGCACACGTCCTACGGCCAGTGCCAGCTCTTCCACGTGCTCAAGGAAGAGGTCAGTGGTCAGATGCAGGGCGGCGTCATCAAGTTCCCCCTGAAGTTCACCTCCTCGGCCATGCGCCCGGTGTTCAACAAGGTCGACGGCCAGCTCTATGTCGCCGGTCTTCAAGGATGGCAGACCAAGGCCGTGAAGCTGGGCGGCATCGACCGCGTGCGCTACACTGGCAAGCCCCGTTACACCGTCGATGACCTCAAGGTCACCGCTGACGGCGTGCAGCTCCGCTTCACCCAGCCGCTCGACGCCGCTTCGGTCAAGGATCTCCAGAACTTCTCCGTCCAGCGCTGGAACTACGAAGTCAAATACATGGACGACAAGACCCAGGGCGGCCGCATCATCCGCGCCGAAGGGCACGGCAAACTCAACTATGGCGGCACG
>JBBRDN010000313.1:0-2805 GCA_038203875.1 Verrucomicrobiota bacterium
CCTGGGGCCTTGAAGGCTTCGGGCTCTGCTTGGCAATGCAGCGAGCAGTGCTTGATCTGGCGACTACAAGTCTCCTGTCGGCCGCGTGCGATGCCATCGATTGCGGAGGACTGGCCGCCCATGCGGAAGCCGTGTCGACACTTCTAAGTCTCGTCTAAACAAACTAGGCGTGGCCTTTTCCATCGCCCCTCCAATTCCGCCTCGGCACGCTCGCGGCGATGTCGCAGGAACGTCTCAGCCGCAGCGTGAAGGCCACCCTCTGGGGATTGGTCGCGAACACGCTTCTGGCTGTGGGCAAGTTCGCCGCCGGCGTCATCGGCCATTCCCACGCCTTGATCGCCGACGCTGTCGAGTCCCTCGCCGACGTCATCAGCTCGATCATCGTCTGGCGTGGGCTCGTCGTGGCGGCGGCTCCGCCGGACGAAGACCATCCCTACGGCCACGGCAAGGCCGAACCCATCGCTGCGGCGATCGTCTCCGCCATGCTGCTCGCGGCTGCGACCTGGATCGCGGTCAAAGCCGTCCAGGAGATCCTGACGCCGCATTCCAGCCCGGCGCCGTTCACGCTCGCGGTGCTGCTCGGCGTCATCGTCATCAAGGAAGCGCTCTTCCGCTTCGTGCTGAAGGAAGGCGAGGCCGTCGGCAGTTCGGCCGTGCAGAGCGACGCCTGGCACCACCGCAGCGACGCCATCACCTCGCTGGCCGCCGGGCTCGGCATCGGCGTTTCGCTCTTGCTCGGCAAGGGCTACGAGGCGGCCGACGACTACGCCGCGCTCTTCGCCTCGTTCATCATCGCCTGGAACGGCCTGGGCCTGCTGCGCCGCGCCTTGGGCGAGCTGATGGATGTCGTGCCCGACACCGACCTGCGCCACCAGATCGTCGAGGCCGCCGCGACGGTCGAAGGTTTGGAGGCCGTGCAGAAATGCTTCGTCCGGCAAAGCTGCTACCTGCTCTTCGTGGACATGCACGTGCATGTCGATCCGCAGATGCCGGTGGTCGAGGCGCACGAGATCGCGCACCGCGTGAAGGACACCGTGCGGGCCCGCGTTCCCCGCGTCCACGACGTGCTCATCCACGTCGAACCGGCCCGCCGCTGAATCAACCCTTCGGCTTCCAGTCGTTCAGCGCCTTCTCGTCCGCGCCCTCGGCTCGAAGAACGCCGAGGAATTCCAACGCCTCGCCCACGAAGTAGAGCGAGCCCGTCAGCAGGACGAACGCCTCGTCCTTCACCAACGCCAACGCCTCGCCGACCGACTGCGCTTCCTCGACCACGGCGGCCGGATTCGCCCGGCGGCAGAGCCGCGCCAGTTCGTTGGCCGGCAAGGCGCGTTCACTGGCGATCTTCGTGGCGACGATCCGATGACCCAGCGGCGCGAGGAGACCGAGAATCGCAGAGACATCCTTGTCCTTCATCGCCCCGAAGATCAGCGCGGGGCGGCGGCCGGCGAACTCTCCCCGCAGCGTTTCCGCGAGGGCTGCCGCGCCTTGCGGATTGTGCGCGCCGTCGAGCAGCAGGAGCTGACGGCCGCGTTGTATCTGCTGAAGGCGGCCGGGCCAGAAGGTGTTTTCCAGCCCGAAGCGGATGGCGTCGTCGCTGATCGGAAACACGCTTGCGACGGCGCGGACGGCCGCTTCGGCGACCGCTGCGTTGTGCCGCTGATGCGCGCCGATCAGCGATAGCTTGGCCGATCCGACGATGCCGCGTGTCGCGTCGGCCACCTTGGTCAACGGAGCCTTCTTCTCGGCGGCCACGGCTTCGATGACGGCGAGGGGTTCCGGTTCCGTCACTCCGGTCACGACGGGAACGCCCGCCTTGATGATGCCCGCCTTCTCCGCCGCGATCTTGGCCAGCGTGTCGCCCAGCCATTTCTCGTGGTCGAGCCCGATGCTGGTGATGACCGAGACGAGCGGGTTGACGATGTTCGTGGCGTCGAGACGGCCGCCGAGGCCGGTCTCCCAAATGACGACATCCACCTGCTGCTCGGCGAACCACAGCAGCGCCATCGTCGTCACGACCTCGAAGAACGTCGGATGCTCGTCCGGTGGAAACGAGGCCAGCATCGGCCGGAGCCGCTCGACCAGCCGGACGACGTCGGCCCGGGGGATGTTGGCGCGGTTCACCTGCAACCGTTCGGTGAACGACACCAGATGCGGCGAGGTGTAGAGGCCGGTCTTCATCCCGGCCGCGCGGAAGACCGCTTCGAGCATCGCGCAGACGGATCCCTTGCCGTTGGTGCCCGCGACGTGGAGGAAGAGCAGCCTGTCCTGGGGACGTCCCGCCAACTCCGCCAACCGCTCCGGCACCTCAAGGCCGAAGCGCGCGCCGAAGAGCTGGAGATCGTAGAGATGCTGGACCGCTTCCGCGTAGGTCATCGCGGACATCACTAGGCCGGGTGCCTCTAGCAGGCCAGAAGGATTCATCCACAAAGAACACGAAGGATTCCAAGGGCCACCGCAGACAACGCGGACCGGGCAGACGGGAAGAGGGAGCCCGAGGAGTTTTGGAGTGCGGTGGATCGACACCCCTTTGGTGCCCGGCCGGATGAAGAGGGTTTTCCTGACAACCTGAAGACCCGGCCCGCATCCGTGTCATCTGCGTGATCTGTGGGCGGGTCTTTCTGTTCCGGAGCGGATGAACACCGTCTTGCAGCAGGCCACGACTTCCCGGTTGAAACGCCGCCGCCCCGGGCTGACGTTTCGCCTGTTGTTGAAGATGAAGCCATGAGCGAACCGAAGCCAACCACCCCTGACATCGCCGCGATGCGACGGCAATACAACCTCGGCGCCTTGCACGAGGAGCAGATG
>JBBRDN010000314.1:0-2714 GCA_038203875.1 Verrucomicrobiota bacterium
AATCCTTGCTGATGCGTTCCAAGGCCTGATGGGAAACGCTGCTCTCGACGAAGATCGCCTTCACGCCGCGTTGCTTGATGAAGTCGACCATCTTCACCATATCCGCGCCGCCCGCTTCGCTCACCGTGGAGATGCCCTGGAGACCGACAACCTGGAAACCGTATGCCCGGCCGAAATAACTGAAAGCATCGTGGCTCGTGATCAGGACGCGGCGGGCTTCGGGAAGTTCCGACGCCCGCTGCTTGGCCCAAGCGTGGAGATCGGCGAGGCGCTTCTGGTAGTCGACGAGCCGTTGTTCGTAGAAGGCCTTGCCCGCCGGATCAGCGT
This sequence comes from Verrucomicrobiota bacterium, assembly GCA_038203875.1. GTDB lineage: Bacteria > Verrucomicrobiota > Verrucomicrobiia > Limisphaerales > CANJSG01 > CANJSG01. The sequence continues at coordinate 328 of JBBRDN010000314.1, forward strand.
CGGTCAGAGCGCCGGCGGCGGCCTTGGCGCAGTGCGACCAGAGTTCGACGTCGAACCAGATATGAGGGTCGGGATGCTCCCCTGCTCCGTCGGGTTTGAGAAGGCGCTCCTTGGGAATGCCGGACGCTACGGCGACGACACGGCGACCGCTCCCCTTGGCCAAGCCGTCAAAGACATCCTGCATCTTCCCTTCAAGGTGCAGGCCGCTGTAGAGGATGAGTTTCGCATTCCGAAGTTTGGGGCCGTCTCCCGCCGTGGCCTTGTAGAGATGCGGATCGACTCCGGGCCCCATCAACGTGGTCACCTCCACCCGCTCCCCTCCGAGGCTTCTCGCGAGATCTCCAACCATCGTGGTCGTCGCGGTCACAGCCAGTTTGTCCGCGGCCACCAACGGGAGAACGCACACCACGCACATCAACACACAACCCAGCATTCGTTTCATGCACCGGAACGTATTGAATGGAGTGTTTGTGTCAAATAATAAAGTTAGATATACCTATATCTCCCCATTGGACACACGCCGGAGGTTCTCTAGGTTGCCCGCGATGCAACCCGCCGACATCCAGGCCATCGGTCACGAACTCGCCATCCGTTGGGATGATGGCGGGGAGTCCTTCCTCAAGCTGGAGACGCTGCGCCGGAATTGTCCGTGCGCTGGGTGCGCGGGTGAAAAGGATGTGATGGGAAACCTCTACAAGGGTCCTACCCGGCAGCTGGGCGCCGCTTCGTTTCAACTGCGGCGTTTCACACCCGTCGGAGGTTACGCCATCCAGCTGTTCTGGGGCGATGGCCACAACACGGGCATCTATTCGTGGGATTACCTGCGCCGCGCCGACGTCGAGTAGCACGGTCGTTCAGGGCAAACAAAAAGCCCGCAGGCTTTTCCTGCGGGCGGTGGTCGGTTGGTGAATGCTCAGGCTTTTCCGCCGAAGCTGACGAAATCGTCGACGTCGAGGACATCGAACCACGACCTGATGTCCTCTCGGACCGTCGTGAACTTCTTCACATACCCAGCGAAGAACTCGAGCGTCTCGGCATCGCTGTCGGGCCCGCGAATCTCCTGGAACGTGCTCCACAGCTCGATCTCCCAGGCATCACGCTGGTGCTTCGAGTTCGCCTGTATCCATGCGAGGATTTCGCCGTCGCCCTTGCCTGCGGCCAACTCGGTCTTGAGCGCTTCGGCATCGATGCCGGCGAAGTTCACAAAGTGCTGATCCAGCGGGCAGTTGAAGTGATATTCGCCGTTCTTGCCGGCGATGGTCGCCCTGCCCTTGTCGAGCATGCGCGGAAGAATGACAAAACCGCCGAGGCGGACACGGGCGCTGCGGGGAGGCTGTTTGGAGAGATCGGGAGAAGTTAGGGACATGGCGATGGATTTGGTTGGTTGACCGAAAGGGAGTCTAAAGTGCCCGCGACACCCCTTCACGCAAGAGACCGAACCAACCTTTTATTTTTGCGCACCCGCCTTGAGATGCTCATCAAACCAATCGGCAAACGTGACGAGATCTTTCTCGATCCCGGCCCAGCCATGCTGCGCGCCGGGTTTAATGATCAGCTTGAACGGCACGCCGGCGTCCTTGCACTTCTTGCCGAAGATCTCGGCCTGATAGAGGGGCACAAGTTTGTCCGCGTCGCCGTGGATGATCAGCGACGGCGCGGTGCGGGGGCTGACATAGTTGAGCGGGGAGATTTCGCGGCCGAGAACCTTCCGACTCTCCGCCGTGTCGGAGCGTGGGCCGAAGGCGGGCTTGAAACTCGCCAACGTGCCCACGCCGACGGCGTCGTCGCCTTGCGCGCTCCAGTTAAGGACGTCAGTCGGAGGGAAGAAACACGCGGCCGCTTGGACTTCGCTGCCCGCGCGATCCACCGGATCCTTCGCGTCGGCTTGGCCGGGCCTTCCCTGCGTCGCCATCGTCAGTGACAGGTGTCCGCCCGCGCTCGCCCCGGTGATCGCGAAGCGGTTGGTATCGACTCCCCAGCGCGACGCGGTGTGGCGGACGAAACGGACAGCTCGCTGGATATCCTCGGTGATCTCGGGAATCTGGAACTTCGGCTGCGATCCATGGACGATGGCGAAGACCGTGTAGCCGCGATCGAGAAACTCTTTGTAGAAGCCCGGATTGATCGCCTCTTTGCTGGAGAAGAACCCGCCGCGGACCATCACGAGCGACCCCGGGTACCGCGTCATGGCCGACGAGACGACCGGCGAGGTGCTTGAGGTGCAGGACCCCGACGACGACCTGTTCGACGAGGACGACGAGATCTCGCTCGGCGAGCCCCTGGGGGCCCTGGTCTGAGGGCCCTCAGGCGGGCGCCGGGGCGGGGCGAGTGACCGGCGGCCCCGCCCGGCTCCCGTAGGCTCGGGGTCATGCCGCAGTTCATCTACC
>JBBRDN010000315.1:0-2696 GCA_038203875.1 Verrucomicrobiota bacterium
CAGCGCGAGGCGCAGTCGGGTCCGCCCTGGGGTGATTTCACTCCGGCGGCCGGTCCCCAGAATCCGGCGAAGGGAAAGTCGCCCAGCTCCTGCTTGATCTCCGTGCGGATCGAGTAGGGCCACGAGTAGACGTCGAAGAACTTGCGGCCGTCCGCCGGATACATCGGCCGCGGAGTGATCGAGTAGTCGGCCGACGCATACATGTTATACCACCAGAAAAGCTTCGCGCAGGTGAAGGCGGGATCGAGCTGTTTGAGTTCATCCCAGAGCTTCGGCGCGGTGACGACGTGGTTCGACTGCTTCCAGAACTGCACCTCGCTGAGTTCGCGATGGAACCAGCCGTTGGCCACGATGCCGTGGGTCGTCGCAGTCTTGCCTGTGACGTAATCCGACTGCGCCGTGCAGGTGACCGCGGGGAACGCGGGATCGATGTGGCGGAGCGAACCACGCTGGCGGAAAGCCGCGATGGCCGGCGTGTGTTCGCCGATGAGGCTCTCCGTTAAACCGACGACATTGATGACGACCGTCCGTTGCATGAGGCGGACAGTTCCCTCCGCCCGACGGAAAATCAACGCACTGACCTGTGAATAACTTTCACCCCGACGCTATGGACAGGGTTCCCGGCCCGAAGACTGTCGCGATGAGTCGATGAACCATGCCTTCCATCCAACACCCGCCGACGGACGCCCGCCGGGGAACGGCGCGGCATCGACCTGATTCTCCGAGGAACTCCGTGAAAACGACCCATGTCCACCGCAACAACACCTGCGAACCACCCGTTCGCCTGACAGCCATCCGACGGCTTCTCCTGATCACCTGCCTGCTGGTCGGAACCGCATCGCCGGTCCATGCCACCCATCGCGGCGACCTTCTCGACGGACGAGACCGCACTGTCCTACATCCGCCGGCGACGGTGTTTGAAAGCGAGATTCTCCGGCTGCCGCCGCCGGAAATCAGCTGGAGCTACAAGCCGGCGACCAACTCCGTCGCCCGCCAGTCGATCGACGCCGAGTCGGCGGATCTGCGGACGGCGCTGCGAATCATGGGAACACGCGAGCCCGAGACGATTGTCCGGGCGCATGAGGACCAGCGTCTGGCCGCGGCCGCGAAGTTCGACTCGATTCGGGAGATGATCGCCGGGATGGACACGCCGGAAACCGAGGCGCTTCGCGTCGAACGGAAGATCACCGTCGTCGAAGGGTTGCCCACGGAGTTCGCCGAATACTTCCGCGGTTGGATCGCCTTCAAGGAAGGCCGCACCAACGACGCGATCAAGGCGTTCGAAGCCGTGCTCGCCTTGCCGGAAAAGGAACGCCGCCACAAATCCGTCTGGGCCGCCTACATGCTGGGCCGGGCCCAGCAGGACGCGGAGCCGGACAAGGCGGTGGCGAGTTTCCAACTGACGCGCGCCCTGGCCAAACAGGGCTTCGGCGATCCCGTCGGACTCGCGGCGGAGAGCGTCGGCTGGGAAGCGCGGGCGCACGTCGTCCAGAAGCGTTTCGTCCGCGCGCTGGAGCTTTATCGCCAGCAGTTCGCGGCGGGCGACCGTGGTGCGCTCGTGTCTCTCAAACGGGCGGCCGGAACCGCCTTGTATGAAGGCGGCCAACCGCTCACCGACGTCGCGGCGCATCCCATCGCGCGGCGGATCATGACGGCGATGATGACGTCGCAGGGCGAGCGGTTGGACTCGGAAGAGATTGGTTCCGAATCGCCGGAGTGGGTCTGGATGGACTTGATGGAGCAGGTAGGAAAGAAGGACGCGGTCCTAGCCGAACAACTCGCGCTCCGCTCCTACCAAATCGGCAGCATGACCCGGGCGAAGCGGTGGAGCGACCGGGCTGGCAAAGCTCCCGTGTCGGAATGGATCCGCGCAAAGATCCTCCTTCACTCCGGCAAACTGGATGAAGGCGGACGGCTGCTGGCTTCGTTGGCGGCGCAGTTTCCCCGGGAACACCGCTGCACCGACGATCCGTCACCGACCCGGATGGCCGAGTGCCTCGAACGCGGGTGGACTTCGGGCGATCTTCGCATCGAGGCGGAATTGGCCGTCGTGCGCCTGTGCCAGGGACGTTGCGTGGAGGCGCTGGATCTGTTCATGCGTTCCGGATCGACGTTGGACGCTGCTTACGTCGCCGAGAGGGTGCTGGGTCTGGATGAACTGAAGGCCTACGTGGATCGGGCATGGCCTTTGGAATTCGTCAGCGCCGAGGACTTGAGCGAGCCCGGCGAAGACGCGCCCTGCCGTGAACACGATCGCCGGGCGGCCCATCGCCGGACGGAAGAGCGGCGAACGATGATCCGCTCGCTCCTCGCCCGGCGATTCGTCCGCTCCAGCCGAGGGGCCGAAGCACGACCCTATTTCAGCGGCGAGATGGTCGAGCCCTACGAGCGGATGCTGGCGGGCTTGAAGAAGGGTGAGGACGAAAATCTGCCCAAGGACGAACGGGCCAAGGGCTGGTGGGAGGCCGCGCAGATCATGCGGACCAACGGTCTTGAACTCGTCGCGACCGAAGTCGAACCCGACTGGGCGGCCTATGCTGGAAGCAGCGAAGACAGGCCGTTGCTGTCGAATCGAGTGGCCTCCGATGAGCTGAAGATTTTCGCCGCCTCCCAGGACGAGATCCGGCGGGCCGGGGCGAACGGCGCTGACCCGGACGTCCGTTACCACTACCGCTACCAGGCCGCGTTCATCGCCA
>JBBRDN010000316.1:0-2600 GCA_038203875.1 Verrucomicrobiota bacterium
TCTTCGACTACGCCGATGGGCGAAACTTTCCGGCGGAGCCTGGAACCTCGCGGCTCTCGCCCCATCTCCGTGCGGGCACCATCGGCATCCGGACAATCCTTCAAAAAATAGATTCGCTCCGGAGTTTAGCGAACCCGGTTCAGCTTAAGAGCCTCGACACCTACGTGAGCGAACTCATTTGGCGCGAGTTCTACCTCCAGATTCTCCACAACTTCCCGCATATCATGCATGGCAGTTTCCGCCCGGAATACGACGCCTTGGAATGGAGCCAGAACCGTGACCACCTCCAGGCCTGGCAGGCGGGCCGGACGGGTTATCCAATTGTCGATGCGGCCATGCGATGCCTCAACAAGACGGGTTGGATGCACAACCGCCTGCGCATGATCGTCGCCATGTTCCTGACCAAGGACCTGCTCATCAGTTGGAGGGAAGGGGAGCAATACTTCATGGAAAAGCTCGTCGATGGAGACCTGGCGGCGAACAACGGTGGCTGGCAATGGAGTGCCGGAACAGGAACCGATGCCGCGCCCTATTTCCGAATCTTCAACCCGGTGACACAGGCCGAGAAGTTTGATCCGGAAGGGGCTTTCGTGAAGCTGTGGGTGCCCGAGTTGCGCGACGTGTCAACCGAGCTGGTGCATCGGCCGTGGGAACATCCACTCCTGCTCAGCCGCTCGAAGTATGCCGAGCGCATCGTGCTGCACGACGTGCAACGCCCACGCTGCCTCGCAATGTATCAGAAGGTAAAAGGCAAAGCCGCCGCAGAACCCGGAGTTGGGGACTGACCCGTTCCCGACTCAATCGACCAGCTTCACACAGACCAGCTTTTTCGGGCTCCGGGCGAACAAACGACCATTCGAGTATGCCGGCGCGGCGCGGATTCCAAAGCCCAGGATCTGGCCCCGCGCCAGAATCTCCGCCTTCGTTGAGCTGGTGGACATGAGGAGCAGTTCGCCGCTCTCCAAAAGAACCACGAGCCGGCTGCCGATCCGAATCAGTTGGCCGATCCCAAGGCCGTTCTTGGCCCAACGAACCATTCCGGTTTCCGCATCGATGCAGCGGAGCTCGGCCCCGTTTTCCTGACGGCCGTGAAACCCGAAGAGATGACCGTCAGCCCAGATCGGCGTTGGATAATGGCTGGAGAGGCTCTCGTCGTTCGACCAGATCTCAGCGGGAGTTCCGCCGTCGAGGCTGAGGAGTTTGGCTCCGGTGTCGTAGCTTGCGGTGATGAAGACACGATTGCCCCAAACAACCGGAGCGGCGGCGTTGACCGAGGCAGATGACCGGGCCCGCCACGGAACCTCGAACTGAACTTTCCCCGTGGATGGCTCGAGCCCGACCAGGCCGGACCGCATGAAGCAAAGAGCGAGGGGTTTGCCGTTGACCGCGGTTAGGACCGGCGCGGAGTAGCTGGCTTCGTGATCGGTGGCTTTCCAAAGCTCCTTTCCCGTCAAACGATCAAGCCCAACGATGCCGCGCCCGTTCGATCCGCCGACGTTCACCACCACGATGTTGCTGGCCAGCAGCGGGGCCGACGCCACACCGAAGAAGCCTTTCTCCGCCTCATACTCCTTCGACAACGCTCGCATCCAAACCGTCTTCCCGGTGGCGAGCTCAACACAACGCAAGCCACCTTCTGCGCCGAGCGCAAAGACTAGGTCTCCATCGATCGTGGGCACCGCTCGGGGTCCTTCGTCGAATCGGAAGTCATCCTGGTAACGGGTGGGACCGGAGTTGGTCCACGTCGATTTCCCGGTGGCGGCGACAAAACATTCGAGGCGTTCTTCGTTGGCGATCCGATGGAAGAGCAGAAGCTTTTCACCTTTGATCGCAGGACCGGCGAAGCCCGCCCCGATGTCCCGTTGCCAAACCATTTTGGGCCCGTCCCCGGACCAAGGGACGATCGTATTCGTTTCCAGCGATGAGCCGTTGCGTTTCGGCCCGAGGAACTGGGGCCAGTCGTCCGCGAGGCAGAGGGGCGTCGCCAAGACAACCGACAGCAACGCAAGCGAGATTTGAAACAGTGCGGCCATGGCGGTGAGACTAGGGAGCCGCGAGGGAAGATCAAACGCCGCGGTTGACCCGGCCAACACAGCCGCCCGCGCCGTTGGAGACTTCCTCGGCGACCATTGCCGGGTCGATCCCCCAACGTGATGCCAAGCGGATGACGCGCTCGCAATTGGCGCCGGCTTCGTTCGACGAAAGGGGCCGGTCGGATGTGGAAGCGTAGGGGCGGATACGCATCCTCATTTCGCGTTCCGCCGCCGTCAGAGGCCCCTGGTTCCACATGACTTCGTCGGCCCAGGCGTATGCGCGGAAGACTTCGCCCTGATCAACGATCGCCCACGCGTGGTAGTTCACGATGCGATTGAGGCTGAAGAACTGGACGTGGCCGAGACGCTCGCTGAGGCGCCGCAAAAAGTGGAACGAACGGTCCGGATCATCGGTCGGGTCGGGCAAGCAGTGGCCGATGACCAAGACCCAGCCGTCGACGGGAGGGGCCACGAAGAGCTTCTGCTCCCGGGCCTCCGTCAATCCTTCGTCCCAGGAGCAGGGAATTGCTTCATCCAGTCCGAGAGCCTCGCGAACTTCCTCGGCCG
>JBBRDN010000317.1:0-2514 GCA_038203875.1 Verrucomicrobiota bacterium
GGTCATCAAGTCGGAAGCAGTGGTCATCCCGGTGCGCGTCTTCGGAACCTTCGAGGCGTGGGGGCGGCACATGACGTTTCCACGCCCTAAACGGATCGGGGTCGTCTACGGCGCGCCGATGGATTTCTCCGCGCTCCGCGCCGAGGCCAAGACGTGCAGCAAGGAACGGCTCAAGGCGATCTACCAGGAAGTCGCCGACCGCATCATGGCCGATATCGCCAAGATCGAGATGAAGTGGGACTAGCCTGCCACGAAACGACGAAGTCATGAGCGACTACGATTTCCGTTTCGGAGGCATCGCCCGGCTTTATGGCCGGGAAGGTCTCACTCGTCTTCGTGCGGCGCATGTCATAGTCGTCGGCATCGGCGGTGTGGGGTCATGGGTCGTGGAGGCGTTGGCCCGCTCGGGTGTCGGTGCGTTGACTCTGGTTGATCTCGACGAAGCCTGCGTCAGCAATGTGAACCGCCAGCTACACGCGCTCGATGGCGCCATCGGGCGCGCCAAGGCCGATCTCATGGCCGAGCGCGCTCGGGCCATCCAGCCCGAGTGCCGCGTGGCGTCGCTGCTGGAATTCTTCACCGCCGACAACGCGCAGCGCCTGCTTGGCCTCGATGGTTCCTCGCCCAAACCCGCGTTCGTCGTCGATGCCATCGACAACGTGGCCAACAAGGTTCTCCTGCTGGCTCTCTGCAAGGCGAATGGCATTCCCGTCGTCACTTGCGGCGGCGCGGGCGGACGCCGTGATGCCACCCAGGTGCGCGTCGCCGACGCCACGCAGGTCACGCACGACCGTCTCATCACCGAAGTCCGCAAACGCCTCCGTCAGGAACACGGCTTTCCGCGCGAGGGAAAGAAGTTCGGCATCGACGCCGTCTTCTCCGCCGAGCCGCAGGTCTTCCCGCAAGAGGACGGTTCCGTCTGCGCCAATCGAGTGGAAGCCAGGGACGGCGAAAGTCTGCGGCTCAATTGCGACTGGGGCTTCGGCTCCGCGACGTTTGTCACCGGCACATTCGGATTCGCAGCCGCGGGTGTGGTCGTGCGGAAGATCGCGGATACGCCGGCGAGTTGATCCGCGGGTTTGCCAGGCAGCGTGGAGGGGTGTCTGCTCGCGCTATGCCCAGCTCGATCGTCCCAACCGGTTTGGCTCTTCTGCTGGTTGCCGCCTGCGCAACGGCGCATGCGGCCGAAGGACTCGCCGCCAAGTTCCCCGGCGACGTCGGCATCGCGGCGCATCCGTCGGTGCTTTTCACGGAAGACTTCGAGGGTGGTTCCATGAAAAAGTGGGACCAAGTGCGCGGACCCGTCGCCATCACCAACGCCGCTCCGCACGGCGGCAATCTCTGTGTCGAGATGCCGATGGAGCGCGGCAAGAACACCGGCGCCGACGCCATCAAGTGGTTCATGCCCGGAGCGGACCGCGTGCATGTGCGCTTCTACGTGAAGTTTTCCGAGGACTATTCCTACAACCACCACTTCGTCTGGCTCGGTGCGAACCAGCGGACGAACAAGTGGTCCGCCTTCGGCAAAGCCGGGCGCAAACCGGACGGCACCTACTACTCGACCGGCATGGAACCGTGGTTCGCCTGGGGCCAGAACCCGCCACCGGGCGAGGTCAACCTCTACACCTATTACCTCGACATGGAGGTCGATCCGAAGATGGACAAGTATTGGGGCAACGGCTTCTTCCCGCCCGGACCGGGAAAAGGAAAGGCGGCCGGCAAGAACCGTGTGATCCCACCGCTCGGGAAATGGCAGTGCTGGGAGTTCATGATCCAGGCGAACACCGCTCCCGACAAAGCCGACGGCAAACAGGCCATGTGGGTTGACGGAAAAATTGCCGGCGACTTTGGGGGCATCCGCTGGCGCTCCGACATGGATCTCAAGGTGAACTGTCTTTGGCTCGAGCACTACGGCTTCGATCCGGGCGATCCGACGAAGCAGTTTTGGAAAGACCGCCAGACCGTGTGGTTCGACGACATCGTCGTGGCCAGGGAATACATCGGGCCGAAGACGGGGAATTGACCGACAGCCTTCGGCGGATTGGGTTCCCACGCCGGAGACCTACGTGGTGCAAATAGGCGTCGCTGATTCAAGTTTCCCGGAAGAGCGGCTGACAACTATTCGAACAACGGGATCACCTTCATGCCGATCACGTGGACGAGGCCCATGTCGGTGATGCGGAGTTCGGGGATGACGGAGAGCGGGATGAGGTTGAAGCCCATGTAGGGCAGCGAGCACCCGAGTGCGTCCCAGGCCTTCTTCATGGCGATGGTCTCCTTCTGCACCTCTCTCGCGGGTTTGTCGGAGAGCAGGCCGGCGACCGGGAGTTCGATCATCGCGACGACTTTGCCGCCGTCGGCCACGACCACGCCGCCTTGTTTCGCCTTGATCGCTTCCAACGCGACGCGCATGTCGCGTTCGTTCGTGCCGGCGATGATGATGTTGTGGGCGTCATGGCCCACGCTGCTCGCTACGGCACCGCTCTTCAGGTTGAAGTCCTTTAGCAGACCCAG
>JBBRDN010000318.1:0-2505 GCA_038203875.1 Verrucomicrobiota bacterium
CGAAAATTGGCAGCGATGGAGCATGTTCACGATAAACACCACAGCGATCGGCGACGAGGCCGACACGAGTCTGCTGTTGATGCCGGCTTCGCCCAAAGTCATGTTTGGCGCGCCCCTCGAAGAAGTGATGCTCGTACGCGACGAAATGGCCAACATGGTGTGGGGGATCGAGCGAACAATCTCGCTTCCGTCCGGAGATACGAAGCCTGGCGCAGAAGCCGCGGCGGAAACCGTGAGGTACTTTAAGCATCTGATCGAGGAGGCCGGGCCCGGTGGACCCCGCGCAATGCTGCTGCCGAACGACGCCAAAATTCGGTACGAGATCATGAGCTCGGTGCCGGAGAATTGGATCCCTTTCATTCCGGTTAAGGTGCCGGACGACGTGCGTGAGATCCAACTCCAACGCGCCTCCCTGCTGCGCCTGATCGAAGGCGATCCCGCCCCGACTCCGTCACCGGTGCAACCGCGCACGACGCTGCTTCGCCAGGGCCTCGACAGCGCGACACCAGCGCCATATTTCATCCATGAAGAAGAAGTCCCTCGTGCCGGAGTCCGCGCCACACTGGCTTACCGTCGCGCGCGGTCGCGGTCGGGCAAGCCCTATGTGTGGCTCGGCGTGCGGAAGGAAACCGGTCGGGGCGAAGGATGGAGCGGACTGGCGTTTGACCGGATAGTGGACGTACCCGAGTCGGCGTAAAGCCCCGCCACAGCAAGCACCCTTGTAGTCAGCGGACAAGGCGATTGGCCAGGCCGCGACGCTATGGCCGGACAATGGTTATTGAACGAACAGCGTAGCGGCTTGGCTCGAGTAGCCGTCAACCTCAACCGCGTATGGTCCGAATACCGAACTTTGGGCTTGACGTGCTCAAAATCGAGCCGATGCTGTGTGTGAAGTCCGTATGCTGCCGGTCGGCGCTCAATGCCAGCGCCGTCCGGTCGTCGGGCGGGGTCTTCAGCCCAGTCCGAATCGCCGAGGATTTCCGCCGTTCCGGCTCAAGCAGCAGCGCGATAGTAGTAGTTCAGCATCCCGCCCAGTCGTTGCCGCCGCTGGACCTCGCCAGCACTGTCCAGGCCTCCCTCGGGGTTGATGAGTTGGTTGGCCAATCCTTGATGATTGCGCTCAGTGTGATAGGGGGCAACGAAGTTCTAGATGGCCCTTCGCAATGAGCCCTCGCCGAAGAAGATCATCCGCTCCAGGCACGATTCTTGAACGCTTCGTGCGAATCTCTCCGCGTAGGCGTTCAAATTCGGTGATCTCGGCGGTAGCTTTACGGATTCCACTCCTGCAGCGGCGATGGTGCTCAAGAACTCACCGGTAAACAGGGGATCGCGGTCGTGGATCAGGTATCGTTTGCCAGCTAGAATCCCTTGCTCGGCGTCGGGCGATCTGGCCGGCGCACACTGCCCTCCAGAACGTATCGGGCACCTAACCGCCTGCCCACGTCGCACGCATCGCCAGTCCTGCTCTTGGTTTGGAACACCGAACTTCGTGCGATGACCTGTAAGCCGCCTACACGAGCCAACGGGTGAATCAGTTCCTCTGTCAGGCTGTCGCCTAGGTATTCATGCTCGCCGCGCGAGCCGAGGTTCACAAATGGCAGGACCGCGACTGAGACTGGGCCCTCGACTGCGGGCGCGGTGGCGAAGCGGCGGGTGAACACTGGAACGTAGCCGCCCTTTGGCAACGTGATCAGAATCTCATCGCAGCGAAGTACGACCAGAACCTCGGTAGCAACCACCGGTTTTTCTTCCGGCACGCGAACAATGACCGAGTGTACGGCGGATCGTACAACGGCATCTTCCGCAGTCCCGGCACCCAGGGGTGGTATCCGCACGTGCGGTGGAACACCGCGGAAGTCCTCGATTGGATCAGCACGCCCAGCCCCACGTTCATCTTCAACGCGCGCCTGTCCTACCAGTTGGATGCCGCCAACCCCAACGACGGCTTCGACATAACAACACTCGGCTTCCCGGCTTCGGTGGCGCGGCAGATCCCGAATGCGAAGCAGCCGAACTTCGGTCTCTACAATTTTGACAGTTACATCGGCATGGGCCGCACGCCCGCGCAAACCAATACGAACACGTTCGCCTTCCATCCCAATGTGACCAAGGTCCAGGGCAGCCATTTCATCAAAGGCGGTGTGGATATGCGCTGGATTCAGCTCAGCCGTCAGATCACCGGCAACAACTTTATGTTCCGCAGCGGACGCCAGTTCACGCAACGGGACTTCGCCCTTGGCGACGCGCTCAGCGGTAATTCCATCGCATCCTGGCTGATGGGAGCGCCTACGAGCGGCGGCATCTCGAACAATCTGTTTCCCACATACCTTTACAAATACTTCGCGCCCTGGGTGCAGGACGACTGGAGAGTGACCAGCCGTCTCACGCTGAACCTCGGGCTTCGATGGGATTTCAACATCTCGGCGAACGAGCGTTACGACCGGATGAACCGCGGGTTCAATGCGGCCTCCACCAACTCCATTGATGGGCTGATCGACAGGGCAC
>JBBRDN010000319.1:0-2501 GCA_038203875.1 Verrucomicrobiota bacterium
TGTCGATGCTGCGGGTGAAACGGATCACTGCGGCCCGCTCAGAAGGAGGCAGAGCCACGATTTCTTCGATGATCTGGGCAGCCGTCATGCAAGGACGCTACGAAGGCCGACGAGACGAGTCAAACGGCGTGACGGCCTCATGGTCGGTGTGTGGCCATCCCGGAGACCAATGCCGGTAGCCACCCAAACCGAACGGGCTGAAAACATGACGTGTGAGTCGTTTCCTACCAACCAATCCAGAGACCAGTTCCTATCTTCGTTATCGTCTCGCTGGGAAAACGCTCGATCGGCTTCTTATCCTGATGATTGAAAGGCTCAACAATGAGTCTGCAATAGTCGCGACCGGTGACCCAATACAACTCAACCACGCAGCCGTTCGTCGTGGATTCAAGAGACCCGCCAGCGTAGGTCTGATTGTCAGGCATCTTCTCGAAAAGATCTGCCATGGTCTTGATTGCTTCTCTCGAGTCAGTTTTTCCTGAAAATCCGAAACAGGAATTCGATGCAACATTGCGACAGCGGTCCTGCATTTCAGAACTGCGCAAATGGATAGTAACAAAACTGGGTAGCGTGCCGGGTAGCGGATAAGCCCGCAGCGCGCTAAGAAACAGCGCAAGGAACGCCACGCATGATATGACCAAAACCGTGATGGCGGCACAGACGGCGATCATTTTTATCCTCGCATTGCCTTGAGCCATGATCGGAAGGGACTTCGATTCTGCGCTGATCGTCAATGAAAGGGTTTTGGATTTGCAGACTTGTTCCAACTCGAACTCGTCATTCATTCCACGAACTCCAACCAGCCGAAGCGGTCGGGGGTGTGGAAGGTGCCGGTGAGGACGGGGTTGGAGGCGAGGGCGGCGTTGTGGGCGCGGTCGAGGCGGTAGAGGTTGGCCCGCCACAGTGTGCCGGGTTGTGGCGCGGTTTCGCCAACGGCCTTCAGCGGGATGCGGACTTCGCAGGTCCAGACCTTGCGGGTTTGATCTACCTTCACCCGCCATTCCATGCCGCTGCTCCAGGCGAAGTCGGGGGCGCGGTCTTTCAGCCGGAGGTCGAGGGCTTCGTTGTTCGGCGCCCATTCGTATTCGGTGTAGTGCGTGAGCCGGTTCGTGTCGGAGGCGCAGAAGAATTCGACGACGTCCTTGTCCCAGAGCGAACCTTCTTTGCGGACGCGTTCGCCGGGTTCCGCCGGGCCGAAGTCGGTCAGCGTGGTGAACGGACACTCGTAGGCGAGGTAGAGGAACCGATCCGACCAAAGCGTCCGCACCGTCGTGGCCACATCCGGGCGTGCGCGGCCGGTGCCGGAATGCTGGTCGAGGCGGAAGGGCGTCGCGGTGGCCCACTCGGCTTCGTCGAGAACGCCGTCGGGCTGGAAATCGCGGGCGATGCGTTTGGCCTTGAGCGTGGTGAAGGGCATCGCCCGGGCGAGGAGCAGGCGGGCGTTGTCGAAGTAGATCTTCCGCAGGACCTCGGGCGGCAGGCCGATGGAGCTGATGTTCCATTCGCCTTGGATGGGAGTCATGTGCGGCCAGTCGCGGTCGTTGGTTTCCAGCCAGCGCCATTCCTTGCGGTAGAATTCGACGGCATCGTCGTCAGTCGGGCGTTCTGCGTCGCCGGAGCTGCCGAGGATGAGCTTGCCGTAAACCTGGAAGTCGGTGGCGAAGAAGATGCGGTCCTGATGCTTGATGAAGAGGCGGCGGAGCTTCTCGGGATCGTGCCGGCCCAGTTCGGGAATGCGCGCGGCGAGGTCGGCATTCATGTTGGGATGCTCGTCGAGCTTGCGGTCGACCCAGTCGATGTCCTCGGCGTTGTTGGCGAAGTGGACGCAGACGAAGGTCGTCTTCGGATGCCGGGCGATGACGCGGTCGAGCGCGGCGAGGAGCGTCTCGCGCGAGGGGAACTGCTTCGGATCGCCGAACCACCAGCTCTTGTGGTCCTTCAGCTCGGTCCAGCGTTCGTTCTGCCGGGTGTAGGGCAGCCAGAAGGCGCGCGGATCTGCGACGTGGATGCTGACGGGCAGGCCGAGTTCGCCGCAGCGTTTCCAGACGGGATCGAGCTTCGGATCGTCGATCTTGATCAACTCGGCCTTGGCGTCGCGGAGGAAGAGGCCGAGACGTTTGTATTCCTTGAGCCCGGCGGCACCGAGTTCGCGGGCCCGCTCGACTTGCTTGACCGCGCGTTCGGCGAAGTCGGGTTCGTCCCAGCCGGCGTAGTCGAGATTGAAGTAGTGGGCCGAACGTCCGGGCGCGATGCGGTCGGCGAGGGCTTTCGTCTTCTCGAAGGCCGAGAGTTGGCCGGGCTTGGCCGTGACCGTGCCACCGCTGAGGTTCACGCCGATGCCCACGCCCGCGCGGTCCATGATCCGCAGCCAACGCGCCATGTGTTCCTCGGTGGCATCGACATGCTGATGGAGGTCGATGATGCGCCGTTCACGCCGCCATTCGTCGCCGGGCCAGGGCGGCGGCGTCTCCGGCGACGCCGCGTGCGAAGTCCAGACGAGC
>JBBRDN010000320.1:0-2437 GCA_038203875.1 Verrucomicrobiota bacterium
GTTCTGGGTGATGCGGATGCGGTCGCCGACGGCAATTGGCAAGTCCCGTCGCTCGTACACGTCGAAGTGGTTGGCCTGATCGAGTGGGAGGGGTATCGCCCGAGATCGACCACGACGAACCAGAACGTGGCCGCTCGCATTTCGTCCTGAGACGGTGAGCGCGTCGCCCTTCTTGAACCCGCCCCGCGCGTTCTGGTGGAATCGCACCACGTCGCCCGGTTGGAAGTTCATCGGGTCGGCCCGCTGTGCCGCCGTCTTCCCGTGCGAAGTGAGTTGGAGGACGGCGCGGTCCTGACCCGTCAGGCGTCCTTCGGAGCGAAGTTCCTCGCGAACGCGGAGAGTGACTGCCCGGCCCTCGGCGTGGGTCGGAGCAACGACGAGAGCGGACTTCCCTTCTCGAACAGCGGTCAGGTACCCGGCGGCCAGTTCCACATAGCGCGTGTCGTCTGCGACCTCACGGATCGCACCCAGGCGGTCGAGCCGCTCGAATCCCTGCTCGTGGTCGCCCTGGGCGAATGCATCGACGGCTAACTTGTATTCCCCTTTCTGCCGCTGGATCGTCCCGACCGTGGCGGCACTCAGCCCGGCGTGGGTTTGCAGTAAACGGAAAGCGTCGCCGCGCGGCACGCTGCCGTGCTGGCGCTCGTCGCCCATCAGCACCACGCGGGCATCTTGTGCTTCGGCAACGCGGAACAAGGAGCGGAGATCCTTCGTACCGAGAAGTCCTGCCTCGTCCACCCAGATGACCTGTCCCTGCATCCGCTGTTGCAACTTCGGGTCGGCGAGCAATCGGGCAACGGTGTCGGCCGACGCGAACCCGTCCTTGCGGAGGACCACCCGCGAGGCTTCGGTGGTCGGAGCGAAGACATGCGCAACCATGCCGGCCTCGGCGATCTCGGCGGCGGCGGCTTTGAGCAGCGTCGTCTTGCCGGTGCCGGCAGCACCCCGGATGAGCATGACCCGGTCGGTCGAAGCAAGCACGTGGCGGACGGCCTGTTCCTGATCCCTGTTCAGACCTGCCGCGTTGTACTCGTGCGCATCCGGCCGAATGGGGGCGCATGTGCCCCGGCCGTTCCGGGCAAATGCGAGTACGGCGGCCTCCTCGGCCAGAACCTCCCGCGTGGTGGCAAACGTCTGCTCTCCCCATGCCTTGCGGATCACCTCGTGCCGGGAGCCGTATTCGCGGCTCACCTCTTCGGGCACGACCGACCCGTACCCGCGCTTCAAGGCTGTCGCCAGCAACCGGCGCTCGGCCACCACCGAACAGCGCTCGAACCCGTGCGCGAGGGCGTGATCGACGGCCTGACCGACACTGATCGGAGCTTCCGGGATGTTAGCGCGGCCAGCGAGAACGTCCCGGATGCCATCCCGCTCCAACGGAGTGAGTCGCCCCTTCCATTCCGCGCGGAGCGTGTCGAGCGATTGGGCCTCCCCCTTCTTCACTCGCGTCTTCGCCCCCAACCCTGCTTTCTGAGCAGGATCGGTAATGCCCTTCTCGCGGGCCAGATCCTCGATCAGCGCGGTGCGGCGGGAGAACTTGTCGAGGGTCGCCCTTTCCACGCCCGCTACTTCCCATCCCGCCTTGGTGCGCTCGACGGCCAACCCCAGGTCTGAAACCGCCTTCGACAGCCGGGAGTGGAATGCCGCCTCGAAGTACGGGGCGTCCCGGACGACTTCCCGGAACTGTGCCGCCTTGAAACGGCTTTCCTCCGAGTCGTAAGTGGCGTTGAAGACAAAGCAGTGGGCGTGCAAGTGAGGGTCCGGAATTCCCCCAACCGGCCGGGCCGTGAGATGGACGAACTCGGCGAAGGCCAGGTTGCCAGTGGTACGCTCCGAGTTTTGCCCGCCGCTCCGCACCCGCGTCTTGACATCGGCCTCCAGTTCCTGCATGGTCGCCCGCACGGCGTCCTGGAAGGCCTGGAGCAGTCGTTCATCCTTGGTGAGGGTGTAGAGGAGTGACAGAGACTTCGGGGCGTGGAAGTTGAAGTCGTACCCGACCGTTCGGTTCCCCCGCGTCCGGGCCGTCAGGGTCCGCCCGGTGTTCGGATTCAGGTTGTCGCAGAGTCTGAGAAACGCTTCCTTCGTCACCTCGCCAGTGAGCCCCAGGCGTTCGGCAGCCCTCCCACCCCACCTGCCAACGATGGCATCGTGGGTGTAGTAGTCCTCTCGGGCCAAGCCTTCCTCGAAGTAGCTCTTGGCCCCCGCTGCGGAGCGTTGCTGGTTGATCCTGAGCATACCGGAGCATACGCTGCCGGCAGATTCATAGCAGTTGATTTTGATTACAGACGTCTTCCCTAACTCCTGTTAGGCGGGCACTGATGCCGAAAGGCCACAACCGAACCGCGAGTGGCCGAGTGGAAAGCGTCGCCCGAAGTGCATCGCGCCCAAGTCATTTCCGGGCGGTGCCGCAAGAATTGCGGCAAGGGTTCTCCGAAGG
>JBBRDN010000321.1:0-2376 GCA_038203875.1 Verrucomicrobiota bacterium
ACAAAATACCAAAATCAAACCACGACTCCACCTCATCATCACCACGTCCGCCGCCTCCGTCCTGACATTTTCCGCACTGGCCCAGCCCGCTGCCGAACCCGGGACGGACCACCCGGACTACTCGAATCAAAGCATGGCCCATGGACGCCGCATGGATCGCCTCAACGGAGCCGCCAAAGCCAGCGACGTCATCGGCCTGGTCGTCAGGAACTACAAGGACGAGAAGCTGGGCCGGGTCGAAGAGCTCGCGGTCGACTTGGAATCCGGACGAATCGTCCAGGTCATCGTGTCAACCGGCGGGTTCATCGGCATCGGCGAGACCCTGCTCGCCGTTCCTCCCACGGCCCTGCACTACGACGCCACCAACAAGGTCGTCCACCTGGACTCGGACGTGGCCAAGCTGAAAGGCGCGCCCAAGTTCGACGACTCCAAGTGGGCTGAATACTCGGACTCGGATCACCTGACGGCGGTCTACACCTACCACGGAGAAGGGCCCGCGTTCCAATTCGTCCACAAGAGCGACGCTGATGCCGCGGCCGACGCCGCCGCCGTCAAAATCGGACGCGACGCAGGCGGCGCATGGGACAAGGACCGCGTGAGAAGCCGGAGCCTGTCCATGATCCCGGCGGCACGCCTGAGCCATCTCCAGAGGGCCGGCAAGCTCGTGGGGACATCGGTGAAAAACCTCCAGGACGAGAAGCTGGGCAAAGTGGAGAACCTCCTGATCGACCTGGCCTCCGGACGGATTGTCGCCGTCGTCATTTCCTCGGGAGGCTTCATCGGCATCGGCGATGAACTCAGCGCCGTCCCGCCCGGCGCGCTTCGGTTCACGTCGGATCGCGACGCGCTCCAGCTGGACGCCTCGAAGGAGATGCTCGCCGCGTCCCCGCATTTCAAGGCCAACGAGTGGCCGGACTTCAGCCAACCCGACCATGCCGGCGGAATCTACCGCGCCTACAAGGTCGAGCCCTACTTCACGACCAACGTGACGGCGGATGCGGACAACACCGTGCGCAACGTCCGCGACCGCGGCAGCCGGAACCTCACGCCGCTGGACCAGGGCAACAGCCAGGCGGACATCGACACCACCGCTCAGATCCGGAAGGGAATCGTTGCCGGGAAGAACATGTCGGTGAACGCCCAGAACGTGAAGATCATCACCAACAAGGGGCGCGTCACCCTTCGCGGTCCCGTCAATACGGCGGACGAGAAACGCCTGATCGGGCAGATCGCCGGCAACATCGCCCTCGTCGAAAACGTCGACAACCAGATCGACGTGAAGTGAGCCGCTCCGGAGCTCCAATCCATCCATTCCTCAACACGGTCCAACCAAAGAAAACAAAACACCCATGTCAAAGAAATCAGTCTTCAGCATCGCCACGTCCCGCAGCCAGGCGGACCAGATCATCGACCGCCTCAAAACGGCCGACTTCTCCAACAACGACATTTCCGTCCTGTTCCCCGACAAGGATACGACCCGTGATTTCGCCCATGAGAAGAACACCAAGGCCCCCGAAGGAGCCGTTGCCGGCGCGAGCACGGGCGGCGTCATCGGCGGCGCCCTCGGCTGGATCGCCGGCATCGGCGCCCTGGCCATTCCGGGTGTCGGACCGTTCATCGCGGCCGGCCCCATCATCGCCGCGTTGAGCGGAGCCGCCGTCGGTGCGGCCGTCGGCGGCATCGCCGGCGGGCTCATCGGCCTCGGCATTCCGGAGATCGAGGCCAAGCGCTATGAGGGCAAGGTCAAGGCCGGGAACATCCTTATCTCGGTCCACACTGAGAACTCTGAGGAGATTACCCGGGCCAAGGACATCTTCACCATCGCGGGGGCCCAGGACATCTGCGTCACCGGAGAGGCTTCAACCCCGAAGGAGACCCAGGCGGCTCACCGCGGCGCCCATACGCCCGAGGCCGCCCTGAGCGGAACGCGCCCGTAGCCGAAAGCGAAGGCAACAACTGCGGCCGGGGCGACTCGGCCGCAGCACATTTCCCCACGGTTTATCCGATCCGAAAAATGAAAATCTTCCATGCAACCACCCCGTTCCTCGCCCTCGCCTGCGCGATGGCGGCCCAGGCCCAAAATCTCACCCCGACCAATCCGGTGCCTCCTTGGACGGGCCGGCCAGTCGGAACCAACATGTCCCGCGGGCTCACCTACCCGCCCGGGACGAACTACCCCAGCGGGATCACCAACCGGCTTGGAACCAACTATCCCAGCGGCATCAACTATCCCAGCGGAACGAACTACGTCACCGGAACCAATCAATCGGTCGCGACAAACTCCCCGGATTGGGTTCGCGGACCCGGCGCGAAGAACGGCCCAGGTGATCGACGACTCTACAATTCCGGACAGGTGCGATCGAATGTCTCACCCCG
>JBBRDN010000322.1:0-2192 GCA_038203875.1 Verrucomicrobiota bacterium
GGCCCGATGATCGTCGTCTCAGACACCACCGCGATCACCACGCTGATCAAAGCGGGCCGAGAAGGGCTTTTGGCCGACTTGTTCGGCGAGGTGCTTGTCCCGACCGCCGTTTTTCAAGAGCTGTTGAGGAGCCATCCGTCTTTGCCGGGATTTTTGCGCAAGGTGGAGATCACCGATGCTTCGAAGGCGGACTTGCTCGGGGCGCTTCTCGGGCGTGGAGAATCGGAGGCCATCGTGCTGGCTGAAGAATTGAAGGCAGACTTCCTCCTCATCGACGAACGCCGAGGACGCCGGATCGCCCATGAGAGGCGTCTCAAGATCATCGGTCTCTTGGGCGTTGTCCTGCTGGCCCGCGAACGTGGGTTGATCGCGGCGGTCAGGCCTCTTTTGGTCGAACTGCAAGCCAGGGGCGGAGCCTACATCGCGCCGGATCTCATCGAAGCCACCTGCCGGTCTGTCGGAGAATAATGCCATGAGCACCTTCCTCGAACTCACCAACGTCAAGACCCACTTCCCGGTCGAGCGGGGTGTGATCTTCAAGAAGCGCATCGGCGTGGTGAAGGCCGTCGACGGCGTGAACCTGACGCTCCGCCAGGGCGAGATCCTCGGCTTGGTCGGCGAATCCGGCTGCGGCAAGTCCACCCTCGGCCGCACCATTCTCCAACTGATCCCGGCTTCGGAAGGAACCGTCGTGCTGGCGGGCAAGAACCTTTCCGCGATCAAGGGTCGCCCGCTGCGCGCCGCGCGGTCGGACTTCCAAATGATTTTCCAGGACCCCTACGCGACGTTGAACCCGCGCATGACGGTCTACGACACGCTGGCCGAGGCCATCAAAACGCATAAGCCCATCGCCGACGGCGACATGCCCGAAGCGGTCAGCCGGCTGATGCAGAAGGTCGGTCTGGCCCCGCGCTTCATCAAAAAATATCCGCACGAATTCTCCGGCGGCCAACGCCAACGCATCGCCATCGCCCGCGCGCTCGCGGTGGAACCCAAGCTCATCGTGGCCGACGAACCGGTCTCGGCCCTCGACGTCTCCATCCAGGCCCAGATCATCAACCTGCTACATAAGCTCTCCCGCGAGCTGGGGCTGACTTTGATCTTCATCTCGCACGATCTCTCGGTGGTGAAACACATCTCCGACCGGATCGCCGTGATGTATCTCGGCCGCATCGTGGAGCTGGGCGAAGCCGCCGAAGTCTTCGACCGCCCGCTGCATCCCTACACCAAGGCACTGGTCAGCGCGGTGCACCTGCCCGATCCGGAGAAGGAGCGCGCCCGCCAACGCATCATCCTGCCCGGCGATCCGCCGTCGCCGATGAACCCGCCCAGCGGCTGCACCTTCCATCCGCGTTGCCCCTTCGCCATCGACGCCTGCAAGGCCTCCGCACCGCAGTTCGATTCGCTCGACGATGGAAAGCATTCCGCGACCTGCATCCGGTTGAGGGAGCTGAATCCCGTGTAGGCGGAGGAATGACGAAACCCGAAGGCCAAAGGGCTTCTCAATTCGACCGTGGGCGCAATCAATCAACCCTACAGTCGTAAACACTCGGTCCTCCGCATGTCTGGCTCCGGAGGAGCCACCTGTTCAGGGCGCTCCTACCAAGCTTGGGAGAGCTATTCTGCGACACGTTTCATCAACAGTTCGGCCCTACGGGGCTCGGGAAGAGGAGGAATTCGTCGTGGTCGGGTTGATGAAGGAGCTCGATCCTCTAACAGGGCGTCGCTCATCGGTAGGCATACTCGAGCCATCCAATGTTCCGGCCGCCTGCAAGGGCGAGCAGCATGGATAACACAGTTCCCATCACCACGATCATGGGTCGCCAGAAACGCGGCCAGCGCGAGTTGGGATCATCGGTTCCAAACCAAAACTCAAGGGCGTAGCCAAAGCTGAAGCAGAGGTTGGCTGCGATGGCTGAAGCAAAGAACAATGCCGCTACCGGACCGACCCCGAGGTGTCGCTGATCGCCGACAGCCGCCGAGATTCCGCCACCGATCCCGTATCCTAGGAGTGCTGGAAGGACCAAGGCGGCGTTGTAGGCAATTCGCCGACGTTCCCAGTAGCGGATGGCCGCGTTCCGGATCGTTGCGTGATCTCCCATGCTGGTCGGTCAATCAGTTTTCGGAAATGGAAGGCGTCAGCCAATCTTCGTCCGGCCCGGCATGGCCATGGGCGCGACGGGGAGCTTCAT
>JBBRDN010000323.1:0-2172 GCA_038203875.1 Verrucomicrobiota bacterium
TCCACGGACCGGCGTCCGCGGAGTTTCCACCGGCCAGGAGCGCCTGAATCTCGACGAGAAGACGATCGCCGATTCGTTCAAGGCCGCAGGCTATTCCACGGGAGCTTTCGGCAAGTGGCACAACGGCAGCCAATGGCCCTACCATCCAAACGCCCGGGGCTTCGACGAATACTACGGCTTCACCTCGGGGCACTGGGGCGAATACTTCAACCCGCCCCTCGAATACAACGGCCGCGACGTGCGCGGGCGCGGCTACATCGCTGACGACTTCACCGACCACGCGCTGCAATTCATCGAGACCAACCGCCATCGGCCCTTCTTCTGCTACCTGCCGTTCAACACCCCGCACTCGCCCTGGGCCGCGCCGAAGGAGGACTGGGCGCGCTTCCGCGAGCGCGGGATCACGCAGCGGGGAAGCGGGAAGGAGAAGGACGACGAGACGCGTTGCGTTCTCGCAATGACGGAGAACCTCGACCGCAACGTGGGCCGCGTGGTCCGGCGCTTGGACGAACTCGGGCTCTCGACCAACACCATCGTGGTCTACTTCTCCGACAACGGCCCCAACACCCCGCGCTGGAACGGAGGCATGAAGGGGATCAAGGGCTCGACCGACGAAGGCGGCCTACGTTCGCCGCTCTTCGTCCGCTGGCCCGGAAAGATTCCACCGGGAAGACAACTGGCGGGAATCGCCTCCTCCATCGACCTCATGCCCACCCTTTGCGCCATGGCCTCGGTCAAACCCGCGTCGCCATCGCCCGTCGACGGCCTTGACCTCTCAAGCCACCTGTTCGGCGGCGCGGCGACCCTGCCGGATCGCATGATCTTCTCGCATTGGAACAACGCCGTTAGCGTCCGCACCTCCCGCCATCGCCTCGATGCGAGGGGCGCGCTCTTCGACATGGAGAAGGATCCCAATCAAACCACCGATGTCGCCTCCGAGAATCCGCAGATCACCCGTGAACTCGGCGAGGCCGTGTCCGCCTGGCGGCGCGACGTCTTGAAAGAGGCGAAGGCGCAGGACACCCGGCCGTTTACCGTGGGTTATCGCGAGTTCCCCATTACCCAGCTTCCGGCACGCGACGGCCTTTCCACGGGCGGCATCCGACGCAGCGCGAACGCGCCGAACAGCTCCTACTTCGTCAATTGGAAGGCCACCGGCGATACGATCTACTGGGATGTCGAAGTGAAGACCGCCGGAACTTACGACGTCGTGATCGACTACACCTGTCCGCTGGCCGACGCCGGTTCGAAGATCGAACTGCGCATGGGCGACGCCACCCTCGTCGGCACGGTGACGCCCGGTTGGGATCCGCCGCTCTACACCGATCAGGACACGATCCCCCGTCCTCTGGTCGAGTCCCGGATGAAGCCGTTCAAGCCGCTCGCTCTCGGATCCATTGACCTCAAGGCCGGTCGCGGACGGCTGGCGTTGAAGGCCCTGGAGATTCCCGGCGGCAGCGTCATGGATTTCCGACGCCTCAAGCTGACCCTTCGCTGATTCAACGGCCGCGTTGAATGAAAAACCACGAACCTTGCGACATCGGCCACGTGGAGAACCCGAAGCCGCTGATCGATTTCGACGGCACCTTCCGCCAAGACATCCCGCCGGCCACACGATAGCTTCACCGACAGATCCGCCACCCATGAGACACCGATCCCTGGCCTTGGTCCGCCTGCTCGCTTGCACACTGCTTGTTGCCGTTTCCGCTTCGTCGGGGCGTGCAGCCGTTTCCCGTCCACCCAACATCGTTCTGATCGTCGCCGACGATCTCGGCTACTCGGACCTCGGATGCTACGGCGCACGAGGAATCTCGACGCCGCATCTCGACCGCATGGCCGCCGGAGGAATTCGTTTCACCAACTTCATCGTCGCGCAGGCCGTCTGCACCGCGTCGCGCACGGCGATCCTTTCCGGATGCTACCCGAACCGCCTCGGTCTTTCCGGCGCGTTGAACCACACCAGCACCAACGGCCTCTCGCCGGATGAAGACCTGCTACCCAAGCTGCTCAAACGGCGCGGCTACGCCACGGCGGCCTTCGGCAAGTGGCATCTCGGACATCAGCCGAAGTTTATGCCGACCCGGCAGGGTTTCGATGTCTTCGCCGGCATTCCCTACTCCAACGACAACGGCCCGTTGCATCCGTCTGTCCGCGGCATCCCTTCCTTGCCTT
>JBBRDN010000324.1:0-2136 GCA_038203875.1 Verrucomicrobiota bacterium
GTAGCGGGCGAGATCCATCCAATCGTTCGCCATGCGTTCGCCGTAAGTCGGCGAAGCGAGCAAACGATCGACGACCTTCTCGTAGGCTTTCGGCGACGTGTCGGCGAGGAAGGCATCGATCTCTTCAACAGAAGGGGGAAGGCCCGTCAGGTCGAAGGACAGCCGGCGAATGAGCCGTTCCTTCGTGGCTTCGGGCTGCGGCTTGAGGCCTTCGCGGTCGAGACGGGCGAGGACGAAACGGTCGATGTCGTTCTTCGGCCACGCTTTGGCGAAGACCTTTGGCGGCGAAACCTTGCGAATGGATTCGAAGGCCCAGTGGTTGCCCCAGGGCGCGCCTTGTTCGATCCAACGTTTGAGCAAAGCCTTCTCGGCGTCGGTCACGCTGAGGTGCGATTCGGGCGGGGGCATCATCTCCTCGGGATCGGTGGAGAGGATGCGTTTGATCAGCTCGGACTCGTCGGGCTTGCCTCGGACAATGGCGGGACCGCCCTTGCGCGGGCCGGTGGCGCCGTCCTCGGTGTCGAGACGGAGCTTGGCTTTGCGTTTGCCGTCGTCTGGCCCGTGGCAGAAGAAACAGCGGTCGGAGAGGATCGGGCGGATGTCGAAGTTGAAGCTGACCTTTTCCGGCGTCGCGGCGGGATTCGCCGCCTGGGCCGAGGGCCAGCCGATCAAGGCTCCGATGGTGGTCAGGAGCATCAGCCAGCGGGTTGCGGTGCGAAACGTCATGGGGTTGCGAGAAGACTGGCAGATGGACGCATGTCGGCCACGGGAAATTCTGCCGGGTTTTCGCCGTAGCGCAGTCTGGCTGCGGAGCCGCCACTCCGCAGGGCGGTTCCCCGAAATCCCTTTGTCGATCCGGTTGAATCTGTGCCAGCTTCCTACGTCAGAAACATCCCAGCCATGCGTGCCTGTCTGCTCACCCTAAGCGTCCTCGTTCCGGCCCTGTTGCTATTCAGTTCGCCGGCCTCTGCCGCCACGTCGGCCACGTTGCCGGCTGCCTCGAAGGAGCCGGTGGATTTCAAGAAGCACATCCAGCCGATCTTCGAGAGCCGCTGCTTGGAATGCCACGACGCGAAGAAACACAAGGGAGGCATGCGGCTCGATCGGCTCGACGATCTGCTGACCGGAGGCGATTCGGGGAAAGTCGGCGTGATCCTCGGCAAGAGTGCGGAGAGCTACCTGGTCCACGTCGTCGCCGGGCTCGATCCCGACGCGGCCATGCCGCCGAAAGGCGAGCGGCTGACGTCCGAGCAGATCGGCCTGTTGCGGGGTTGGATCGACCAAGGGGCCGTCTGGCCTGCCGACGCCGCGATGGTGCAGAAGCCGCACTGGGCCTACGTCAAACCGCAGCGTCCTCCCGAGCCCAAGCTGTCTTCCTCCGACCGTCGATGGACGAAGAATCCGGTCGACGCCTTCGTAGTCGACCGCCTTCGCCGTGAGAAACTCAAGCCGAGTCCCGAGGCCGACCGCGCACAGCTCCTCCGCCGGGTTTCCCTGGATCTGGTCGGGCTTCCGCCGTCGCCGGAGGAAGTGGCCGCGTTCGAGAAGGACCGTTCCAAGGATGCCTACGAACGCGCGGTGGACCGGCTGCTCGCGTCGCCGCGCCATGGCGAACGCTGGGCGAGGCCCTGGCTCGACCTCGCGCGCTATGCCGACACCCAGGGCTACGAGAAGGACAACCGCCGTTCCATGTGGCCCTACCGCGACTGGGTCATCAACGCGCTGAACCGCGATCTGCCCTTCGACCGCTTCTCCGTCGAACAATTGGCGGGAGATCTCCTGCCGGACGCCACGCAGGACCAGAAGGTCGCGACCGGGTTCCATCGCAACACGATGACCAATACCGAGGGCGGCACGGACAACGAGGAGTTCCGCTATGAGGCCGTTGTCGATCGGGTGAACACGACCTACGCCGTGTGGATGGGCACGACCATTAGCTGCGCCCAGTGCCACAACCACAAGTATGACCCGTTCACCATGACGGACTACTACCGGACGATGGCCTTCCTCAACTCCACCGAGGACGCCGACAGCGACGACGAGAAGCCGACGATGAAAGTCTTCGCCGCAGGACAGGAACAGGCGATGGCCGATCTGCGGTCAAAACAGTCCATAGCCGAAAAAGCTCTGACCGAC
>JBBRDN010000325.1:0-1710 GCA_038203875.1 Verrucomicrobiota bacterium
AGTTCATGACCTACCATGGCGCTTCCTGGCTCGAACGGACCGAGCGCCAGGAGGAGGAGCGTTCGGACCTGCTCCTGAAGGCGCTGAAGTTCCAGCCCGGCGAAGCGGTGGCCGACATCGGCGCGGGCTCGGGATACTACAGCCGCTTGATCGCCCGGGCCGTCGGCACGAACGGCCTCGTCTACGCCACCGACATCCAGCAGGAGATGCTCACCATCCTCACGAACAAGGCCGCCCAGGCCGGCATCCACAACATCCGTCCCGTCCTCGGCACCGAGTCCGATCCGAAGCTCGCGGACAGCTCCGTCGACACGATCCTGATCGTCGACGTCTACCATGAAATGGAGTTCCCCTTCGAGATGATGGCCGGACTTTCCCGCGCATTGAAACCCGGCGGCCGTCTTGTGCTAGTCGAGTATCGCGGCGAAGACCGCGCCGTGCCGATCAAGGAGCTGCACAAGATGACCGAGGAACAGGTGAAGAAGGAGCTGGCCCCGCACCCGCTCAAGTTCGACGAAACCCTCCGCATGTTGCCCTGGCAGCACGTGATGATCTTCCGCAGGAACGGTCAGACCAGATAGCAGCCAGTTCTCCCAGGCTCCGGCATGGAGAAGGTGCGCCTTGCATGAATCCCTGGATCGAAACCCTTGTCGCAACGGCCGGCGGAATCCTTGGTGCCGCCATCGGCCTGCGCCTGTCCAAGAGCCCGAAGCTCTGGTGGCTGGGTTACGTCGTCCCGCTGGCCTACATCCTCGCCTTGGGCGCAGCCGCGCGATGGCCGCAGACGGCGGCGCTTCCATTCATGGCGTGGAGCGTTCTCGGACGAATCCGCTACCTCGCGGCCGGCTTCGCCATCGGACTTCTGTTCTGCTCTTTGATCCCGAAGCTTGCCGTGAAGCGGCAACGCGTCGTCGTGGGTGCGCTGACGGTGCTCGCCATATTCCAGTATTCCGTCTGGCCGTGCCTCGCGAGCGTCCTGAACCGCGGCTTCCTCCGCGCGCTCACCACACGTTTCGACGGCAACGGCGTCTGCCTCCAGAACACCGACTATACTTGCGGCCCCGCAGCCGCTGTGACCGCGCTCCGCAGCCTCGGCATCGAAGCCGGCGAGGGAGATCTGGCCCTGCGTGCCCGCACCAGCTCGGCCACGGGAACCCCTCCAGACATGCTGGCCGAGGCGATCAACGAAGCCTACGCCACCAACGGCATCAGGGCCTCGATCAGCCATTGGAAAGATCTGGACGCCCTCCGCCAACCCGGCTTCCACCTCGTCATCGTGAAATACAGCCTGATGCTCGACCACTGGGTCACCATCCGCGAAGTCGCCGGAGACCACATCCTCGTGGCCGATCCGCTGACGGGCCAATCACGCGAGTCCCGCGAGGACTTCCTCGATCGCTGGCGCGGATACGGCGTCACAATCACGCGCCCGGGCGCCGGGCCTGTTAGAGAAACTTCTCGTCCATCCGGCGCAGACGCCCCGCGAGGACACCCATGACGTGCAGGGCGAAGAACGGCGTGTTGGCCACCAGGTAGGTAAACCGGCGTTCGTTGATCGGCACCAGGACGGCGTCGGTCTTGACCACGGCGGCCGCGGTTCTCGGACTCGATTCCACCAGGGCCAGCTCGCCGAAAAGCCCGCCCGGCTGGACCACCTCGACCACCTGGTCGCCGACGCGCAGCTCCACCTCGCCGGACAGGACTACGAAC